>NZ_JAIUHU010000011.1:0-222383 GCF_020165275.1 Mesorhizobium sp. Ca11 | reverse complement strand
GGCGGGTGCGGGCGCCGGTTGCGGCGCGCGCGGGCGTTGCGCAACTCCTGTCTGCTGCTGACCCGCGTCGCCCGTCAATGCCGGGCGGCGCAGCGCCGCCAGCCTGATGTCGCGCTCGACCACGACATCGGTCGGCCCGCCGATCAGGATCAGATGCTCGATATCGTCGCGACGCACCAGGACAAGCCGGCGATGGCTGTCGACAGCGGTGGCATCCATCACGGCAAGCCGCGTCTTGCGGTTCCTGCCGCCGGCGACGAAGGTGCCGAACGTCAGGTTGCGGACCACCTTGATGGCGAGCAGGACGACAACCAGCATGATGAGAGCCGCTACCGTCCACAGGATTGCAGCGACATAACCCGGGCCCGCTACATTATCCAGCCACTGCATCGGTGCACCCCAATCGCCATCTTTGAAGTCAGGGAACACTAGACCGTTGGGACCAGCGACCGCAAGTTCACATCACCCATCGTGAACAGTTTGAAACATGAATCGTTGATTTTATCGGACATTTGCCGCCGAGGCCTTTTCCGCTACAGGAGAATGTGATTCAACCGGCCGTCCGTGCCCGTCGGACACCGGAATCACGAGCAGGGGGAACATGGCCAAGGAAGCGCGCGGCGATTTCTATCCGGTACCGATCGTCGACCAGAACACGCGTCCGGGCGCCGTCACCAGGCTCATCGTCTTCATCGTCGTCTTGACCGGCGCCGCGATCGTCTTCGGACTTTTCCGCGAGCGCCTCGGCGATCCTTTCCTGCTCGGCATGCTCGGCGTGCTCGCCATGATCGGCGTCGGTTTCCTGTTCGCGACCGCGATCGGCTTCGTCCAGATCGCACCGCGGTCGACCGGCGACGAATTGTCAAAAGCCTTCGTCGACTCCATGTCGCAGGGCCTGCTGGTCACCGACACCAAGGGGCGCGTCGTCTACGCCAATCGCGCCTATGCAGACATGACGGGCGCTGCCTCGGCCGCCGATCTCAAGACCGTCGAAGGACTGTTGTCGGATGTCCCCGAGGCCTCGATGACGATCTACCGGTTGGCGTCGGGCCTGCGCGACGGCCAGGCCGGCGACGGCGAGTTCCGGCTGGCGCAGTCGATCAAACCAGGCGCTGAGCCGGGCGCGCGCTGGTACCGCGCTCGCGCCCGCGCCTTCAGCATGCCCGGGCAAAGGCTGCCGATGCTGGCCTGGCAGCTCGCCGACATCTCGCAGGAACGGGCGGAGCAGGAGCGTTTCTTCCTCGACCTGCAGAAAGCCATAGACCATCTGGACCATGCCCCGGCCGGATTCTTCTCGGCCGACCAGGAAGGCCGCGTCACCTATATCAACGCCACGCTTGCCGAATGGCTTGGCATCGACCTTGCCTCCTTCACGCCGGGCGCCATCACGCTGCCGGAAATCATCGCCGGCGACGGCATGGCGCTGGTCCGCTCGGTCAAGGCCGATCCCGGCACCACGCGCAACGCCGTCATCGACCTCGACCTCACCACGATGAGTGGCCAGGCGCTGCCGGTGCGCTTCATGCACCGGGTTTCGGCAAGCCGCGAAGGCGTGAACGGCCCGACCCGCACGATCGTGCTCAACCGCACCCAGGGCGAGGACGCTTCCGCGGAGCTGCGGGCCTCCGAGGTTCGCTTCACCCGCTTCTTCAACTCGACGCCGATGGCCATTGCCGGCGTCGATGCGAGCGGACGCATCCTGCGCACCAACGCGCCGTTCCTACAGCTGTTTTCGTCCGTGGTCGACCGCGACGCCGTCGACCGGCGGGTGCGCTTCGAAACGATCGTTCACGAACGCGACCGGCCGGCATTCGCCGCCGCCTTCGAGAAGGCCCGGCAGCGGCAGGCTAATATCGAGCCGATCGATTCCGTCCTGCCCGGCAATGAGGAGCGCCACATCCGCTTCTACGTCAATGCCGTCGCCGACAGCGCGGGCAGCGAAGGCGCCGAGGAGGCGGCGATCGTCTATGCGGTAGAGACCACCGAGCAGAAGGCGCTCGAGGGCCAGATGGCGCAGAGCCAGAAGATGCAGGCAGTCGGCCAGCTCGCCGGCGGTATCGCGCACGACTTCAACAACGTGCTGACCGCCATCATCATGGCGTCCGACCTTCTCTTGACCAACCACCGGCCGTCGGACCCGTCCTTCCCCGACATCATGAACATCAAGCAGAACGCCAACCGGGCGGCATCGCTCGTGCGGCAATTGCTCGCCTTCTCGCGCAAGCAGACGCTGCGGCCGGAAGTGCTCAACCTGACCGATGTTCTGGCCGATCTCAGGATGCTGCTCGCGCGCCTCGTCGGCAACGACATCAAGCTGAAGATCGACCACGGCCGCGACCTGTGGCCGGTCAAGGTCGATATCGGCCAGTTCGAGCAGGTGGTGGTCAATCTCGCCGTCAATGCGCGCGATGCCATGCCGAGCGGCGGCGATCTCACCGTGCGCACCCGCAACGTCACCGCCGACGAGTGCAAATCCTTCGCCTACCGCGAATTGACGCCGGCCGACTATGTGCTCGTCGACGTCGAGGACACCGGCAGCGGCATTGAGCCCGAGGTGCTGAAAAAGATCTTCGAGCCCTTCTTCACAACCAAAGAAGTGGGAAAGGGCACCGGCCTCGGCCTGTCGATGGTCTACGGCATCATCAAGCAGACCGGCGGCTTCATCTTCTGCGATTCCGAAGTCGGCAAGGGCACGGTGTTCCGTATCTTCCTGCCGCGCCACATCGCCGAGGTGAAGAAACAACCCGAGCCGGGCGAGGCGCCGGCGATCGCGGCGGCCGCCCCGGCGAAGCTGGCCGATACCGCGAAAGACCTCTCCGGCTCGGCCACCGTGCTTCTGGTCGAGGACGAAGACGCCGTGCGCATGGGCGGCGTCAGGGCGCTGACCTCGCGCGGCTATACCGTGCACGAGGCGTCGTCCGGCGTCGAGGCGCTTGAAGTGTTCGAGGCGCTCGGCGGCAAGGTCGATATCGTCGTGTCCGACGTGGTGATGCCGGAGATGGACGGGCCGACATTGCTCGGCGAGCTGCGCAAACGCCAGCCGGACATCAAGTTCGTGTTCGTTTCGGGCTATGCCGAGGACGCGTTTGCGAAGAACCTGCCGGCCGAGGCGCATTTCGGCTTCCTGCCGAAACCGTTCTCGCTCAAGCAACTGGCGACGATCGTCAAGGACGTGCTGGAATCCTAGGGCGTTCAAGGCTTCCTTGGATTGCTCTAAATAAGCCAGAGCTTGCGCATTGCGGCAGTCCTGCCATGATGGTCGCCGGATGGGTCCATCAGGGGTGGTAGCGCGTGACGCCGCATATCGAGGCGGGCCGGGGGGACTATGCCGAAACGGTGCTGTTGCCGGGCGATCCCGAGCGCGCGCAATGGATGGCGGAGATGTTTCTCGAGGCGCCGCGCTGCGTGAACCGCCGAAGGGGCGCGCTGGGCTTCACCGGCCGGTTCCGCGGCAAGCCGGTCAGCATCCAGGCGACCGGGATAGGGGCGCCGTCTTTCCTGATTTATGCCTTTGAGCTGATGGAGTATTACGGCGTCAAAACGCTGATCCGCACCGGCACATGCGGCGGCTTGTCGGAAGACGTGCCTTTGCGCGGCGTCGTCATCTCCAGCGAGGTGCGGGCCGAGAGTGCAATCAGCGGGCAAGTGTTCGGGCTTTACCAGCCGGCGGGGCCGGACCCGGCGCTGCATGCGCGGGCGCTGCAATGCGCCGCCGATCTCGGTATCGCCTGCAGCGCCGGACTGACGATCTGCAGCGACGTCTTCCACCATCCCGATGGCCGCGCTCGGTTTGACGAGCCGATGGCGCTGGGGGCGTTGGCCGTCGATATGGAAACCAGCGCCCTCTATCGGATTGCGGCACAGTTCGGCGCTCGAGCGCTGTCGCTGCTGACCGTCGTCGACCATGTCGCCACCGGCGAGCTGATCGACGATTCGGAGCGCCAGGCGCTTTTCACCGACATGACCCGGCTGGCGCTCGAAGTCGCAGTCGAGAGCAGTTAGGCGGCTTCCTGCTTCAATGCGGCCTGGTCTTCGGCGCTGGGCCGATGGCCGCGCAAATAGAGCGCGCAGGTCGTGCGCAGCATGGAAGCGAAGTTCGGGATCTCGCCGTTGATCTCGATCGCCTCGTCATAGAGCTTCGAGATGAATTTCGGCGTCGTCAGTCCCTGGCTGTCGGCGATCTCGTCAAGCAGACCCCAGAACGTCGCCTCGAGCTGGATGCTGGTCGAATGGCCGTCGATGCGGATCGACCTGTTGATCTGCCGGTAGCCTTCCGGGTCCTGCCCGGCGAAGACTCTGCACATCGGTACCTCCCGTTGTTGTTTGTCTTGGGCGCCGATTGGGTTGGCTGGCGCCTTTTTGAACACTGCCTGCGTTGGTCATTTTCGATCCGATAGCCGCCGACGGCAATCGGACTTTCGTCCTTAAAATTGGAGCGACACTAGCCGTTTTCCTGCTCCACGCGTGGTAATCGGCTGCCACCACCATTTTTCGCCGGCGCGCATAATCGGCTTCGAAAGCATGAGAGCTCACGGAGTCCGATTTGGCGAAGACGATCCATTCCATGATCAGGGTTCTCGACGAAGCGCGCTCCGTCGACTTCTACAACAAGGCCTTCGGCCTCGAGGTCGCCCAGCGGCTCGATTTCGAGACCTTCACGCTCGTCTATCTCAGCAATGAGAGTTCGCCTTTCGAGGTGGAGCTGACCGTGAACAAGGGACGTACCGAGCCCTACGCGCTTGGCGACGGCTACGGCCATCTCGCCGTCTCGGTCGCCGATCTCGACAGCGAGCACGACCGGATCGGCGCGCTCGGTCTCAACCCGAAGAAGATTGTCGAGTTCAATCACGACGGGGCGCTGATCGCCCGCTTCTTCTTCATCGAGGATCCCGACGGCTACAAGATCGAGGTCCTGCAGCGGGGAGGGCGCTTCCAATAGGGATACGCCGCGGAGAGGCGCGGCGCCAGCAACGGCACTCTCAGGGGTGCGAACAGCAAGCAGGGAGGAAAATCATGGTTACAGTCTACGAGAAGAAACCGGGTTATGAGAGGAAAGCCGGACTATCTAGGCGCGAGCTTCTGAAACGTGGCGGCGCGGGCGCGCTGCTCATCATCTCCGGCAGCGCCGTCATCAGCCCCGAACACGCCTGGGGTCTCGAAACCTCGGCGCTGAAGCCCGAAACGATGGCGACGCTGATCCAGGTGGCGCGCGACATCTACCCGCACGACCAGGTGCCGGACAAATATTACGCCATTGCCGTCAAGGGCCATGACGAGACGGCCGCCAAGGACCCTGCCCACAAGGAGCTGATCGAGAAAGGCATCGCCGAGCTCGATAAGAAGGCTGGCAAGGGAGGCTATCGCGGGCTTGGCTGGGAAGAGCAGCGGGTGGCGCTCCTCACCGGTATCGAGAAGACGCCGTTCTTCCAGGCGGTGCGCGGCGGGCTTGTGGTCAGCCTCTATAACCAGAAGGAGGTGTGGCCGATCTTCGGTTACGAAGGCGAGTCCTACTCCAAGGGCGGCTATATCGCGCGCGGCTTCAACGACATCGAGTGGCTCTGAGCCGCTCTGTCACGAACCGCTTTTCGACAGATTTCATGGGAGGAAACCATGGCAGCACAATTTGATCTCAACAATGACGGCGTGGTCGTCATCATCGGCTCGGGCGCGGGCGGCGGCACGCTCGGCAACGAGCTCGCCCAGAAAGGCATCGACCTGGAAGGACAAGCGCACCACTTCGGGCGACTGGCGCGTGGCCAAGGATTTCCCGAACTTGCCGGCCTGGATCGTCAAGTCGGTCGGCGGCTCGACCACGCACTGGGCCGGCGCCTCGCTGCGCTTCCAGGAGCACGAGTTCAAGGCGGCCACGACCTACGGCAAGGTCAAGGGCGCCAACCTCCTCGACTGGCCAGTGACGCTGGCCGAGATGGCACCCTATTACGCCAAGGCCGAAGCCAAGATGGGTGTCACCGGCACCAACAATTGGCCGCGGCTGCCGGGCAACAACAATTTCAAGGTGCTCAAGGCCGGCGCCGACAAGCTCGGCTACAAGGAATGCCATACCGGCAACATGGCCATCAATTCGGTGGAGCGCGACGACCGCAATTCCTGCCAGCAGACCGGCTTCTGCTTCCAGGGCTGCAAATGGGGCGCCAAATGGTCGACGCTCTACACCGAGATCCCGAAGGGCGAGGCGACCGGGCATCTGGAGGTGCGGCCGAACTCAATGGCAATCAAGATCAATCATGACGCGTCCGGAAAGGTGACCGGCGTCGTCTATGCCGACAAGGACGGCAAGCTGCAGGAGCAGAAGGCCCGCATCGTCGCCGTCGCCGGCAATTCGATCGAGAGTCCGCGCCTGCTGCTCAACTCGGAGTCATCGAAATTCCCGCGCGGGCTCGCCAACTCGTCGGGACAGGTGGGCAAGAACTACATGCGCCACACCACCGGCTCGGTCTATGCCATCTTCGACAAGCCGGTGCATATGTATCGCGGCACCACCATGGCCGGCATCATCCGCGACGAGGCGCGCCACGATCCGTCGCGTGGCTTCGTCGGCGGCTATGAGATGGAGACGCTGTCGCTCGGCCTGCCGTTCATGGCGGCCTTTCTCAACCCCGGCGGCTGGGGCCGCTCCTTCACCACGGCGCTCGACCATTACGACCATATGGCGGGCCTGTGGATCGTCGGCGAGGACATGCCGCGCGAAGAGAACCGCATCACGCTGCACAAGGACGAGAAGGACGAGCACGGCATGCCGATCGCCGACGTCCATTTCGACGATCATCCGAACGACGAGGCCATGCGCAACCATGCCTACAGCCAAGGCCAGGCGCTCTACGCCGCGGTCGGCGCGACGCGGACCTTCCCGACGCCGCCTTATCCTTCGACCCACAATCTCGGCACCAACCGGATGAGCGAAAAGCCGGAGGACGGCGTCGTCAACAAGCACGGCCAGTCGCACGATATCAAGAACTTGTTCATCTCAGACGGCAGCCAGTTCACCACGGGTGCGGCGGAGAACCCGACGCTGACCATCGTGACGCTGGCGATCCGCCAGGCTGACTACATCGCCGCCCAGATGTCGGCGAAAACGATCTGACCTCCCGACTGCCTGCTGGCGCGGGACCCAAACGGGTTCCGCGCCTTTTTTATGCGGGCTATCTTTTGGTGCAGGTCGAGGCTGTGAAGGCGCCGTCCTGCTGTTTCATGATGATGTCGAACGAAGGACCGCTCGGGTCATCCAAGGTGGCCTGGGTCATCGAGATCGAATTGCCGCCGCTGGTGTAGCCGCCGAGCGGACCGAGCCAGGTGATCTCGCCATTGGGATTCATCTGGTAATTGTAAGGCGGCGGCACGGCACCGAAGGTTACCGGGCCGCTGTAGAGGCTGCCCTTGATGGTGATGTCGCCCAGGTTGAGGAACAGGCCGAGCAGGTAGACCTCGCAGTGATAGACGCCGTCCGGCAGCTTGCCGTCGGCAAAATCGGCGCGGGCGCCGCCGGCGGCGGACACAAGAAGCAGGAAAGCCAGGATTGTTCGCAGGGCCATGACGTCGCTCGTTTGCACGGCGACCTTGCCCCATTTCGCCATGAGCCCGCAACAGGGCCGACAAAGCTATCCTTGCCTATGTGGTGAAATCATAGGCATTTTTACAATTTGGGCAAAATCTAGGCAGAGGTGCGTAAACTTTTCTCAATCCTGCCGCGTTGCAGTAGAGGCGACAGTTGCGCGGCTATCATATAACCAACTGTAATCACTGCACTATCACGAAAATCAGTTCAGCGCATTCCTATCTGGCACGTCGCTTGCACCGCTAATATTGCGATGCAAAACAACCAGCTTGGGAGTGTGTCATATGAGGGGTAACTTCGCGAAAATAACAAAAATCCTGTCCGCCGGCGTCGTCGCGGCTGGTCTGCTGGCTTCAGCTTCCGCCAATGCGGCTGAAGACACGATCAAGGTCGGTATCCTCCATTCGCTGTCGGGGACCATGGCGATTTCGGAGACGACGCTGAAAGACGTCATGCTGATGCTGATCGACGAGCAAAACGCCAAGGGCGGCCTGCTCGGCAAGAAACTGGAAGCCGTGGTGGTCGATCCGGCGTCCAACTGGCCGCTCTTCGCCGAAAAGGCGCGCGAGCTGATCTCGAAGGACAAGGTCGCGGCCGTGTTCGGCTGCTGGACCTCGGTGTCGCGCAAATCGGTTCTGCCGGTATTCTCGGAACTCGACAATATCCTGTTCTATCCCGTCCAGTATGAGGGCGAGGAGAGCGAGCGCAACGTCTTCTACACCGGTGCGGCGCCGAACCAGCAGGCCATTCCGGCCGTCGATTACCTGATGAGCGCCGACGGCGGCTCGGTGAAGCGCTGGGTGCTTGAAGGCACCGACTATGTCTATCCGCGCACCACCAACAAGATCCTCGAAGCCTATCTCAAATCGAAGGGCGTGCCGGCCGAGGACATCATGGTCAACTACACGCCGTTCGGCTTCTCCGACTGGCAGACCGAGGTCTCGGCGATCAAGAAATTCGGCTCGGCCGGCAAGAAGACGGCCGTGGTGTCGACCGTCAACGGCGACGCCAACGTGCCATTCTACAAGGAGCTCGGCAACCAGGGCGTCAAGGCCGAGGACATTCCGGTCATGGCCTTCTCGGTCGGCGAGGAAGAATTGGCCGGTCTCGACACCGGGCCGCTGGTCGGCCATCTCGCCGCCTGGAACTACTTCGAAAGCATCGACACGCCGGCGAACAAGAAGTTCATCGACGACTGGCACAAGTTCATCAAGAACGACAAGCGCACCACCAACGACCCGATGGAAGCCCACTATATCGGCTTCAACATGTGGGTGAAGGCGGTCGAGAAGGCCGGAACCACCGATCCGGACAAGGTCATCGACGCCATGGTCGGCGTTTCGGTGCCGAACCTGACCGGCGGCTATTCGACGATGATGCCCAACCACCACATCACCAAGCCGGTGCTGATCGGCGAGATCCAGGCCGACGGCCAGTTCGAGACCGTTTCGCAAACGCCCGGCCTCGTCATGGGCGACGAATGGTCCGACTACCTGCCGGATTCCAAGGACCTGATATCCGATTGGCGCGCGCCTCTGTCCTGCGGCAACTTCAACGTCGCCACCGGAAAGTGCGGCGGCAAGGGCACCAACTGATCCCGGTCCGTGATCCCAGGTCTGTCGGATCGCGGAGTGGCCCCGCGATCCGAGACCGCCGCCCGGGCAGGTTCCTGACCCGCCCGGGCAAGATCCCTGAAACCTAGTTTTGCGCAATTCCGGACGGAAAACCGCTTCACACTTTTCCTGGAATTGCTTGAGAAAGCTGCTTGAAAACGACGATGCTGCTGCTGCGCGCAATCGGTCTGATGTTGCTGCTGACGATGGCTGGACTGACGCCGTCGAAGGCGGCTGAGGCCGACCTTCGCGCATCGATCGGCAAATTCGCAGCTGCAACCGGCTTCTCGGCTACCGAGGCCGTCGTGCGCGAGCTTGCCGCGAGCGGCGATCCGGCGGTAGAGCGGCCGCTTTCGGCGCTGGCCGACGGCAATCTCTACATCCGCAAGGCCGATTCCCAGGTTTTTGTCGGCAAGGAGAGCGGCGACAGCATCGAGCTGCTCGATCCGCTGAGCGGCGAGAACGCCGCCGAAGCGGCCAAGGCCGACCTCACCAAGATCAAGGTCAATAACGGGCTGCGTCGTGTCATCCGCGACGCGCTGGGCACGCTGACCTTGCGCGCCAAGGACGCAAGCGTGCGTCTTGCCGCGGCAATGACGATGTTCAAGACGCCCGATGCGGCGAACATCGGGCCGCTGGATGCCGCAATCGCCGCCGAAATCGATCCCGGCGTCAAGGCCCTGTTCGAGCAGGCGCGCGCGGCATCGGTTCTGGTTTCCGACAAGCCCGAAGCCGATAAGCTCGCGGCGATCTCGGTCGTCGCCGCGCGTGGTGATCGCGACGCGCTCTCGCTGCTCACCTCAGTTGAGGCGAACCCCCAGGGCGCGGTCAAGGAGGCGGCAGCCGCCGCGATCGGCAAGATCAACTCCAAGCTGGCTTTGTGGGATGCGGGCCAGAACATCTGGTACGGCATTTCGCTGGGATCGGTGCTGCTGCTTGCGGCGATCGGGCTTGCCATCACCTTCGGCGTCATGGGCGTCATCAACATGGCGCATGGCGAGATGGTGATGCTCGGCGCCTACACCACCTTCGTCGTCCAGCAAGTTATCCGCACCTCGTTTCCGGGCCTGTTCGACTGGTCGCTGGTGATCGCGCTGCCGCTCGCCTTCCTTGTCGCGGGGCTGGTCGGCCTTGCAATCGAACGCGGCATCATCCGCTTCCTCTATGGCCGCCCGCTCGAAACGCTTCTGGCCACCTGGGGCGTCTCGCTGGTCCTGCAGCAGGCGGTGCGCACCATCTTCGGGCCGACCAACCAGGAGGTCGGCAATCCGTCCTGGATGTCGGGTTCGTTCGATGTCGGCCAGCTGGCCATCACCTGGAACCGGCTGTGGATCTTGGTGTTCGCGCTCGCCGTGTTCGGTGTGCTGCTCTACGTCATGAAGCGCACGCCCTGGGGGCTGCAGATGCGCGCCGTCACCGCCAACCGCCGCATGGCCGCCTCGATGGGCATCAGGACGCCTTGGGTCGACGCGCTGACCTTTGCGTTGGGCTCGGGCATCGCCGGGATCGCGGGCGTGGCGCTCAGCCAGATCGACAATGTCTCGCCCAATCTCGGCCGCGGCTACATCATCGACAGTTTCATGGTCGTGGTCTTCGGCGGCGTCGGCAATCTGTGGGGGACGCTGGTCGGCGCCTTCTCGCTCGGCATCATCAACAAGTTCCTCGAGCCCTATGCCGGCGCGGTGCTCGGCAAGATCGTCGTTCTGGTGCTGATCATCCTGTTCATCCAGAAGCGTCCGCGCGGCCTGTTCGCGCTGAAGGGCAGGGCGGTGGAAGCATGATCGCGCAGCGCTTCCTTTCCGCCGATCGCCGCATCGGCATTGCCATCTTCGTCCTGCTGGCCGCCGCCATCATCGTGCCCCTGCTCGACCTGGCGGTCTCGCCGCAAAGCGCCTTCTACATCCCGCCTTACATCGTGGCGCTGATTGGCAAATATCTCTGCTACGCGCTGCTGGCGCTGGCGCTCGACCTGGTCTGGGGCTATTGCGGCATCCTTTCGCTCGGCCACGGCGCCTTCTTCGCGCTTGGCGGCTATGCGATGGGCATGTATCTGATGCGCCAGATCGGCTCGCGCGGCGTCTACGGCAATCCCATCCTGCCGGACTTCATGGTGTTCCTGAACTACAAGCAGTTGCCCTGGTTCTGGTACGGCTTCGATCATTTCTGGTTCGCGGCGCTCATGGTGCTGGCCGTGCCCGGCCTGCTCGCCTTCGTCTTCGGCTGGTTCGCCTTCCGCAGCCGCGTCACCGGCGTCTATCTTTCGATCATCACCCAGGCGATGACCTATGCGCTGCTGCTCGCCTTCTTCCGCAACGACATGGGCTTCGGCGGCAACAACGGCCTGACCGATTTCAAGGATATACTCGGCTTCAGCGTCCAGGCCGACGCCACGCGCTCGGCGCTGTTTGCGGCCAGCGCCGTTACGCTGGCGCTCGCCGTCTTCGTCACCGCTGCGATCGTGCGCTCCAAATACGGCAAGCTTCTGATGGCGGTGCGCGACGCCGAAAGCCGCACCCGCTTCCTCGGCTGGCGGGCGGAGAACGTCAAGCTGTTCGCCTTCACGGCCTCGGCTATCATGGCCGGCATCGCCGGCGCGCTTTACGTGCCGCAGGTCGGCATCATCAATCCCGGCGAATTCGAGCCGTCCAACTCGATCGAGGTGGTGATCTGGACCGCTGTCGGCGGGCGCGGCACCATTGTCGGTCCGATCGTCGGCGCGCTGCTGGTCAATGCCGGCAAATCCTGGTTCACCGGCGTGCTGCCGGAATTCTGGCTGTTCGCGCTGGGCGGCTTATTCGTCGCTGTCACGCTGCTTTTGCCCAAGGGCATCGTCGGCATGTGGGATGCCTGGCGCAGCCAGGCCAAGGCGCTGCGGGCGGCCTCGATCGCGGCGGAGGCCGGCGCCGATCCGCAGGCGCCGGAGCCGAAGATTGTGCGCTCGGCGGCGACGACGCCCGGCGCCTGGTCTGCCACCGGCGCCGAGCCGCAGCCGGCGGAGTGAGCGATCATGAGCAAGTCGAACACCATCCTTTATCTCGACGGCGTCTCGGTTTCCTTCGATGGCTTTCGCGCTATCAACAAGCTGTCGCTGGTGCTCGACAAGGGCGAAATGCGCGCCATCATCGGGCCCAACGGCGCCGGCAAGACAACGATGATGGATATTGTCACCGGCAAGACGCGGCCGGACGAGGGCGAGGTGTTCTTCGACGGCGAGGTCGATCTCACCCGGCATGACGAGGCCGAGATCGCCATGATGGGTATCGGGCGCAAGTTCCAGAAGCCGACCGTCTTCGAGAGCCACAGCGTTGAGGACAATCTCATGCTGGCGCTAAAAGGGCCGCGCTCGATCTTTCCCGCGCTGTTCCATCGCCGTTCGGCGGCCGAGACGCGGCGCATCGACGATATCCTCGGCATCATCCGTCTCGGCGACAAGCGCGGCGAGCTCGCCGCCAATCTCAGCCATGGCCAGAAGCAGTGGCTGGAGATCGGCATGCTCCTGGCGCAGGACCCAAAGCTTTTGCTCGTCGACGAGCCTGTCGCCGGCATGACCGATGCCGAGACCGAGGAGACCGCGCGGCTGCTCAAGGACATCGCCCGCGACCATTCGGTGATCGTCGTCGAGCACGACATGCATTTCGTGCGCGAGCTCGGCGTCAAGGTCACCTGCCTGCACGAGGGCTCGGTGCTGTCGGAAGGCACGCTCGATTTCGTTTCGGCCGACGAGCGCGTCGTCGAAGTCTATCTGGGGCGGTGAGCATGGTCTGGCGGGTTCCCTTCCACCGTTTCGATTTCGCTTTCCTGAATCGCTGGAGAAGGGGCTGACCATGCTCGAAGTCTCCAATGCCACGCTGCATTACGGCGCCGCCCAGGCGCTGCGCGGCGTTTCGCTAAAGACGGGTGCCGGCAAGATCACCTGCGTGCTCGGCCGCAACGGCGTCGGCAAGACAAGTTTGATGAGATCGATCGTCGGCCATCACCGGCTGACGAGCGGAAGCGTTGCCTTCGAGGGGAAGGCGCTCGACCGGAGCGCGGCGTATGACCGCGCCCGGTCGGGCATCGCATTCGTGCCGCAGGGCAGGGAAGTCTTTCCGCTGCTGACGGTGCGCGAAAACCTGGAATCCGGCTTCGCGCCGCTGCGGCGCGCCGACCGCAACATTCCGCCCTATGTCTTCGAGCTGTTCCCGGTGCTGAAGCAGATGCTGTCGCGGCGCGGCGGCGACCTCTCCGGCGGCCAGCAGCAGCAACTTGCCATTGGGCGAGCGCTGGTGATGCGACCCAAGCTCCTGGTGCTCGACGAGCCGACCGAAGGCATCCAGCCCTCCATCATCAAGGATATCGGCCGCGCCATCCGCTATCTGCGCGACCAGGCGGGGATCGCCGTGCTTCTGGTCGAGCAGTATCTCGACTTCTGCCGGGAACTTGCCGACGAGGTCAACATCATGGATCGGGGCCAGATCGTGCATACCGGTCCTGCAGAAGACCTCGACCGGGCGGATGTGCGGAAGTTTCTGACAGTTTAGAATCGTTTGCTCGACTTCGGTCGACATCGCGAGGCGGCAGCAACCCCAGTATTTCTCTCCGCTGGCCAGGCAGAGCTCTGGCGCGTTGAATACCGCATGCTAGTCTTTTCTTGGCCCTGGTGAGTCGGCCGCTTTCCGTATCAGTTGCGAATGAGGGGGAAGGCGCGGACTCCGTCCGCAAGTTCCACGCAAGCCAATCCACCTAGCTTTCCCCGCAGTGATTGTCGGTCAATGCGTCCAAAAAGAATTTTGCCAGGGGACGGCGATGGAACGTTTTGTCGAGGACTACCAAAAGCGGCGCCTCACCGAGCGCGTCGACATCATGACCGCGATCAACATCCTGATGTCGCAAGGCTATGACGAAGATCATCTCCTGGATGAGATCACCAAGGTTTTCTACGTCGATCTCGACGCCTTCAACGAAGTGATCTCACACCATTGAGAGTTTGCACGCGGCGGTAAAACTCAGCCGGCGCGGCGAAAATCCAGGACGCGGTTGCGGCCGCCGCGCTTGGCGGCATAGAGCGCCTTGTCGGCGGCGCTGAGCACCTTGTCGAAGCTCATGCCATCCCTGCTGCCAAATGCGAAGCCCGCGCTGACCGTGCAGCGCAGCGGTCCGGTCTCGGTCTCGACCGTGCGCGCGGCGAACGCGGCCCGGACGCGTTCGGCCGTCGCCTCGGCTGTCTCGGGCAAAGTGCGCTTCAACACCATGGCAAATTCCTCGCCACCCATGCGGGCGACGGAGTCGTTCGGGCGAAGGTCGGCGGAAAGCACTTGGGCAAAGACCTTGAGCACCTCGTCGCCGGCGGCGTGGCCGAATTGGTCGTTGATCGCCTTGAAGCCGTCGAGGTCGAACACCACCACCGCCGTGAAAGCGCTGACGGGCGTCTTGCCGTGCAGGTCGAACAACGCGCGGCGGTTGAGCAGCCCCGTCAGCACGTCGGTCTCGGCCTCATGCTTATGGTGGCGCGCGAGCCGCCCCTGGTTGAGCGCCAGCGACAGCGCGCCGATGCCGGTCATCGAGGCGATGACGATGACCAAGCTCAGATCCTCCGCCCAGTTGCTCGGCGCGTGGCCGAGGATGAGCTTGCCGTCCCAAGCCAGCACGGCCGCGCAAAGCACGAAGGAAACAGCGGTCAATGAATAGAGCAGCGCCACGCCCACGAGTTGCGCCGGTGCCTCCTCGCGACCCTTCCAATATTCATGCGCGGTGCCGAATAGGAGCAGCGCGGCAAGGAAATTCTCAAGCATGAAGCCCAGACCGTCATAGCCGAGCGCCATTGGCGGTAACGCCAGCGCAAAGGAGATGGCAGTGCCAAGCCTGATGCGCGGCAGCGGCGAGCGGCCGGTCCGGAACTGGTGGGCGGCGCCCAACATCACCGAGAAGCCGAACAGCAGCAGCGCCAGCGCCAGGATGCCGAGGGCTGTTCCGGGCGCATCGATATAGGCGTGATAGACAAAAACCTCCGCCACCACCACCAGCACGCTGGTCGCCCAGGTCAGCAGGAACCTGTCGGAACGGGCGGTCAGCCAGGTTCCGAACAGGGTGAGGCTGAGGCAGGCGGCGGAGAAGCCGACGGCCAGCAGCAATGAATTGTAGTCGAGAAGCATGCGCTCGCCCTTGCCGCCGCCGGGTCTCTGCAACCTGCCGTGCGTTCTATTAGTGCAGCAAGGAAGTATCGATTACGTTACGATAGCGGTGAAGATGCCATAATTCCGCGGCGTCAGAGGACCGCCACCAACAACAGCAGGATGATGCCGACCCCCAACATCACCAGACCCGGCCAATTCTGCGACAGGCCGAGGAAACCGAGTCCGCGCCGGCGTGGCTCAAGCGTCGGGCCAGGCGTTGCCAGGTTTGGCATCGGGTGATCCGAGGCTGCAGCTGCCGGATCGCTAAGTTTCCCGCGCCTGAGGACCGCACCGGCCATGTACACAATGCCGGCGACAATGAGCAATGCCCCGATGAGGATGACAGCCATATCACCTCGCTTTCTTTGGGCTCTCCCGATGCCGGAGCCCGGGCCATTGTTCCGCGACGCTCAACCGCTATGGAAATCCGCTCCCGGCGAGAAAGGCAAAACGGTCGAGATGCCCCGTAAGTTCCGGCGGAGCTCGCCCCTTCAATCGGCCATTCGCTTCATCAGTGCCATGGCGCCGAACGGCGCGCGCACCTTGCCCTCGGTGATGAAGTAGACGAACACGTCGCGCGGCTTGACCGGCGCATCGGTCTTGGGATCGGCGCGCGGCAGGTCGGCGGGCTGCTTGCCTTGCGCCCAGGTCTTCACCCTTCCCGCCCATTCGTCCAGGCCTTTCGGCGTGTAGCAGTCAGGGTTGTCGTCGCTGCCGGTCTGCAGCCGCGCATAGACGAAGTCGCCGGTTACATCGGCGATCGCCGGATATTTTGCGTGGTCGGCATAGACGATCGCGGCGTTGTATTTTCGGGCGAGGGCTGGAAACTCCGGCACGACGAAGCTGTCGTGGCGCACCTCCAGCGCGTGACGCAGAGGCACACCGTCCTGCTTCTCGGGCAGCAGTTTCAGGAAAGCTTCGAAATCGTCCGCGTCGAATTTCTTGGTCGGCGCGAACTGCCACAGAATCGGGCCGAGCTTCTCGCCGAGCGCGGCAACGCCGGAGCCCAGGAAGCGCATCATCGATTCGCCGGCCTCGCCGAGCACCCTCCGGTTGGTCACGAAGCGGTTGCCTTTGAGCGAGAAGACGAAACCCTCCGGCGCTTCGTTGGCCCACTTGGCGAAAGTCGGTTCCTTGAAGCTGGAATAATAAGTGCCGTTGACCTCGATGGTCGGGACCTGCCGGCTGGCGTAGTGGAGTTGCTTGGCCTTGGCGAGCTTGTCCGGGTAGAAGGAGGTGTCCCAAGGCTCGAAAGTCCAGCCGCCCATGCCGGAGCGGATTTTTCCTTGGCTCATTATCGTCCTCCTCTGTTCAAATGTGATCAGGCGGCTCGGTCGACCGACTTCATCATGTCGACCAGGGTCCATCCTGGCCGGTGTGGGTTGGCGCGGCGACCCGTTTCCCGATAGCCGTAGGCGGAATAGAGCGCGATGTTCCGCTCCATCCGCGAATTGGTGTAAAGCCGCACCTCCGGCACGGCCCACAACCGCGCCTGCTCGTCGGCGAAGTTGAGCAGGTTGATGCCGAGTTTTTTACCTTGGAAGGCCGGCGCGACGGCGACGCTGAAGATCATGGCGTGGTCGGGATGCCGTTCGAGGACGATCAGCCCGGCCAGTCCTCCGTCCTCTTCGAGCAGCCAGACCTCGCCGCGCTCGATGCGCGGCGCGTAGTCTTCCGTCACCGGGATCGGCGGGGCGCCGAACAGAGCGGTGTAGGGCGCATAGGCGGCCGTCGTCACCGCGGCAACGGCCGGAAGATCACCGGAAAGCGCTCTTCTAATTGTCATTCAAGCGCCCTTCCGACGAAATGCGCGCTCACTCCGCCGCTTCGCGTTTACCCCCGGGGCGCCGCTCCAGCAGCTCCTTGAGGAACTGGCCTGTGTAGCTGCGCTTCTCGCGCACGATCGCTTCCGGCGTGCCGGACGCCACCAGCTCGCCGCCGCCGTCGCCGCCTTCGGGGCCGAGGTCCAGCACCCAGTCGGCGGTCTTGATCACTTCGAGATTGTGCTCGATCACCACCACCGTGTTGCCCTGGTCGACCAACTCGTGCAGCACTTCGAGCAGCTTGGCGACGTCGTGGAAATGCAGGCCGGTGGTCGGCTCGTCGAGGATGTAGAGCGTCTTGCCGGTCGCCTTGCGCGACAGTTCCTTGGCAAGCTTGATGCGCTGCGCCTCGCCGCCCGAGAGCGTCGTCGCCTGCTGGCCGATATGGATATAGCCGAGGCCGACCTGCTTCAGCGTCTCCAGCTTGTCGCGCACGCCCGGCACCGCCGAGAAGAAGTCGACGCCTTCCTCGACCGTCATGTCGAGCACGTCGGCGATCGACTTGCCCTTAAACAGCACGTCGAGCGTCTCGCGGTTGTAGCGCTTGCCGTGGCAGACGTCGCAGGTGACGTAGACATCGGGCAGGAAGTGCATCTCGATCTTGATGACGCCGTCGCCCTGGCAGGCCTCGCAGCGGCCGCCCTTGACGTTGAAGGAGAAGCGGCCCGGCTGATAGCCGCGCGCCTTGGCTTCGGGCAACCCTGCGAACCAGTCGCGGATCGGCGTGAAGGCGCCGGTATAGGTCGCGGGGTTGGAGCGCGGCGTGCGGCCGATCGGCGACTGGTCGATGTCGATGACCTTGTCGAGGAATTCCAGGCCTTCGATGCGGTCGTGCTCGGCCGGATGCTCGCGCGAGCCCATGATGCGGCGCGAGGCCGCCTTGAACAGCGTCTCGATCAGGAAGGTCGACTTGCCGCCGCCGGACACGCCGGTGACCGCGGTGAAGGTGCCAAGCGGGATTTCCGCCGTCACGTTCTTGAGATTGTTGCCGCGCGCGCCGACCACCTTGATGCGTCGGTTCTTCTTCGCCTCGCGCCGCACTGCGGGCGTTGCCACTTCGAGCTCGCCCGACAGGTATTTGCCGGTGATCGAGGCAGGTGTGGCCATGATCTGCTGCGGCGTGCCTTGCGCGATGATCTGGCCGCCATGGATGCCGGCCGCCGGGCCGATGTCGACGACATAGTCGGCATGCAGGATGGCGTCCTCGTCATGCTCGACGACGATCACCGTGTTGCCGATGTCGCGCAGGTGCTTGAGCGTATCGAGCAGGCGCGCATTGTCGCGCTGATGCAAGCCGATCGACGGCTCGTCCAGCACATAGAGCACGCCGGTGAGGCCGGAGCCGATCTGCGAAGCGAGCCGGATGCGCTGGCTCTCGCCGCCCGACAGCGTGCCGGAATTGCGCGACAAGGTCAGATAGTCGAGGCCGACATCGTTGAGGAAGCGCAGCCGCTCGCGGATTTCCTTCAGCACGCGGACCGCGATCTCGTTCTGCTTGTCATTCAACTGCGCCGGCAGGTCGGTGAACCACTGGTCGGCCTTGCGGATCGACATCTCCGTGACTTCACCGATATGCTTGCCGCCGATCTTCACCGCCAGCGCTTCCGGCTTCAGGCGGTAGCCGTTGCAGGCGGGGCAGGGGGTGGCCGACATGAAGCGCTCGATCTCCTCGCGCATCCAGGCGGATTCGGTTTCCTTCCAGCGCCGGTCGAGATTGGGGATGACGCCCTCGAAGGTCTTGGTCGTCTTGTAGGAGCGCAGGCCGTCATCATATTGGAAGGTGATCTCGCGCTCGCCCGTGCCGCGCAACACGGCTTCTTTGGCCTCGGCGCTCAGATCCTTGAACTTGTCGCCGAGCTTGAAGCCATAGACCTTGCCCAGCGCTTCCAGCGTCTGCGCGTAATAGGGCGAGGTCGATTTCGCCCACGGGCTGATGGCGCCGTCGCGCAGCGACACGTTCTCGTCAGGCACGACGAGGTTGGGATCGATGGCGCGCTGGCTGCCAAGGCCGTCGCAGGTCGGGCAGGCGCCGAACGGGTTGTTGAAGGAGAACAGCCTGGGCTCGATCTCCGGAATGGTGAAGCCAGACACCGGGCAGGCGAATTTTTCCGAGAACAGGATGCGCTCATGCGTCTCGTTCTTCGACTTGTTGACCGAATCCTCGCCGGTCTGGCTGGCGTCGAGCGGCTTGTCGGCGAATTCGGCCACGGCAAGACCTTCGGCAAGCTTCAGCGCTGTCTCGATCGAGTCCGCGAGACGCGTGGCCAGATCGCCGCGCACGACGATGCGGTCGACGACGACGTCGATGTCGTGCTTGTATTTCTTGTCGAGCGCCGGCACGTCGGCGATCTCGTAGAAGACGCCGTCGACCTTGACGCGCTGGAAGCCCTTCTTCTGCAGTTCCAGCAGTTCCTTGCGGTACTCGCCCTTGCGGCCGCGCACGATCGGGGCCAGCAGGAACAGGCGCGTGCCCTCGTCCAGCGCCAGCACGCGGTCGACCATCTGCGAAACCGTCTGGCTTTCGATCGGCAGGCCGGTGGCCGGCGAATAGGGGATGCCGACACGCGCGAACAGCAGGCGCATGTAGTCGTAGATTTCGGTGACGGTACCGACGGTCGAGCGCGGGTTGCGCGAGGTGGTCTTCTGCTCGATCGAGATGGCGGGCGACAGGCCGTCGATCTGGTCGACGTCCGGCTTCTGCATCATCTCGAGGAACTGGCGGGCATAGGCCGACAGGCTTTCGACGTAGCGGCGCTGGCCCTCGGCATAGATGGTGTCGAAGGCAAGCGACGACTTGCCGGATCCCGACAGTCCGGTCATGACGATCAGGCTGTCGCGCGGCAGGTCGAGATCGACGTTCTTGAGATTGTGTTCGCGCGCCCCGCGAATGGAAAGGTATTTATGGTCGGCCATCGCCGGTCGCCGCCTCAGATCTGGAATTTGCTGGATTGGCGGGATTGTCCCGGCCATCCCCTATGTAGGTATTTTCACCGCCACGTCGAGAGACGCCACAATCTCGACGGGACAAGCCGATCATGGGTTTAACCGTCTTTCGCGCGACCGGGCAAGCGGAAAGAACAAAGGTCGAACACGCTCCTGACAAAGCGTTGTGGAACCAATCGCGGCCGAGCTACGCGCCGTTGGGTGTGTCGAAGCACTCGTCTTACCTGCACGTAACCTCCAGACGATCACATTTTTCGGTAACCGACTATTCAACGGTTGACGTCCCGGGCCCAGGGGAGCAGTCTCAAACGCGTCAACGAAGCCGGCCGTCTTTCGATGGCCTCGCCGCCCAATAGGCGGTCTGCGAGACGCCGCAGGCGATAGCGATTTGCGCTTCGAACGACATTGTCGCAACGGACCCAGGAGCGGAGCATGACGCCACCGGACAGTCCCTTGAGGCTCCACACTGAGATGGAGCCGCGGCGGGCATAAGTGCCAGGGCAGACTTGAAACGCCGGCCCGACAAACCGTGACTTGCCGATTCTTAACAATCAGAGACGATAGTCGGATCGTCGGCTGAACGCCGCGTTGCATCCGAAACAGAACGCCGGCAGTCCACTCCCGGCTAAAATTGGATTATCAGATCCATGAAAGCCCCGTCCACCTGCGGAAGCAGTGGCGGGGCTTACATTTTGTGGTGTTCGCGTTTCACCCGCTCGCGATCAATGGTTCGGGATCCGAGCGCCGCCCGTGGCCATATCGATCGTTATGCTGCCACCGATCCTGACGTCGGTGTTGCCGATCTTGAAGGAACCGTCGCTGCCGGCCGGTAGCGCGTCTGGTTCCGGCTGCGGCGCCGGCTTGGCGATGCGGTAGTCGCCGCTGACGCCAGGCAGTTTCTGCGCCGAACTGTCGTCGGCAAGGGCGGCGCCGGCCACCAGCGCGCCGGCAAGCGCGGCGAAGGCAACGCACAAGTGCCTGGATTGGAACGGATCGATCATGCACGGACTATAGGGACGCGGCTAGTCCAATGCCAGACGCGCGGCGATCAATTTGCCGCGCGCCTGCCCGCAACGTCAGGCCGCTTTCTTGCGCGTGTCGTAGACGTGGTCGACAAGGCCCCAAGTCTTGGCTTCCGCGGCGCTCATGAAGTAATCGCGATCGAGCGTGCGCTCAACCTCCTCGTAGGTCCGGCCGCAATGCTTGGCGTAGAGCTCGGTCATGTGCTGCTTGGTGCGCACGATGTCTTCGGCGTGGCGCTGGATGTCGGAAGCCTGGCCCTGGAAGCCGCCCAGCGGCTGATGCAGCACGATCCTTGTGTTGGGCAGCGCGATGCGCCGCCCCGGCGCGCCGGCCATGAGCAGGAAGGAGCCCATCGAGGCAGCAAAGCCCATGCAGACCGTCGACACCGGGCAGGAGATGTACTGCATCGTGTCGTAGATGGCGAAGCCGCTGGTCACCATGCCGCCCGGGGAGTTGATGTAAAGCGAGATCTCCTTGTCGGGGTGGTCGGACTCCAGCGACAGAAGCTGCGCGCAGACCAGCGCCGAGACGTTGTCGTTGATCTCGCCATTGATGAAGACGATGCGCTCGCGCAGCAGCCGCGAAAAAATGTCGAAGGAACGCTCGCCGCGGCTCGATTGCTCGATGACCATTGGCACCAGATTGGCAATGCTCATGACGGGTTTCCTCGGTCCTCTTTTTGATCAGGCCGCGCGCAGCATCATGCAGGGCGCGTTGGCGGCAATCGGGTTCTTGCGCGCGTGAAGCGAGAGCCCGCAGCCGGCGCCGGCAATGGCGAGGACAGGTTCCGCCACCGGCACGAAGCCGTCATGGACGATGCTGAGATGCGTGCCGCCTGAGGCGGTGCGCGTCAGCGTGAAGGTGACGATGCTGTCGAAGGCCGGAAACCGGTCGCGGTCGTTCGCGTTGGGCCGCTGATGCCAGGAATAGCGCAGCAGCTTGCCGGGCTCGGCCTCGATCACCTCGCATTCGATCGATTCATCCGGTCCGGCAAAGGCAAAGCGGGCGCCGGCTTCAGCCTTCATGTCGTTCGGCATCATCCAGGCCGCCAGCAGTTCCGGCTCGGTCAATGCCCGCCAGACTTTTTCCGGCGGCTCGGGAAGCTCGCATTCGAAGTTGAGCGCCGCGTCGGTCGCCGTCGGCTTCCCTGCTTTGGTCATTGGTCCATTCCCTTCAGAACCGTCTTCAACTTCTCGATGCGTTCCGGCCAGAAGGCGCGGTAGCGTTCGATCCAGCCGAGCAGCGGGTCGAGCCCTTGCGGATCGGCGCGGTAATAGGCGTTGCGGCCGGCGCGCCGCTCGACCACCAAGCCGGCGCCGCGCAATACGGCAAGGTGCTGCGAGACCGCCGGCTGGGACACCCTCATGCCGGCGCGCAGCTCGCTCACGCTCATCTCGCCGGCGGCCAGCCGCTCGTAAACCGCGCGTCGTGTCGGGTCGGCGAGAGCGCGGAAAATCTCTGCTTCGATCATGGCAGAAGCATAAGTCGATACTTATCGATTTGGCAAGCTTCTATTTGATCGCCATATCAAAAATGCACGTCCAACCCTGCCTTTGCTGACATTCCTTGACAGAAAGTGCAGCTATGACTAGAACGAAAAGAGAACAAAAACCTTGTGGGAAAAGCCAGCCTTTTGCGGGCGGCGACGACCCGCAGGCTATAAGGTGAGCGACTTGAAATTTGTTTCGGATGAGCGCGGAGAAGTAAGATGGCGGGTAGCGTCAACAAGGTCATTCTGGTCGGCAATCTCGGAGCGGATCCTGAAATCCGCCGCCTGAATTCCGGTGATCCGGTCGTCAACATTCGCATCGCCACGTCGGAAAGCTGGCGCGACAAGAACTCGGGCGAGCGTAAGGAAAAGACCGAGTGGCATAACGTCGTCATTTTCAACGACCAGCTCGCCAAGGTGGCCGAGCAGTATTTGAAGAAGGGCATGAAGGTGTATGTCGAGGGTCAGCTGCAGACCCGCAAATGGCAGGACCAGACCGGTGCCGACAAATACACCACCGAAGTCGTGCTGCAGAAATTCCGAGGCGAGTTGCAGATGCTCGACGCGCGCGGCGAGGGCGGCGGCGGCCAGGTCGGCAATTATTCCGGCGGCGGCAACAGCCGAGGGTCGGATTTCGGCCAGTCCAGCCCGAATGAAAGCTTCAACCGCGGCAGTGGCGGCTCCAGGGGCGGCGGTGGCGGCGGCTCGTCACGCGAGCTGGACGACGAGATCCCGTTCTAAGCGTCTCGAAACGGCCGTCTGAGGGGAGGCGTGATGTCGCTCGGACCGCTTCTGTCGGCGTCGCCTCCCATTCCGTGGCATGCATTCGCGGCCTTCGCCGCTTTGGCCATCGGCGGCGCCCAGCTGGCGCTGCCGAAAGGTACTGTGCGTCATGGTGTGCTGGGCTACAGCTGGGTGGCGTTGATGCTGGTCATCGCCATATCGAGCTTCTGGATCCAGCAGATCCGGCTCGTCGGTCCGTTCAGCCCGATCCATCTTTTGTCGATCCTGGTGATGGTCACCGTGCCGCTGGCGACCTGGTATGCGCACATGCATAAGGTAACCGCGCGTCGCGGCGCCGTGATCAAGCTCTATCTGTTCGCGCTGGTCGGCGCCGGCATCTTCACGCTGCTGCCCGGCCGGATCATGCATGCCGTCGTGTTCGGCCAGTAAGAATTTCTCAAGGAAGATCAACGTGAAAGCACGCATCAAATGGGTCGAGGAACGCACCTTCGTCGGCGAGTCTGGCAGCGGCCACAAGGTCGTGCTGGGCACGGCGCACAGGCCGGATGGCAAGACACCGGGACCGAGCCCGATGGAACTGGTGCTGATCGGCACCGGCGGCTGCTCGGCCTATGATGTCGTGCACATCCTCGAGAAGGGCCGGGAGGCGGTCGAGGATTGCGTGGTCGAGCTCGACGCCGACCGAGCCGAAGCCGATCCAAAGGTGTTCACCCGCATCCACATGCATTTCATCGTCAAGGGCAGAGCCCTGTCGCACGACAAAGTGAAACGCGCGATCGATCTGTCGATCGAGAAATACTGCTCGGCTTCAGCCATGATGGCCAAGACGGCGACGATCACGCATGATTTCGAGGTGGTCGAGACGGCGGTGAAGTAAGGCAGTAGGCAGTAGGCAGTAGGCAGTAGGCAGTAGGCAGTAGGCAGTAGGCAGTAGGCAGTAGGCAGTAGGCAGTAGGCTACTGTTCAAGCGGCCATCAGCGCCTTGATGCCGTCCGCCACGAACTGCACGGCAAGCGCCGCGAGAATGACGCCGAGCAGACGGGTCAGGATCGAGCGGCCGGTCTGGCCGAGGATGCGGTCGATGCGCTCGGACAGCACGAAAACCAGAAAGGTGATCACCAGGCAGATCGCTATGATGCCGACCAGCGCCGCCTGTGCGCCAAAACCCTGGAAGGAGCCCGACAGCAGCACGGTTGCCGAGATGGCGCCCGGACCGGCGATCAGCGGGATTGCCAGCGGGAAGGCGGCGATGTTGTGGATCATGTCCTTGGTGATGGCGACGTCGCCGATCTTCTCCTTACGGTCCTGGCGGCGCTCGAACACCATTTCGAAGGCGATGAAGAACAAGAGGAAGCCGCCGGCGACGCGAAAGGCCGGCAGCGTTATGCCGAACACCGACAGGATCGAGGCGCCGGCAATCGCAAACAGCGCCATGACCAGGAAGCCGATCACCGAGGCGCGGATCGAAACCTGCTGGCGCTCGTCACGGTTCATGCCGCGCGTCACGGCCAGGAAAAGCGGCGCCAGTCCCGGCGGGTCGATGGTCACCAGGATGGTGACGAAGGCGTTGAACAGGCTGTCGAAACTCGGCATCGCTGGTCCCCTCCCGCCGGGCGAAGCCCAGGTTTTGCAATTGGTAGAGCAAAGCTGTGGCGCTGGAAAGCGGAAGGAAATGGTGTGCGAAGCTGTGAAAGCAGGCGCGAGGGATCGCTTTCAATTCCTTGCGGCTTTTCGATCGCTATCGAGGTTCATTTAGGCGACGAGCCAGAAACTCGACCTCCATTCGCCAGGTCGCGCCGCCATCATGCGAGCGCTCGCCGAGCCAGCGAAACGAGTTTTCGGTGATGCGTGAAAAGCTCCAGCGCACAGACGCGCCGGTGCCGTCCGTACCGACCTGGACGATCGTGCCGTCCTCGGTGTGGCCGAGTTGGCGGCTGTAATACTGGTTGCGCGGGTCGCTCCAGAAGATGTGCCAGGCGTCGGCGCCCGGATCGTAGACACGCAATGTGGTGCCGTAGAAGGTCCATGCTCCGAGCGAAGTCTGGACCCCGGTGTTCCGCGCGGGCAAGATCCAGACGTCCTGCACGGCGCGGCCTTCGAGAACCCAGCCGAAATGCACTTCGCCGCGACCCGTGAGCCTTGTGCCATCCTCGAGAATGCGTGTGGCATCGAACGTCCATGCGCCGATGAAGCGGCCATAGAGTTTCAGCTTTTCGGCAAGGTCCGGTTTTGGGCCGTCGCTGTGCAGGGCCTCGGCAAAAGGATCGGTCATTGTTGCTGCCTCGTTTGTCAGGAGAGGGCTAGCAATAGCGGTATGGCAGGGTTCTACGCTTGGGAAAAATTGCTATCTTTCAGCCATGACGACCGCGCAGAAGACTCTGGCTTCCGGACATGGCTGGCAGGTGTCCGACGTGGTGTGCACGGCCGTCGCCGGCGACAAGCCATTCGAGGAAGAGCATTGCAGCTTTTGCGTCGCCGCCGTGACCAGGGGCACGTTCCGCTATCGCACGCGCCAGGGGACGGCGATGCTGGCGCCGGGCGCCCTCCTGCTCGGCAATCCCGGCGCCTGCTATGAATGCGGGCATGAGCACGGCGCCGGCGACCGCTGCCTCTCCTTCCATTTTTCGCCGGCCTATCTGGAGCGCGTCCTGGCCGACCTGCCGGATGTGAAACGGCTCGGCTTTACCCATCCACGCCTGCCGCCCTTGCCGGCGCTGGCGCCTCTGCTGGCCGAGGCGGAGGCGGCACGGGAAGCGGGCGACGGCGACGCATTCGAGGAACTCGGCCTGCGCATGGCCGGGGCGGTCGCCACGGCTGCGGCCGACACTTCCACAGCTGGCCGGGCGCCCAGCCGCCGCGACCAGAAACGCGTTGCCGAGGCGGTGCGGCTGATCGAGCTCAACGCCGATCGACCATTGTCGCTTGCCAAGCTCGCTGCCGGCGTGGCGACAAGCCCGTTTCACTTCCTGCGCACGTTCCGGCAGGTTGCCGGCATGACGCCCTATCAATTCCTGCTGAGGACGAGGCTGCACCGCGCCGCGGTGCGTCTGCGCAGCTCGAGCGCGGCGATCTCGACGATCGCCTTCGATGCCGGCTTTAACGATCTGTCGACCTTCAACCGCCGGTTCCGGCGCGAGATGGGACAAGCTCCCGGCGCGTATCGCGCCAGACGGACCAGAGGGCGCTAACGCCGGCTGAAGCGAAATCGACCTTGGCCATATCGTCGCAATCAGCGATATCCATTTGAAATTGCCATCAAAATTGTCTCTGGAAAAGTCCGGCCGACATTGGAGTTTCGGCGAGGCTTCCTATATAAGCGGTGAGTGATTCCCGACTGGATTGTGACCTGATTTGACCGACCAGAAGACACCGCGCGGGCCGGACGGCGGCCCCACCGGCATCGAGCCGATTTCGATCATCGAGGAGATGCAGCGCTCCTATCTCGATTACGCCATGAGCGTGATCGTCAGCCGTGCGCTGCCCGACGTGCGCGACGGCCTGAAGCCGGTGCATCGCCGCATCCTCTATGCCTCGCATGAGAGCGGCTACCACTGGAACCGCAAATATGTGAAATCGGCCCGCCCGGTCGCCGACGTGATGGGTAAATACCATCCGCATGGCGATGCCTCGATCTATGACGCGCTGGTGCGCATGGCGCAGGACTGGTCGCTGCGCGTGCCGCTGATCGACGGTCAGGGCAATTTCGGCTCGATCGACGGCGATCCGCCGGCGGCGATGCGCTACACCGAGTCCAGGCTCACCAAGGTCGCGCATGAGCTCTTGGAGGACATCGACAAGGAAACCGTCGATTTTCAGGATACTTATGATGCGTCCGGCAGCGAGCCCAAGGTACTGCCGGCCCGTTTCCCGAACCTTCTGGTCAACGGCTCCGGCGGTATCGCCGTCGGCATGGCCACCAACATTCCACCGCACAATCTCGTCGAAGTCTGCAACGGCGCCATCGCTCTCATCGACAATCCGGCGATCGACCTGACGGCGCTGATGGAGATCGTGCCCGGTCCGGATTTCCCGACCGGCGGCATCGTGCTTGGCCGTTCGGGCATCTACAATGCCTATTCGACGGGCCGCGGTTCGATCGTCATGCGCGGCCGCGTCGAGATCGAGCAGCGCGGCAATGACCGCGAATCCATCGTCGTCACCGAGATTCCTTATCAGGTGAACAAGGCCTCGATGATCGAGAAGATGGCCGAGCTGGTGCGCGACAAGCGCATCGAGGGCATTTCCGACATCCGCGACGAGAGCGACCGCCAGGGCTACCGCGTCGTCGTGGAGTTGAAGCGCGACGCCGTAGCCGACGTTGTCCTCAACCAGCTCTACCGTTTCACGCCGCTGCAAACCTCGTTCGGCGCCAATATGGTGGCGCTCAACGGTGGCAAGCCGGAAGTGCTGACGCTGATCGACATGCTGAAGGCCTTTGTCGGCTTCCGCGAGGAAGTCGTCAGCCGTCGCACGAAATATCTGCTGCGCAAGGCGCGCGAGCGGGCGCATGTGTTGGTCGGTCTGGCCATTGCGGTCGCTAATATCGACGAGGTGATCAAGCTGATCCGCACCGCGCCGGATCCGCAGACGGCGCGCGAGCAGTTGATGGAGCGGCGCTGGCCGTCACACGACGTCGCTCCGCTGATCCAGCTGATCGACGATCCGCGCCATCGCATCAACGAGGACGGCACCTATAATCTGTCCGAGGAACAGGCGCGCGCCATTCTTGACCTGCGCCTGCAGCGCCTGACCGCGCTCGGCCGCGACGAGATCGCCGACGAATTGAACCAGATCGGCGCTGAAATCGTCGATTTCCTTGATATTTTGTCATCGCGCGCGCGTATCCAGCAGATCGTCAAGCACGAGCTGGTCGCGGTCCGCGACGAGTTCGGCACACCGCGCCGCACCGAGCTGACCGACGGCGGTTCGGATATGGAAGACGAGGACCTGATCCAGCGCGAGGACATGGTCGTCACCGTCAGCCATTCCGGCTACATCAAGCGCGTGCCGCTTTCACTCTACCGAGCGCAGCGCCGCGGCGGCAAGGGCCGCTCCGGCATGTCGACCAAGGAAGAGGATTTCGTCACCCGCCTGTTCGTCGCCAACACGCACACGCCGGTGCTGTTCTTCTCCTCGCGCGGCATCGTCTACAAGGAAAAGGTCTGGCGGCTGCCGATCGGAAACCCGCAATCGCGCGGCAAGGCGCTGATCAACATGCTGCCGCTCGAGCAGGGCGAGCGCATTACGACGATCATGCCGCTGCCGGAGGACGAAACCAGCTGGGGCGAGCTCGATGTGATGTTCGCGACCACGCGCGGCACCGTGCGCCGCAACAAGCTGTCCGACTTCGTCCAGGTCAACCGCAACGGCAAGATCGCCATGAAGCTGGAGGAAGAGGGCGACGAGATCCTTGGCGTCGAGACCTGCACCGACAATGACGATGTGCTTCTGACCGCGAATTCCGGCCAGTGCATCCGTTTCCGGGTCTCCGATGTGCGTGTGTTCCAGAGCCGCAATTCCGTCGGCGTGCGCGGCATAACCATGGCCGAGACCGACCGCATCATCTCGATGTCCATCATCGAGAACGTCGATGCGTCGCCAGCAGAGCGCGCGGCCTATCTGAAGCGCGCCGCGGCGGAGCGCAGGCTTGCCGCCGGCGGAGCCGGCGAGGAGGAGGAGATCGCGCTCACCAATGAGGAAATCGGCGAGGAAGCCGAGCTTTCCGAGGAGCGCTACGAGTTCCTCAAGGCGCATGAGAAGCTTGTGCTCACGGTGACCGAATATGGCTACGGCAAGCGCTCGTCGTCCTACGATTTCCGGCTGACGGGCCGCGGCGGCAAAGGTATCCGCGCCACCGATGTGTCGAAGGTAGCCGAGATCGGCCGGCTGGTCGCGACGTTCCCGGTCGGCAATGACGATCAGATCATGCTGGTTTCGGACGGCGGCACGGTCATCCGCGTGCCGGTCAACGGCATACGCTTCGCCAGCCGGGCCACTAAGGGCGTGACGATCTTCAACACGGCCGAAGGCGAGAAGGTTGTATCGGTGGAGCGGATTTCGGAACCGCAGTCGGACGAAGAGGCCGAAGACGTGGCTTCAAGCGAGACCGGCACCGACGACATGGGCGAAGGCGAATAGGTTCAAGCTTCACCGGCCTCTCTGGGCCGGTGCGATCATGATCAGTGGCGACGGTAGACGTTGCGATGGGCGAAACCATCGAGCCGCTTGGTATTGGCCTTGACGCGCACTCGCGCTGCTTCCTGATGCAACCCGAATGCAGTCGCGATCAGCATCACAATGGTCATTGCAGTGGCAAGCATGTAGATCAGCATTTGCGTGTTCTCCTGGGCGTACAACGATGAGGTGGGGATTTGGTTTCACCTCTTGAAGCGGCAACCTAGTGAACGCTGCGTGAAATGTTCGTGATTGCCGCATTCATCTGTCGTTCATCGGCGCGAAAAGGTTCACGGCAATGCAATTAATGAGATTTGCCTTTGTCCGAGAGGCTCGCTAGAAGCCTGCCATGACGGAACGCACCGCCCTTTACGCCGGCTCTTTCGACCCGCTGACCAATGGCCATCTCGATGTGCTTAAAGCGTCGCTGGCGGTGGCCGATACCGTCTATGCGGCGATCGGCATTCATCCGGGCAAGAAGCCGTTGTTTTCCTTCGAGGAACGCGTTGAGTTGATCGAGGCCGCAACCAAGGCCGAATTCGGTCGCGACAGCGATCGTATCAAGGTCGTGTCCTTCGATGGGCTGGTCATCGACGCGGCCCGCAAGCACGGCGCCTCGATCATGATCCGGGGGCTGCGCGACGGCACCGACCTCGATTACGAAATGCAGATGGCCGGCATGAACGAGACGATGGCGCCGGAATTGCAGACGGTTTTTCTGCCCGCCAGCCCTTCGGTGCGCACCATTACCGCCACACTTGTGCGCCAGATTGCGTCGATGGGCGGCGATATCCGCCCGTTCGTGCCTGCGGCCGTTGCCGGCGCGCTCGCCGCCAAGTTCACCAAATAGGTTTTCCCGGAGATACCCATGCAGCTGAAGAAGCTCGCTTCGTTCCTTGTCGTGGTTGCCGGCCTTTTCGCGGCGTCCTTGCCGGCCGTCGCCGCCGACAAGGAAGACACCATGATCATCACGCTCAAGAACGGCGACGTGACCATCGCGTTGCGTCCCGATCTGGCGCCCAAGCATGTCGCGCAGATCAAGAAGCTGGTGCGCGACGGCGCTTACGATAACGTCGCCTTCCACCGCGTCATCGACGGCTTCATGGCGCAGACCGGCGACGTCAAATTCGGCAACATGAAGAAGGGGTTCAACCCTGAAGCCGTCGGCACCGGCGGCTCCGATCTTCCCGACCTGCCGGCCGAGTTTTCGCAGAGCGAGCAGTTCGCGCGCGGCGTGGTCGGCATGGCCCGTTCGCAGGACCCGAACTCGGCCAACTCGCAATTCTTCATCATGTTCGCGCCGGCGCCGAACCTCGACGGCCAGTACACCATCGTCGGCAAGGTGGTCGGCGGCATGGATCTCGTCGACAAGATCAAGAAGGGCGACGAGCCCGACAACGGCACGGTCACCGACCCCGACCGCATGATCAAGGTTCGCATCGCCGCCGACAGCAAGTAACTCCCTCAATTTTCAAAGGATTTTCCGACATGGCTGAGATCAAAGACCGCGAGAACGCGCTCATCATGGAAACGACCAAGGGCCCGGTCGTCATCGAAATGTATCCCGAGCTTGCGCCCGGCCATGTTGCGCGCATTAAAGAGCTGGCGCGCGAAGGCGCCTATGACGGCGTGGTGTTCCACCGCGTCATCGACGGCTTCATGGCGCAGACCGGCGACGTCAAGTTTGGCAATTCGAGCAAGCCCACTTATGCGCCGTCGCGCGCGGGCATGGGCGGCTCCGACAAGCCGGACCTCAAGGCCGAGTTCTCCAACGCCAATCACGGCCGCGGCGCCTGCTCGATGGCTAGGGCCCAGAACCCGAACTCGGCGAACTCGCAGTTCTTCATCTGCTTCGACGACGCGGCCTTCCTCAACCGCCAGTACACGGTTTGGGGCCAGGTCATCGAAGGCATGGAGAATGTCGACAAGATCAAGCGCGGCGAGCCGGTGCAGGATCCCGACAAGATCGTGTCGCTGAAAGTCGCGGCAGACGTCAAGTAAAGGCGGAACCATGATGGGCGCTGTCTGGTCTCTGCTCGGCATCCTGTCCGGCGCCTTCATCGCCATCCAGGCGCCGATCAATTCGCAATTGGCTAAGGGCCTCGGCCTTCCGGTCGCGGCCGCCGCCTTTTCCTTCCTGTCCGGTGCCATCGTGCTTGGCATCATCTCGATTTCGGTGGTGAAGCTGCAGGGCATCTCGCTCGACTGGAAGGCGCCGGCGCCCTGGCTGTTCGTCGCCGGCGGCATGCTCGGCGGCTTCTATGTGACGCTGTCGACGATCCTCACGCCACGCATCGGCGCGGCGGCGCTGATGGCCTTCCTGGTCGCCGGTCAGCTGATCGCCGGCATGCTGATCGACCGCGCCGGCTTCCTTGGCGTGGCGGTGCGCGAAATCTCGCTTGGCCGCGTCGCCGGCGCTGTGCTGCTCTTGGCCGGAGCGCTGCTGGTGCGGCTGACCTGAGCGTCGGCTGTTTCGTTCGACGGCAATTGCTCGCAAGGCGCGGCAACAAGACGGTGGCGAGAGCGCGGCGATCGGGTTATTGCCGCAGGCATGAAAGTGGACCTCTTCGATTTCGATCTTCCCGAAGACCGCATCGCGCTCAGGCCGGCCGAGCCGCGCGACAGCGCTCGGCTGCTGGTGGTGAGGCCGGACACCGGTTTCGAGGACCGGACGGTCCGGGACCTGCCGTCGCTGCTCGAGGCCGGCGACGTGCTGGTGTTCAACGACACCAAAGTCATCCCGGCGCAATTGAAGGGCATCAGGCTGCGCGGCGAAGCGGCGGCGCAGGTCGAGGCGACGCTGCACATGCGCACCGGTCCCGACCGCTGGCTGGCCTTCATGCGGCCGGGCAAGCGCATCGCCGCCGGCGACCGCATCCAGTTCGGCCATGACGGCAGTTCCTGCTTTCTGGGCCGGCTCGACGCCACGGTGCTTGAAAAAGGCGAGGGCGGCGAAGCGCTGCTCGGCTTCGATCTGTCGGGCGCCTTTCTCGACGAGGCGCTGCATGCCGTCGGGCATATCCCGCTGCCGCCCTACATTGCGTCGAAGCGCGAGGACGACGAGCGCGACCGCGCCGATTATCAGACGATCTATGCGCGCGAGGAAGGCGCGGTCGCCGCGCCTACCGCTGGCCTGCATTTCACCCCGGAGCTGTTCGCGGCGCTCGACGCCAAGGGCATCGAGCGCCGCTTCGTCACGCTGCATGTCGGCGCCGGCACCTTTTTACCGGTGAAGGCCGACGACACGACCGACCACAAGATGCATGCCGAGACCGGCTCGGTAAGCCCGGAGACGGCGGCGGCGCTCAACGCGGCCAAGGCGCGGGGAGGCCGGATCATCTGCGTCGGCACGACATCGCTGCGGCTCTTGGAGAGCGCGGCGCGCGACGACGGCAGGATCGAGCCCTGGTCCGGACCAACCGACATCTTCATCACGCCCGGCTATCGCTTCCGTACGGCCGATATACTGATAACCAATTTCCATCTGCCGCGCTCGACGCTGTTCATGCTGGTCTCGGCCTTCAGCGGGCTGGAGGCGATGCGCTCGGCCTATGGGCATGCCATCGAGAACCGCTACAGGTTCTACTCCTATGGAGACGCAAGCCTGCTTTTTCGTACGGAGACGAGCAATGGACGATGACCTCGACAGCATGGACCGCGATACGCTGATCGCGCAGGTGAAGAAACTGCGCGCCGGCATTCGCGCGCATCGCGACGCGACAGGGCATGATCTGTGCTGGCATCATCCTGACCTCTGGGAGCTTTTGCCGGAAAGGACCGAGCCGGCGATCGCCGTGCCGCCATGGCCGAAATTCATGCGCGGCTGCATCCGCTATCGGCAGTCGCTCGACGAGCAGGCGCCCGGCGCGCCGGAGCACGACAAGGAATTCAATGGCTGACACTTTTTCATTTCAGGTGCTTGCCACCGATGGCAAGGCGCGGCGCGGCCTGGTCTCAATGCCGCGCGGCGAGATCCGCACGCCGGCCTTCATGCCGGTCGGCACCGGCGGCACCGTCAAGACCATGTATATGGACCAGGTGCGCGGGGTCGGCGCCGACATCATCCTCGGCAACACCTACCATCTGATGCTGCGACCAGGCGCCGAGCGCGTGGCCCGGCTCGGCGGCCTGCATGAGTTCGCGCGGTGGCCGCATCCGATCCTGACCGACAGCGGCGGCTTTCAGGTCATGTCGCTGTCGAAGCTCAGGAAGCTGACCGAACAGGGTGTCACCTTCCGCTCGCATATCGACGGCGCGCCCTACGAGATGTCGCCGGAGCGATCGATCGAAATCCAGGGACTGCTCGATTCCGACATCCAGATGCAGCTCGACGAATGCACGGCGCTGCCGGCCAAGCCCGAGGAGATCGAGCGCGCCATGGAATTGTCGCTGCGCTGGGCGGAGCGCTGCAAGGCGGCGTTCGGCGACCAGCCGGGCAAGGCGATGTTCGGCATCGTCCAGGGCGGCGACAGCGCAGCCTTGCGCGTGCGCTCCGCCCAGGCGCTGAAAGCGATGGATCTGAAAGGCTATGCGGTTGGCGGGCTCGCGGTCGGCGAGCCGCAGCCGGTGATGCTGGAGATGCTCGACATCACTTGCCCGGAGCTGCCGGCCGACAGACCGCGCTACCTGATGGGCGTCGGCACGCCGGACGATATCCTGAAATCGGTGGCGCGCGGCATCGACATGTTCGACTGCGTGATGCCGACCCGCGCCGGCCGCCATGGCCTTGCCTACACGCGCCGCGGCAAGGTCAATCTCAGGAACGCCCGCCATGCCGACGATCCGCGCCCGCTCGACGAGGAAAGCGACTGCCCGGCCGCGCGCGATTATTCGCGCGCCTACCTGCATCACCTGGTGCGCTCGCAGGAAGCGCTCGGCGCCATGCTGCTCACCTGGAACAACCTGTCTTATTATCAGAGGCTGATGCAGGACGTCCGAACAGCCATCGAGACGCAGGCTTTCGAAGCGCGCGCCGCCGCGATTACCGAAGGCTGGGCGCGGGGCGATATCCCGGTCCTTTGATCAGGAAGCCGTCGGAAAACCTTTCATAAATCAGATCAAGAGTAAGTATGCCTTGCCATATCGAGGCAAGGGGCGGCACGACTTTGGTAAAGATGGACGCGTCGATCGTCGACCATAAAGCAGCAAGCGCTAATTTTTACCGGCCAGGTTCTGCGGCGACCCAGCAATGGAGTTACAGTCTATTACTTGTAATTTCAGGGGTCGTGCTTGTCGGCCTTATCTTGCGCCTGCTCGGCGCGCGCGGGGATCTCTGGCACGACGAGATCTGGAGCATCACGCTGCTGAAGCCGCTGACCTCGATCGACCAGATATTCTGGCGTGTGAACCACGACAACAACCACTTTCTCAACTCGATATACCAGTATGTCGTCGGGCCCGATGCCGCGCCGCTGGTCCAGCGCGGCTTCTCAATAACGCTCAGCGGATGCACCGTCATTGCAGCCGCGGCGATATCGCGCGGACGTTGGGCAATGATTGGGTCGGCGCTGCTGTTTGCGTTGAGCTATCCGATGGTTCACTACGGCTCGGAGGCACGTGGCTATGCCGGCCTGGCGCTGTTCACACTCGTTGCGGTGGCTCTTCTGGAGCGCTGGTTCGACAAGCGGGGTGCGTACGGCGTCGCTCTTGCTGTCGCAATTCTGCTTGGCTTCCTTTCCCACCTGACAATGGTCGAAACGGTGGTGGTGCTAACGGCCTGGACGGCGTGGCTGAGCTGGCGAGGCAGCCGCAGTCTGATTGTCGTCAACAAGGAGGTCGTCCAGGCCTTTCTGCCTGCTTTCCTTGCCGTGCTTCCGCTTGCCGCGGCAATGCTTGTAGGCGCACGATGGTTCAGCTTCAATATCGGCGGTTTTTCCTCTTTCTCGCTCGAGAAATTCGCCGCCGGTTATGGCGGAATGATCCGCTATCTTTTCGGCCTGCCGGACTGGATCGGCGACTGGACGTGGGTCGCGGTGACCTGCATCCTGGTCTTGGCACATGCAGGCGTCTCGCGCGATCGCCGGGCCAGCCTTTATGCCATCGGCGTCGTCGGGCTGCCCGCCATAATGGCGGCGGCGCATCTGCCGAATGTTGAATTCCCGCGCTATTTCATTGTCAGCGGAACCTTGTTGCTGCTTTGGGCCGGAGACTTGATCGGACGCGGCTTCGACGCCGGCGGTAAGAGAAGGCTTTTTGCCGCCGGGATGCTCGTTCTTGTGGCCGGCGGCAACGCGGCGTTGCTGGCCCATTTCTATGAGCATGGGCGCGGTTCCTATTCCGGGATGGTGGACGAGATGACAAAGAGCGGCGCCGCCACATATGCCACCAACGCCGATTTCCGCACCGGCATGGTGGTCGATTATTTCGCTGCGCGCATCGGCCGCCAGGCATCGCTCGTCACCCAGGACAAGATTTGCGCCGGACGCGCGGACTGGCTGATTCTCGAAGGCGATACCCAAAAACAGCCGGAGCGCGTGGATTTCGATTGCGCGCTTGCCTACGAACGAGCCGGAGCCTCGACCTTCTGGGGCCTCTCCGGTATGGGCTGGACACTGTATAGCCGCCGAGATTGAGCGGTCATGCCGGTCGGGCTCAGGTACTGACCGAAGTCGAGGCGCGCAGGCTGCAGCCGGTGATCTTGAAGCTGCCGTCCGCTTGTTGCTGCAGCGTATAGACCGCCTCATAATCCTTGCCGTCGGGCCCGATGATCAGCACCTGCTGGATGATCGAGCCGGGTCCGGTCTGCTCGACCTTGCCGAAGGAATAGGATCGGGGCTTGCGCACCGGCGCGTAGCCGTTCGTCACCATGTTCATGAAGGTGTCGACGGTCGGAAAGATCTGCTTCACGTTCGGCGCGGCGAAGCTGTAGGCGGTGGCGCCGTCATCGGCGACGAAGGCCTTCAACTGGCTGTCGATGACTGTCTGCGCGGCCTTGATCTCAGCGTCGCCGGCGAAAGCAAGCGAGGCTATCAACATCGGAACAAGAGCAAGTGCGAACAAAGCGCGGCGCATGGCCTGCCTCCCCGGAATTCGCTTTGGCGAATGCAATCTAACATACGCATCGCGCCATGGCGTGGTTTCACCGGGATGCGAAGATTTCACCATTTCAGCGTCGGGAAGCGGGATCAGGTACTCTTCGAGGTGTGCGGCGCGGGAAGCTTGAAAGCCGGGCAGCAGTCTGCCACAAGGGCCGCTTATTCATGAAGCAGGCTGGCAGGACCGGGCAATGAAGGCATTTTTCGTGCAGATCAAGTGCGACCTGGGCAAGTCCTATGAGGTCGCCAGCGCGCTCGCCGATGCCGAAATCGCCTCCGAGATCTACTCGACCGCGGGCAATTACGACCTGCTTGCCAAATTTTATATCGACGACGAGGAAGACGTTGGCCATTTCGTCAACGAGCGGGTGCAGATTCTGCCTGGAATCAAGGACACCTTCACCATTGTGACCTTCCGGGCGTTCTGACCGGGCCTGTCTGTGCCCCGCCGGAAAGCAGGAGCTGACCCAGCCTTGCTGTCCGTGCCTTGATTCTAGGCAATTTGCATAGAGTGGCCGCCGCGGCTTCCTAAATCTCCGATTGCGCTTGATTTTCTCCGGCGAGGCCAGTGAAATGGTCTCAGAGGGGAGTACGCGATTGGCAGCGTTCGACGAAATGCTTCCGGAAGTTTCCGGATTGAGAAGACCTTATGAGGCTTACGATCGCTGGCTGAAGGAGCAGGACCCAGCCAGGCTTACCCAGAAAATGCAGGATGCCGAGCGCGTCTTCCGCAAGACCGGCATTACCTTTGCCGTCTATGGCGAGCAGGAAGCTTCCGAGCGGCTGATCCCTTTCGACATCGTCCCGCGCATCCTCTCCGGCCACGAATGGCGCCGGCTGACGCAAGGCATCGAGCAGCGCGTGCAGGCGCTGAACGCCTTTCTCGACGACATCTATCATCGCCAGGAGATCCTGCGCGCCGGGCGGGTACCCAAGGATCTGATCGCCAGGAATGAGGCCTTCCTGCCCGAGATGATCGGGGTCAGGCCGCCGGCCGGCGTCTACACCCACATTATCGGCGTCGACATCGTCCGCATCTCTGAGAACGAGTTCTACGTGCTGGAGGACAATGCCCGCACGCCGTCGGGCGTCTCCTACATGCTGGAGAACCGCGAGACTATGATGCAGCTCTTTCCGGAGCTGTTCCAGAAGATCAAGGTTCGGCCGGTCGAGAACTACCCACAACTCCTGCGCCAGTCGCTGGCCGCGGTGCGGCCGCAAAGCAGCAAGGGCGCGCCAACGATCGCGGTGCTGACGCCGGGCTCGTACAACTCGGCCTATTTCGAGCATGCGTTCCTTGCCGACCAGATGGGCGTGCAGCTCGTCGAAGGGCAGGACCTGCGTGTCGTCGACGGCCATGTGGCGATGCGCACGACCGAAGGCTACAAGCAGATCGACGTGCTCTACCGGCGCGTCGACGACAACTTCCTCGATCCGCTGACCTTCCGGCCGGATTCCGCGCTCGGGGTGCCCGGCATCATGGATGTCTACCGCGCCGGCAACATCACCATCGCCAACGCGCCGGGAACCGGCATCGCCGACGACAAGGCGATCTATTCCTACATGCCGGAGATCGTCGAGTTCTACACCGGCCGCAAGGCGATCCTCGGCAACATCCCGACTTGGCGCTGCTCGGAAGCCGACAGCCTAAAATATGTGCTGGAGCACATCCACGAGCTCGTCATCAAGGAAGTGCACGGCTCCGGCGGCTACGGCATGCTGGTCGGCCCGGCGGCAACCAAGAAGGAATGCCAGGACTTTGCAAAAAAGCTGCAGGCGAAGCCCTCGAACTACATCGCTCAGCCGACCCTGGCGCTGTCCACCTGCCCGATCCTGACCGAAAAGGGCCTGTCGCCGCGCCATGTCGATCTCAGGCCTTACGTGCTCGTATCCGACCGCATCCAGATCGTGCCGGGCGGCTTGACGCGCGTCGCGCTCAAGGAGGGGTCCTTGGTGGTCAATTCCTCACAGGGGGGCGGGACGAAGGATACGTGGGTGCTGGATGATTAAGAGCGAATAGAGAGTAGCGAATAGCGAGTAGGGAAAAGGGGGATACGACGGCAATCAATTCCTACAGAGATCTGATTGTTTGGAAGGCGGCTTTGAGGTTGGCCGTGGATTGCTATTCGGCCACGAAAGCTTTTCCAAACAGCGAAGCGTACGGAATGACCTCTCAGATAAGACGCTCGGCGGCTTCCATCGCAGCGAATGTTGCGGAAGGTCACGGAAGAGAAAATACGGGAGCTTTCATTCGATTTCTTCGGGTAGCGCAGGGCTCTCTGAAAGAGTTGGAGACACATCTCATCCTGTGCGGAGAGGTTGGGCTGATGGTCGAAGCGAAGGTCGCCAGCTTGCTTGGCCAAACTGACGAAATAGGAAAGATGCTACGTTCGATGATCCGGAGCCTGCAGCAAAAGTCATGAAGTCTTTTTCTCCCTATTCGCTACTCGCTATTCGCTATTCGCTCGATACCGGAGCAAGCTGATATGCTTTTGGGCCGCACCGCAAACGGTCTCTACTGGATGAACCGCTATATCGAGCGGGCCGAAAACATGGCGCGCCTGGTCGATGCCGGCCTACGCATGGCGTTGACGCGCACCCAGAGCGCTTCGGAGGAATGGAACTCGGTCCTGCTCAGCGCCGGCTCGGACATCGCCTTCAGCCAAAAGTACCAGGACTATACCGCCGCCAACGTCTCGGACTTCTTGCTGCGCGACACCTCGAACCCGTCGAGCACGATGTCGTCGATCGAGACGGCGCGCAACAATGCCCGCATGGTGCGCACGGCGCTGACCCGCGAGACCTGGGAAAGCATCAACGAAGCCTGGATGTCGCTGAAGCGCATGCTGGCAAGGCCGATCGACGAACGCGACCTGCCGACGGTGCTCGATGCAATCAAGCGCGAGACGGCGCTGATCCGCGGTTCATTCTACGGCACCATGCTGCGCAACGAAATTTTCGATTTCTCGCAGCTCGGCACCTATGTCGAACGCGCCGACAACACGGCGCGCATCCTCGACGTGAAATATTATGTGCTGCTGCCGTCGTTGTCCTGGGTCGGCTCGACGCTCGACAACTATCAGTGGGAATCGATCCTGCGCTCGGTGTCGGCGCACCGTTCCTATCGCTGGGTTTATGAAGCCGACTACAAGCCGACCAATATCGCCGACTATCTGATCCTCAACGTGCGCATGCCGCGCTCGCTGACTTTCTGCTACCGCTTCCTCGGCGAGCATTTGAAATTCCTCGCCGACGATTACGGTGAACGCCATGCTTGCCATGGCACGGCCGAGAAGATCCAGGCGCTGCTCAAGAGGGGTTCGATCAAGGACATATTCGATCATGGCCTGCACGAGTTCCTGGCCGAGTTCATTCGGGACAACACCAGGCTGGGCGACGAGATCGCCCAGGACTACCGGTTCTATTGAGCACAGCCGAGGCGAGCGTTATGCGGCTCAAGATCACCCATCGTACCGAGTACCGCTACGATCAAGCGGTGCAGTATCTGCTGCAGCGGCTGCGCCTTTGGCCTTCCAGCGGGCGCACGCAGACCGTCGGCTCCTGGGCGGTCAAGGTCGAAGGCGCGCGTGAGGAGGTGCGCTTCACCGACCATTTCGGCAACGAGACGCGGCTGGTGAGCGCCGAGAGCGGCCAGAATTCGATCACCGTCGAGGCAGCCGGAGACGTGACCACGTATGACACGGCGGGCGTGACGGGTCCGCATCAGGGCTTTGCGCCGCTCTGGCTGTTCGGACAGCCGACGCCACTCACCGCCGCCGGCGAGGGCATACGTGAACTGGCCGGCACGCTGGGCCAGGGCACCGAGATCGAGCGACTGCACCGGCTGATGGGCGCTATCGGCGAACGCGTCGCCTACAGGCCGGGCGCGACCAGCGTCGTGACGCCGGCGGAGGAGGCGCTCGCGTTGAAGTCCGGCGTCTGCCAGGACCACTCCCACATCTTCATCGCTGCCGCAGTCGCCCTCGGCTTTCCCGCACGCTATGTCAGCGGCTACCTGATGATGGATGCGGCCGTCGAGCAGGCCGCAAGCCATGCCTGGGCCGAGGCCTATGTCGTGGGGCTCGGATGGGTTGCCTTCGACCCGGCGAACGGTATCTCTCCCGACGAACGTTATGTGCGGGTGGCGACGGGGCGCGACTATCGCGATGCCTCGCCGGTGTCGGGGATACTGCTCGGGCAGGCACAAGAGAAGCTTGCCGTCACTGTCACGGTAGAGCAGTAATCTGCGCCGGAATCGCTAGCAGAAGAGCAATCATGACCTATTGCGTCGGCCTCAAGATCGATAGCGGGCTCGTGTTCATGTCGGACACGCGCACCAATGCCGGCATGGATTCGATCTCGACCTTCAAGAAGATGCATGTGTGGGAACAGCCCGGCGAGCGCGTCATCGTGCTGATGTCGGCGGGCAACCTTGCCACGACGCAGGCCGTTGTCAGCCTGCTCGACGAGCGTAACAAGGCGGTCAGCGACCGTCATCCGAAGCTACTCGAAACTCCCTCCATGTATCAGACGGTGCGGCTGGTCGGCGATACAGTGAAGGAAGTGATAGAGCATGCCTCGCCGAATGGCGACAAGGCGGATTCCTACTTCAATGCCTCCTTCATCCTCGGCGGCCAGATCAAGGGCAGCCCGCCCAGACTGTTCATGATCTATCCGGAAGGCAACTTCATAGAGTCGACCGACGACACGCCTTTCTTCCAGATCGGCGAGACGAAATACGGCAAGCCGATCATCATCCGTGCCTATGATCGGGCAATGAGCCTGGCCGAAACGGTGAAGCTGCTTCTGGTGTCGTTCGACTCGACGCTGAAATCCAACCTCTCGGTCGGGCTGCCGCTCGATCTGCTGTTCCTGGAACAGGATGCGCTTAGGGTGGGGCTGAACCGACGGATCGGCCATGATGACCCTTACTACCGCACCATATCGGACGGCTGGTCCAACGCGCTGAAAATCGCTTTTTCAAATCTGCCGGACTTTCCGGGATAGGGCTTTGCGAGAGCGGTTCGACCGGCCGCTATCTTCGACGGCCGCTGGGGAGGGAAAATATGGACAGCGACGAATTCCGCGATTGGTCGAGGCGCGCCGCCGACTGGGGCGCCGACTATCGTGCCAACCTGCGCGACCGCCCGGTGCGGCCGGCGATCGCGCCGGGCGAGATTTTCAGAAGCATCGAGGCGTCGCCGCCCGAAATGCCGGAGCCGATGGACAGGATCTTCGCCGACTTCGAAGAAAAGATCGTGCCGGGCATGACGCATTGGCAGCATCCGCGCTTCTTCGCCTATTTTCCCGCCAATGCAGCGCCGGTTTCGGTGGTGGCCGAATATCTGGTCTCGGCGATGGCCGCGCAATGCATGCTGTGGCAGACCTCGCCGGCGGCGACCGAACTCGAAACGCGCATCGTCGACTGGATGCGCCAGGCGCTCGGCCTGCCCGAGGGCTTTTCCGGCGTCATCCAGGATTCGGCTTCCTCGGCGACGCTTGCGGCGGTGCTCACCATGCGCGAGCGGGCACTTGACTGGCAGGGCAACAAAAAGGGGCTGGCCGGGCAGGCGAAGCTACGCGTCTATTCCTCCGACCAGGTCCATACCTCGATCGACCGAGCCATCTGGGTCTCCGGCATCGGCGAGGACAACCTTGTCCGTATCCCGGTCGCCGGACGTTTTCGCGCCATGGATACGCACGCGCTCGAGGCCGCGATCGTTGCCGATCGCAAGGCTGGCCTGCTGCCCGCCGGCATCATCGCCTGCGTCGGCGGCACCAGCACCGGCGGCACGGACGACATCGCGGCGGTGACCGCGGTCGCTCAGCGGCACGGGCTTTACCTCCATGTCGACGCCGCCTGGGCAGGGTCGGCGATGATCTGCCCGGAATACCGGCATTTCTGGGCCGGCGTCGAAGGCGCCGATTCCATTGTCTTCAATCCGCACAAGTGGCTCGGCGCGCAGTTCGATTGCTCGATCCAGTTCGTGCGCCAGCCGGAAGATCTGGTGCGCACGCTGGCCATCAAGCCGGAGTTTCTGAAGACGCTGGGTCATGACGGCATCATCAACTATTCGGAATGGTCGGTGCCGCTCGGCCGCCGCTTCCGCGCCCTGAAACTTTGGTTCCTGCTGCGCGCCCATGGCCTCGAGGGCCTGCGCACCATGATCCGCAACCATGTCGCCTGGAGCGCAGGGCTTGCCGCGCGCCTTGCCGGGGAAGAGGATTTCGAGCTCGTCAGCGAGCCAATGCTTTCGCTGTTCTCGTTCCGGCACCGCACGGTGGCAGGCGCCGACCCTGACGAGCACAACCTCCGCCTCGTCGACGCCATCAACACCGACGGCCGCATTTACCTGACTCAAACGCGGGTAGATGGGCGCGTGGCGATCCGCTTTCAGGCGGGGCAGTTCGAGTCGACGGCGGCAGATGTCGATGCGGCGTTCGACGTCATAACCGAGATTGCGCGGCGCGTATCCTGAGGCAGCAGACCTGTTCCACACTGGTTTGCCTTTTTCAATCAGGTGATTTTCGTTAGCCGGCTTATACCTTTTCTTCGCTTTCGTTTTCCGATATAGACGGGGAAAACGAAAATGGAGGACGCGCAATGTTTCTTTCGCCACGCCATGCCGAGATCATCCAGAGGGCGAAAGACCATGGCAGGGTGCTGGTCGATGACCTGGCGACGCATTTCAACGTGACGCCGCAGACCATCCGCAAGGACCTCAACGACCTGTGCGATCAGCGCCTGCTGACCCGTATCCATGGCGGTGCGCTGTTCCCGTCCGGCATCGAGAACATGGAGTACGAGGCACGCCGCAAGATTGCCGCCGACGAGAAGGAGGCGATCGGCAGCGCGGCGGCGCGGCTGATTCCTGACAATGCCTCGCTGTTCATCAATATCGGCACCACCACCGAGGCCGTCAGCAAGGCGCTGCTCGACCATAACGGGCTTATGGTCATCACTAATAATATCAATGTTGCCAATAGGATGCGCATCTACCCCACGATCGAGGTGGTGATCGCCGGCGGCGTTGTGCGCGGTTCCGACGGCGGCATTGTCGGCGAGGCAGCCGTCGATTTCATCCGCCAGTTTAAGGTCGATTACGCCGTCATCGGCGCCTCGGCGATCGATCATGACGGCGCGCTGCTGGACTTCGATTTCCGCGAGGTGAAAGTTGCGCAGGCCATCATCGCAAATGCCCGCCACGTCATCCTGGTTTCCGACCGGACGAAATTCGAACGCACCGCGCCGGTCCGGATCGGCCATCTTTCGCAGGTGAATACCTTCATCACCGATCGTTGCGAGATCCCGTCGATTCGCAGGATTTGCGAGGAAACCGAAGTCCGGCTGATCGAGACAGCGTTCGAATAAGGCACGCCTCGACGGCTTGCTCATCCGACCGCGATATTTCGTTTGACATTCGCTTTGAGTTCGAAATAATTCCGTCACGGTTTCGTAAAACACAAAAATGGTGCAATGCGAAATCGTTGGAGGAATCTTTGGACGCATCTCCGATCCATGACATTTTCGTCATCGGCGGCGGCATCAACGGCTGCGGCATAGCCCGCGATGCCGTCGGCCGCGGATTTTCAGTTTACCTTGCCGAAATGAACGATCTCGCCAGCGGGACCTCCTCCGGTTCGACCAAGCTCATCCATGGCGGCCTGCGTTATCTCGAATTCTATGAATTCCGGCTGGTGCGCGAGGCGCTGATGGAGCGCGAGGTTCTGTGGAAGAACGCGCCGCACATCATCTGGCCGATGCGCTTCGTGCTGCCCTATGCCAAGGGCCTCAGGCCCGCCTGGCTGATCCGGTTGGGATTGTTCCTTTACGATCATATCGGCGGGCGCAAGCTGTTGCCGGCGACGAAGACGCTGGACATGACCCGCGATCCGGCAGGCAAGCCGCTCAAGCCATTGTTCCGCAAGGCTTTCGAGTATTCGGACGGTTGGGTCAACGACGCGCGCCTGGTGGCGCTGAACGCGCGTGATGCCGCCGACCGGGGTGCCATTATCCGCACCCGCACAAAAGTCGTCAGCGCGCGGCGCGACGGCGCGCTTTGGACCGTGAAGGTGCAGAATGTGCTTACCGGGGAGACCGAAGAGGTCCGCGCGCGGCTTCTCGTCAATGCAGCCGGCCCTTGGGTCGATCACGTGCTCTCGACCGCGGTCGGCCAGAACGAGGTCCACAATGTCCGCCTCGTCCAGGGCAGCCATATCGTAGTCGGAAAGAAGTTCGACGATCCACGCGCCTATTTCTTCCAGAACAAGGATGGCCGCATCATCTTCGCCATTCCTTACGAGGAAGAATTCACGCTGATCGGCACCACCGATCGCGACTATCCGGGCGATCCGCATGAGGTGAAGATCTCCGACGCCGAGATCGACTATCTGTGCGCTGCGGCAAGCGAATATTTCGCGCAGCCGGTGAAGCGGTCCGATATCGTCTGGACCTATTCGGCGGTGCGCCCGCTCTATGACGACGGCGCTTCGAAGGCGCAGGAAGCAACGCGCGACTATGTGCTGAAGGCCAATGGCGGGGAGGGTGCTGCCCCCTTGCTCAACGCCTTCGGCGGCAAGATCACCACCTTCCGCCGGCTGGCGGAATCGATGTTGGAGAAGATCGAAGGTTTTCTCGGCAAGCGCGGCAGGCCGTGGACGCATGATGCGCCGCTGCCCGGCGGCGATTTCGCCGCGACCGGCTTCGATGCCCAGGTTGCCAGGCTGAAGAGCGCCTATCCGTTCCTCGACCAGCGGCTGGCGCGCCGCTTCACCCGGCTCTACGGCACGCGGGCGGAAAGGCTGCTCGGGCTCGCCAAGTCGAATGCCGATCTCGGCCGCAATTTCGGCGCCGACCTTTTCGAGGCGGAAGTTCGCTATCTGGCCGAAAATGAATGGGCAGTCACCGCCGAGGACGTGTTGTGGCGCCGCACCAAGCGCGGCCTGCATTTCAGCCGCGAGCAGACGGCGGCATTGGAAGAATTCATGCGCGGACTGAGCAGCCGCCATGTCGCGGCGGCGGAATAAGGATCGGCCGCTGATGCGCAAGGCCTGGGAGGAGGCGTGATGCTGGAATTGAGGAACGTGACGAAGACCGTCGGCGCGCAGGAGCACATCCGCGACGTGTCGCTGACGCTTCAGCACGGCTCGCTGAACGTCCTGCTTGGGCCGACGCTCTCCGGCAAGACCAGCCTGATGCGGCTGATGGCTGGCCTCGACGCGCCGACTTCCGGCTCGGTCTGGTTCGACGGCAAGGACGTCACCGGACAGAAGGTGCAGAAGCGCAACGTCGCCATGGTCTACCAGCAGTTCATCAACTATCCGGCGATGACCGTCTACGAGAACATCGCCTCGCCGCTGCGGGTCGCCGGCGTCGAGCAGGCGAAGATCGACAAGGAGGTGCGCAACGCGGCGGCGCTCTTGAAGCTCACGCCTTATCTCGAGCGCACGCCGCTCAGCCTGTCCGGCGGCCAGCAGCAACGCACCGCGCTTGCCCGCGCTATCGTCAAGAATGCCAGCCTGGTGTTGCTCGACGAGCCTTTGGCCAATCTCGACTACAAGCTGCGGGAGGAATTGCGGGCCGAATTGCCGAAGATCTTCGCCGCAGCCGGCACGATCTTCGTCTATGCGACGACCGAGCCGCACGAAGCGCTGCTCCTCGGCGGCAACACGGCAACGCTTTCGGAAGGCCGCGTCACGCAATTTGGCCCGACGGTCGAAGTGTTCCGCAAGCCCGTCGACCTGGTGACGGCCCGGACCTTCGCGGATCCGCCGCTCAACACCATCGTGCTCTCCAAGAAAGGGCCGGATTTCCTGCTCGAAGGCGGCGTAAAGCTGCCGGTGCCGACGGAACTCGCCGGCATTGCGGACGCCAGCTACACGATCGGCTTTCAGCCGCATCATTTGTCGCTGGAGCGGCCGAACGCCGGCGCCGTGCCGGTGCGGGCCAAGGTCACCATCACGGAGATCACCGGCTCGGAAAGCTTCGTCCATCTCGATTTCGCCGATGCGCGCTGGGTGATGCTTGCGCATGGTATTCTCGATTTCGAGACGGACGACGAGGTCGAGGTGTTCATCGATCCGCGCCACATCATGGTATTCGACCATAACGGCCGCGCCGTGACGGCGTCGAAGCTGGCGGCCTGAGGAGAAAACGATGGCGCGCATCGAGGTCAACCACATCCGCCACTCCTACCTGCCCAACCCGCAGAAGGATTCCGACTTCGCTCTGAAGGAAGTGCACCATACTTTCGAGGATGGCGGCGCCTACGCGCTGCTCGGGCCTTCGGGCTGCGGCAAGACCACCTTGCTCAACATCATTTCGGGACTGCTGCACCCCTCGCACGGGAAGTTGCTGTTCAATGGCCGGGACGTGACCAGGCTGTCGACGCAGGAGCGCAATATCGCGCAGGTGTTCCAGTTCCCGGTCATTTACGACACCATGACCGTCTACGACAATCTGGCCTTCCCGCTGCGCAACCGGCGCGTGCCGGAAGCCGATGTCGACCGCAAGGTGCGCGAGACGCTCGACATGATCGATCTCGCTTCGATGGCGAACAGGAAGGCGCGCCGGCTCACCGCGGACCAGAAGCAGAAGATCTCGCTTGGACGCGGCCTGGTGCGCTCCGACGTCAACGCCATTCTGTTCGACGAACCGCTGACGGTCATCGACCCGCATATGAAGTGGGTGCTGCGCTCGCAGTTGAAGCAGCTGCACCGCCGCTTCGGCTACACCATGGTTTATGTCACACATGACCAGACCGAAGCGCTGACTTTCGCCGACCGCGTCGTGGTCATGTATGACGGCGAGATCGTGCAGATCGGCACGCCTGCCGAACTTTTCGAGCGTCCGCGCCACACCTTCGTCGGTTATTTCATCGGCTCGCCGGGCATGAACGTGCTGCCGGTTGCGCTGGAAGGCAGGATGGCGAAGCTCGGCGCCCAGCGCATCGAATTGCCGGGCGTGCCCAAGGCTGAAGCCGGCGCCGTCGAGCTCGGCATCCGTCCCGAATATGTGCGGCTCGGCCGCGAGGGCATGACGGTGCAGGTCAGCAAGGTCGAGGACGTCGGCCGCCACAAGGTGGTTCGCGCCAATCTCGAGGGCAGGGAGATCGCCGCGGTGATCGGCGAGGATGACGAAGTGCCGGCCGAACCGAAAGTCCGCTTCGATCCGGCCGGCATCAACATCTATGCCGATTCCTGGCGCGTCGAGATGGGGGCATAGATGGACAAGAGCTGGAACAACAAGGCCTGGTTCCTTGTCCTGCCGGTGCTGGTGCTGGTGGCGTTCTCGGCCGTCATCCCGCTGATGACGGTCGTCAACTATTCGGTGCAGGACACGTTCGGCAACAACGTCTTCTTCTGGGCCGGCACCGAATGGTTCGAGGACCTGCTGCACTCCGACCGCTTCTGGGAAGCGATGGTGCGCAACCTGATCTTCTCTTTCATCATCCTGGCAATCGAGGTGCCGCTCGGCATCTTCATCGCGCTCAACATGCCGAAGAAGGGCTGGGGCGTGCCGGTCTGCCTGGTGCTGATGGCGCTGCCGCTGCTCATTCCGTGGAACGTCGTCGGCACGATCTGGCAGGTCTTCGGCCGCAACGACATCGGCCTGCTCGGCTACTACATCAACGCGCTCGGCATCGACTACAACTACGTCCAGGATCCGATCGATGCCTGGGTAACCGTCATCATCATGGATGTCTGGCACTGGACCAGCCTGGTCGTGCTGCTTTGCTATGCCGGCCTGGTCTCGATTCCCGATGCCTTCTACCAGGCTGCCAAGATCGACGGCGCCTCGCGCTGGGCTGTGTTCCGTTACATCCAGCTGCCCAAGATGCAGCGCGTGCTGCTGATCGCCGTGCTGTTGCGTTTCATGGACAGTTTCATGATCTATACCGAGCCCTTCGTCGTCACCGGCGGCGGTCCCGGCAATTCGACCACCTTTCTGTCGATTGACCTGGTCAAGACGGCGCTCGGCCAGTTCGACCTCGGCCCGGCGGCGGCGATGTCGCTGGTCTACTTCCTGATCATCCTGTTGTTATCGTGGGTGTTCTACACCGTGATGACCAACTACGACGCGGAGCGCTGAGATGGCGGGTGCCAACGAAACGACGCGCGTGAGCGAGACGGCGGTCACCGAAGTGGGCAGCACGCTGTCGCAGGACGAGGTGGCGAAGCTGATGCGCCGTCGCGGCGAGGAATCGCGCTGGTGGTGGATCGTGCCGACGGTCTACATCATCATTATCCTGCTACCGATCTACTGGCTCATCAACATGAGCTTCAAGACCAATGCGGAGATCGTGTCGTCGCTGACGCTGTTCCCGCATAATCCGACACTGGCGAACTATCGCACCATCTTCACCGACCCTTCGTGGTATTCGGGCTATATCAACTCGATCACCTATGTGGTGATGAACATGGTGATATCGGTGGTGGTGGCGCTGCCGGCGGCCTACGCCTTCTCGCGTTACCGCTTCCTCGGCGACAAGCATTTGTTCTTCTGGCTTTTGACCAACCGCATGGCGCCGCCCGCGGTGTTCGCGCTGCCGTTCTTCCAGCTCTATTCGGCGTTCGGCCTGATCGACACCCATATTGCCGTGGCGCTGGCGCACTGCCTGTTCAACGTGCCGCTCGCGGTGTGGATCCTCGAAGGCTTCATGTCCGGCGTGCCGAAGGAGATCGACGAGACCGCCTATATCGACGGCTATTCCTTCCCGCGCTTCTTTCTGAAGATTTTCATGCCGCTGATCGCGAGCGGCATCGGCGTCGCCTGCTTCTTCTGCTTCATGTTCTCGTGGGTGGAGCTCTTGATCGCGCGCACGCTGACCACGACGGACGCCAAGCCGATCGCCGCCACCATGACCCGCACGGTCTCTGCCGCCGGCATGGATTGGGGTCTGCTCGCCGCCGCCGGCGTGCTGACGCTGATCCCCGGCGCCTTGGTCATCTGGTTCGTGCGAAATTATATCGCCAAGGGCTTTGCCCTGGGGAGGGTCTAAAGCCATGAATCTCGACTTCTCCTGGATGGCGTGGACGTGGCCGACGGCCGCCTTCTTCATCGTCATTGTGCTGATGCTCTTTGGCATGGGCGTCTGGGAATATGCCTCGCCCGGCGGTCATCCGCGCATCGGGGTGCTGCGCTTCGAGACGACGCGCGGCGATCGTTTGTTCCTGTCGCTGCTTGGCAGCGCATTTATCCATCTCGCTTGGCTGGGTCTGGTTGGACCCAACCTGTGGTGGGCTCTCGCTCTCTCCGTGGTCTACGCCGTTGGCGTGTTCCGATACGTATAGAGGGGGAATAGCCGGAGCGGCCGCGTGCTGGCGGCCGCCCCGGATCGCACTTGCAACTTAAGACTGGAGGAGACACATGCGACGGCAATTTCTAACATCGACGACAGCCCTTGTCCTTTTGGTGGGAGTGGGCCATGCCTATGCCGGTATGGACGAGGCAAAGGCCTTTCTCGACAAGGAGATAGGCGACCTGTCGACGCTTTCACGCGCCGACCAGGAAAAGGAAATGCAGTGGTTCATCGACGCAGCCAAGCCGTTCGCCGGCATGGACATCAAGGTCGTTTCGGAAACCATCGCCACGCACCAATACGAGTCACAGGTGCTGGCACCGGCCTTCTCCGCCATCACCGGCATCAAGGTCACACATGACGTCATCCAGGAAGGCGACGTCGTCGAGAAGATCCAGACCCAGATGCAGACCGGCCAGAACCTCTATGACGGCTGGGTCAACGACTCCGACCTGATCGGCACGCATTGGCGCTACCAGCAGGTGCGCAACCTGACCGACTGGATGGCGAATGAAGGCAAGGACGTCACCAATCCGAACCTCGATCTGAAGGACTTCATCGGCACGTCGTTCACGACGGCGCCCGACAAGAAGCTCTATCAGCTCCCCGACCAGCAGTTCGCGAACCTCTACTGGTTCCGCTACGACTGGTTCAACGACGAGAAGAACAAAGCCGACTTCAAGGCCAAATACGGCTACGACCTAGGCGTTCCGGTCAACTGGTCGGCTTATGAGGACATCGCCCAGTTCTTCACCGGCCGCGAGATCGACGGCAAGAAGGTCTACGGCCATATGGACTACGGCAAGAAGGACCCGTCACTCGGCTGGCGGTTCACGGACGCCTGGCTGTCCATGGCCGGCAATGGCGACAAGGGCATTCCGAACGGCCTGCCCGTCGACGAATGGGGCATCAAGGTCGACGAGAAATCGCGTCCTGTCGGCTCCTGCACGGCGCGTGGCGGCGATACCAACGGCCCGGCCGCGGTCTACTCGATCCAGAAATATCTCGACTGGCTGAAGGCCTACGCTCCGGCGGAAGCCCAGGGCATGACCTTCTCCGAATCCGGCCCGGTGCCGGCGCAGGGCGGGGTCGCGCAGCAGATCTTCTGGTACACCGCCTTCACCGCTTCGATGGTCGACGCCGGCGCCAAGGCGGTGCTGAACGACGACGGCACGCCGAAGTGGCGCATGGCGCCGTCGCCGCACGGCGTCTACTGGAAGGACGGCATGAAGCTCGGTTACCAGGACGTGGGTTCCTGGACACTGATGAAGTCGACGCCTGACGATCGCGCCAAGGCCGCCTGGCTCTACGCGCAGTTCGTCACCTCGAAGACGGTCGACGTGAAGAAGAGCCATGTCGGCTTGACCTTCATCCGCGAGAGCACGATCCACGACAAGAGCTTCACCGAGCGCGCTCCGAAGCTCGGCGGCCTGATCGAGTTCTATCGCTCGCCGGCCCGCGTCCAGTGGTCGCCGACCGGCACCAACGTGCCTGACTATCCGAAGCTGGCGCAGCTCTGGTGGCAAGCGATCGGCGATGCCTCGTCCGGCGCCAAGTCGGCCCAGGAAGCAATGGACTCGCTCTGCGCCGAGCAGGAAAAGGTCATGAGCCGCATCGAGAAGTCGGGCGTCCAGGGCGACATCGGCCCGAAGATGGCCGAAGAGCACGATCTTGCCTACTGGAACGCCGACGCGGTCAAGAAAGGCAATCTCGCTCCTCAGTTGAAGATCGAGAACGAAAAGGAAAAGCCGGTCACCATCAACTACGACGAACTGGTGAAGAGCTGGCAGCAGCAGTAACTGCATGACGCGGGCGTGCTTGCCCATGTAGGAAGTGCAGGGGAGGCGGCTTTGCCGTCTCCCCTGTTGCATGAGAAGCGGAGGGATGCGGAATGAGCGGTTTTGTGCTGGCCATCGATCAGGGAACGACCTCGACCAGGGCGATACTGTTCGACGACAAGATGAAAGTCGCCGGCACCGGCCAGCAGGAATTCACGCAGCATTATCCGGCTTCCGGCTGGGTCGAACATGACCCGGAAGACATCTGGGCAAGCGTTCTCGCCACGGCGAAAGCGGCTTTGAAGGCCGCCGGCCGCACGGCTTCGGATGTGGCCGCGATCGGCATCACCAACCAGCGCGAGACCGTCGTCATCTGGGACAAGGCGACCGGCAAGCCGATCCATAACGCGATCGTCTGGCAGGACAGGCGCACCGCGCCGCTCTGTCAGAAGCTGAAGAAGCAGGGGCTGGAGAAGACATTCACGAAGAAGACCGGCCTGCTGCTCGACCCCTATTTCTCCGGCACCAAGATCGCCTGGATGCTGGACAAGGTGAAGGGTGCCAGAAGGCGCGCCGAGAGGGGCGAACTGCTTGCCGGCACCATCGACAGCTTTCTCATCTGGCGGCTGACCGGCGGCCAAGTGCACGCCACCGACGCGACAAATGCCTCGCGCACGCTGGTCTACAACATCGAGAAGAATATCTGGGACGACGAGCTGCTTTCGATCCTGAAGATTCCGGCCGCGATCCTGCCGCAGGTGAAGGACTGCGCCGACGATTTCGGCGTCACCGAGAAGAGCCTTTTCGGGGCCGAGATGCGGATCCTCGGGGTGGCCGGCGACCAGCATGCGGCGACCATCGGCCAGGCCTGTTTCGAGCCCGGCATGATGAAATCGACCTACGGCACCGGCTGCTTCGCGCTGCTCAACACCGGCGCCGATCTGGTGCGTTCGAAGAACCGGCTTTTGACCACCATCGCCTATCGGCTCAACGGCAAGACAACCTACGCGCTGGAAGGCTCGATCTTCATCGCGGGCGCAGCCGTGCAGTGGCTGCGCGACGGCATCAAGGTGATCGGCAAGGCCGAGCAGAGCGGAGTATTGGCTGCGGCCGCTGACCCTGCGCAGCAGGTCTATCTGGTGCCGGCCTTCGTCGGCCTCGGCGCACCGCATTGGGACGCGGATGCGCGCGGCGCGATCTTCGGGTTGACGCGCAATTCGGGCCCGGCCGAGTTCGCGCGCGCGGCACTCGAATCGGTCGCCTTCCAGACGCGCGACCTGCTCGACGCCATGCGCAAGGACTGGAAAGGCGCTTCGGCCAAGACGGTGCTTCGCGTCGACGGCGGCATGGTGGCATCCGACTGGACCATGCAGCGGCTCGCCGACATTCTCGACGCACCGGTCGACCGTCCGACGATACTGGAGACGACGGCGCTGGGCGCGGCCTGGCTTGCCGGGTCAAAGGCCGGCGTGTGGCCGAAAGCGAAAGAATTCGCCAAGAGCTGGGCGCTGGAGCGGTGCTTCGAGCCGCAGATGGACGCCACAACGCGCGGTGCCAAACTGGTCGGATGGCGCGACGCGGTGCGCAGGACGCTGAGCTCCCGCTAACGTTGGAACGAGAGAGCCCGTGCCTATCGAGGCACGGGCTCAGTCAACGACCCTGGGTACTGACTGGAGGCCGTCAGTAGGGCGAAACGCACTGCTGACGCGGGCCGTTGTTAGGCTGGAAGGTGTTGTCCGAGGCGCGATAGGAGCGGTAGCGGTCGTAGCACCACTGCACGTGCGAGTTGCCGCGATAGACGCGGTTGTTCTCGCTGTTGACGATCGCGCCGGTGATCAGCGCGCCGGTGGCGAAAGCTGCCAGCGGAAACCAATAGTCGCCATGCCGGCGATAGCCGCGGCGATACTCGCGATAGCCGCGATGGCCGTTCCAGTAGACGGCGTCACCACGACGCGAGAAATCCCGGTTGAAGCTGCGGTGCCTTCTCCAGTCCCGATACTGCACGGTCTGAAGATCTGACGACAGGCCCTGGGGTTGCGGTACATAAGCTGGCTGAGCGTTGACCGGCAACATCTCCGCCGCGAGGAACGACGCCGAGAGAGCGGTTGCCAACAGGCCGGATGCGATCTTGTTCATTGATCTTCTCCTCGATGGTTGATGGGGACGTCCTGTTTTGCGAAACGGGCCCGAATTGCAATGGTTCCCGTTCCAGCATCAGCCCATTGTGTCAGCCCATTGTTATTGTAGGGCTTTCTGAAGCAGCCCCAGGCCGGGCCATTGGCGCAGGCATCGAAAGCCGTTCACCCGCGGCGTCCCTTCGAATCCGTTCAAGAAATCCGCCTTGGAAGCCCGTCTTTTTCCGGTTGACCGGCCGCGGCACTCTCCCTATGTTCCGCGCAATTTCGAGGGCGGCGTTCCGAGCCCACGGGAGCGCGTAGCTCAGCCGGTAGAGCAACTGACTTTTAATCAGTAGGTCATGGGTTCGAATCCCATCGCGCTCACCAAAATTTTTAACACCCAAATAGATGCGAGATCCGACCCACGGGCGCTTCCATGTCCGGGGCGATCGAAGCAGCACATTTGTCTGCGTCTCCGGCAATCGGAACAAAAGCTTGCGCGCGGCTGTTTCCCTGTTGAAGGGACCGCAATCTGGGATGCGGATACAGTGGACGTACTGAACTTGGAACTGGCCAGGGCCAGGCTGCGCGTCAAGCGCGCAGAAACTTCGCTCAATCATGCAAAAGAAATGCTGGATGAAGAATGTGGCGTCGGGATCAATCTCGCGCTGTGCGACCGCATAAGGTCGGAGAAGAAGCGAGTGGCGGAGGCCAGAAAGCGGCTGATGAAGATCGCTTCGAACGCCTCAGCGTAACGGGGTGACTTGCCCGAAGGCAAGAGAGATCCTGCCGCGTTGCCTTGTCCCTGGATGGGGTCGTGGTTAAACTCGGCGCCTCCGAGGGAGGCTCCAGGATGGCACTTGACCTTTCGGTAGATTCACAGGCGCCCAAGGCGGCGACGCCGCCGGGCAGATATCTTTTCGGCCCGGTCGCCGATTTCCTGATGCTCGGCGGCAGCGCGTTTCTGATCCTGCCACTGCTGTTCCTGGTGCCGCGCGAGTATGAAGGCTCATTGGCCGCGACGATGGTCGTCGTGGCCTATTTGGTGAACTATCCGCACTTCGCCCACTCCTACCAGATTTTCTACCGCAATTTCGGCCGCAAGGCGCGTGGCGAGGGCTACGACAGAAGCCTGCAGCTCCGCTACATTTTCGCCGGCGTCATCGTGCCAGTGGTCATGGCCCTGTTCTTTGCCTATGGCGCGGCGACGTCGAACACGCGGCTGCTCGGCTTCGCGGCCAACGCGATGTTCTTCTTCGTCGGCTGGCACTACGTCAAGCAAGGCTACGGCATGCTGATGGTCGACGCCGTCCTGAAGCGCAAATTCTTCGACGACCGGGACAAGAAGGTGCTGCTCGTCAACAGCTATGCGGTGTGGATCCTGGCCTGGCTGCAGACGAATACGGCCGTGACGCAGGGGCAATATTACGGCCTTCAATATTACACCTTCGCGGCGCCGTCATGGATCACCGACATTGCCGTGCTGGCGGCCGTCGGATCGACGGCGGCCACGCTTTTCATGCTGGTCAACCGCTGGCGAAGGAATGCCGGCGGACTGCCTTACAACGGCATCGTGGCCTATGTCGCCTCGCTCTATCTCTGGATCCTGATCGCCAGGATTAACCCGCTCTGGCTGCTCGTGGTGCCGGCGCTGCACTCGCTGCAATATCTGGCCGTGGTGTGGCGCTATCAAACCAATGTCGAGCGTGACGTCTCGGATGCCGCGCGGGATCCGGAGCCGAAGATATTATCCGTGCTCGGGCCCCGCTACAGGCTGCGGGTGCTGGGATTCATCATTGGGGGCGGCGCGCTTGGCTATCTCGGCTTCTGGCTGATCCCCTTCGTGCTGACCGCCCTGGTTCCCTACGACAAGCAGGTGCTCGGTTCGTCGCTGTTCTTCTTCATCGTGCTGATCTTCATCAACGTGCACCACTATTTCCTCGACAATGTGATGTGGCGCCGCGGCAATCCCGAAGTGTCGAAATATTTGTTCCGGTAGGAGGATCCAAACCCGGAACTGAAGGCCGCAGGTCACGCGATCAGCGACACATTCCCGCCGGCGTGACGCTCAAGTCGTCCCGCAAGGTCGAGTTCAAGCAGCACCATCGATATCTGCGCTGCACTCATGCCGGTGTGGCGGATAATGTCGTCCACCGCGATCGGCGTAGGCCCGAGCGCTTCCAGCACATCGGCGCGGTCGTTTTCGCCTGGCGGCGGCATGGCTGATATGTCGGGCGCCTCGGCAAGTGGGGCGGTTCTTGGAAGCCGGGCGCCGGCAAGCGGCGCCAGCGCGCTAAGGATATCGGCGGCTTCAGTGACCAGCGTGACGCCGTCCTTGAGCAGCGCGTTGCAGCCGGCAGCGCGCGGATCGAGCGGCGAGCCCGGCACGGCGAAGACCAGCCGGCCCATTTCGTTGGCAAGGCGCGCGCTGATCAGTGAGCCGGAGCGCTGCGCCGCCTCAACCACCACCAGTCCAAGCGCCATCCCTGCGACCAGGCGGTTGCGGCGTGGGAAATCCTGGGAGCGCGGCTGCCACCCGAAGGGCATCTCGGAAACAATGGCGCCGCCGCGATCGGCGATCTCATCGCAAAGGCCGGCATTCTCGGGCGGGTAGGGGACATCGAGCCCGCCGGCCAGCACGCCGACTGTGCCGGTCGAAACGCTGCCTTTGTGCGCGGCCGTGTCGATGCCGCGCGCCAGGCCGGAAACGATGGCGTAGCCGTCTCGGCCGAGATCGGCCGCCAGCATGCGCGCCATCTTGATGCCGGCCAGCGAGGCATTGCGAGCGCCGACAATCGCCACCGCCGGCAAGCGGAAGACCGCGCCTTCGCCTTTTACCGCCAGCAACGGCGGCGGGTTGTCGAGAGTCTTCAGCAGGGGCGGATAATCGGCCTCGCCGACGCCGACGAAGCGGGCGCCGGCGCGCCGCGCGGCCTCCAGCTCGGCTTCGGCCTCGGCGATGGAGGGGATGCGGACGATGCGATTGGCGCCGCCGGAGATCATCAATTCGGGCAGCATTTCAAGCGCGGCTTCGGCCGAGCCGAAGCGGTTGATCAGCTCGCGAAACGAGGCCGGGCCGACATTGGGCGTGCGGATCAGGCGAAGCCAGGCAAGCCGCTGCCGATCGCTGAGACGCGGGCCGGCAGCCAGGGCGCTCATCCCTTCGCCCCGATCTTGCCCTCGGTGCCGGCGAGCAGCCGCGAGATGTTTGCTCGATGCTTGACGATGACGATCAGGCTCATCAGCGCGAACAGGCCCGCGATCTGCGGCGTGCTTGTGACATAGAGCGCGATCGGCACGACCACCGCGGCCGCCAATGCCGCCAACGAGGAATAGCGGAACAGGAAGGCCATTGCGAGCCAGACGACGGCGAAGACAAGCATGCCTTGCCAGGCAAGGCCAAGCAGCACGCCGAGATAGGTGGCGACACCCTTGCCGCCCTTGAAGCCGAGCCAGACCGGGAAGAGGTGGCCGAGAAAGGCACCGAAACCGGCCAACAGTCCGAAGTCCGGCGAAAAATGCCTGGCGATCAGCACCGCGGCAGTGCCTTTCAGCGCATCGAGCAGCAGTGTTGCGGCAGCAAGGCCCTTGTTACCCGTCCTCAGCACATTGGTCGCGCCGATGTTGCCGGAGCCGATCTGGCGGACATCGCCGAGCCCGGCCGCACGGGTGATCAGAAGCCCGAACGGGATCGAGCCGAGCAGATAGCCGAAGACGAGCGCGATCACGTAACCCATTGTTTCCCCCATATTTCCTGCCGCCCGGTTGATCGCCCTATGATTGATGCACTGTGCGCGATGCAACCATAGTTTGCAAGTGCTGGCCCTGCTTGGGCGTGAATTTATCATAATGGTAGAGTCGGGAGGGTTCGCCAAGCAAGTCTATGCCGGGCAGGCTGAGCAGGGCTTAAGCGATGCGGTGGCTTATGCGGAAAACACCGTGCGGCCCGCCACCACCGTTTGCAGGACCGTGCCCTGCAGGCGTGCGCCCTCGAAACAGGTGTTCTTGGAGCGTGAGCGCAGACCGCTCTCGCTGACGATCCACGACTCGTCCAGATCGACGACCGCGAGATCGGCCGGCGCCCCCGGCTTCAGCGTGCCGCCCGGCAGGCCGAACAGTCTGGCCGGCGCCGTGGACAGCGTCTCGATCAGCCTCAACAGCGGCACGTCGCCATTGTGGTAAAGCCGAAGCGCCGCGCCCAGCAGCGTCTCCAGTCCGATGGCGCCGGCGGCGGCGTCGGCGAAGGGCAGGCGCTTGGTGTCGACGTCCTGCGGGTCATGCGAGGAGACGATGATGTCGATCGTGCCGTCCTTGATCGCCTCGATCATCGCCAGCCGGTCGTCCTCGGCGCGCAAGGGCGGCGTCAGCCGGAAGAAGGTGCGGTATTCGCCGACGTCGTTCTCGTTGAGCGACAGATTGTGGATCGCGACGCCGGCCGTGACGTTGGCGCCATCGGTCTTTGCCCGATTCACCGCGCCGGCCGCCATCGCCGACGAGATTTTTGCCGCGTGATAAGCGCCGCCGGTCAGCCGGGCCAGCGCCAGGTCGCGTTCCAGCGGGATCAGCTCCGCCTCGCGCGGAATGCCGGACAGGCCGAGCCAGCTCGCATAGAGCCCTTCGTTCATCACGCCGGACGAGGCGAGATTGGCATCTTGCGTTTCGTGCGCGATGACGCCGCCGAAATCGCGGGCATAGGTCAGCGCCCGGCGCATCACCAGCGCATTGGCGATCGTGTGGCGGCCGTCGGTGTAGGCGACGGCGCCGGCCTCGCGCAGCAGGCCGAACTCGGTCATCTCGCGGCCTTCGAGGCCCTTGGTGATCGCTGCCGACGGGAAGATGTTGACGCTAGCGGTGTCGCGTGCCGTGCGCAGCACGAATTCGACCAGCGCGACATTGTCGATCACCGGATCGGTGTCCGGCATCATGACGATGGAGGTGACGCCGCCCGCCGCCGCGGCGACGCTTGCCGAAGCGATGGTCTCGCGATGCTCGCCGCCTGGCTCGCCGATGAAGACGCGCGCGTCGACAAGGCCTGGAATGATCGTCTTGCCGGCGCAGTCGACGACGGTGGCGCCTTCCGGCACGCCCTGGTTCAACGCGGCTTTCCCGGCAGCGACGATTCTGCGGCCGTCGACGATGACGCTGCCGATCTCGTCCACGCCGCGCGAGGGGTCGACAATGTGCGCCTTGCTGAAGATGGTCACGCTCATGCGCCGCGCCCCTCATGGTTGCGGCGCGGATCAAGCAGCGCTTCCATCACCGCCATGCGCACGGCGACCCCCATCTCCACCTGTTCCTGGATGACGCTTTGCGGTCCGTCGGCGATCTCGGAGGCGATCTCGACGCCGCGGTTCATCGGGCCGGGATGCATGACCAGCGCATCGTCCTTGGCAGCTTTCAGCTTCTCGGCATCAAGGCCGAAATAGCGGAAATATTCGCGGATCGACGGCACGAAAGCGCCTTCCATGCGCTCGCGCTGCAGGCGCAGCATCATGACCACGTCGGCGTCCTTAAGGCCTTCGGCCATCGAGCGCGACACGATCACGCCCATCCTGTCGATGCCAGACGGCAGCAATGTCGAGGGCGCGACGACGCGCACCTGCGCGCCAAGCGCGTTCAGAAGCATGATGTTGGAGCGGGCGACGCGCGAATGCAGGATGTCGCCGCAGATCGCCACGATCAGCTTCGACAGCGGCCCCTTGGCGCGGCGGATGGTCAGCGCGTCGAGCAGCGCCTGCGTCGGGTGCTCGTGCGCGCCGTCGCCGGCATTGACCACCGAGCAGCCGACCTTCTGGGCGAGCAGGGCAGCCGCGCCCGCCGATTGGTGGCGGATGATCAGGATGTCGGGGCGCATGGCGTTGAGGGTCATGGCCGTATCGATCAGCGTCTCGCCCTTCTTCACCGAGGAGCTCGCCACCGACATGTTCATGACGTCGGCTCCGAGACGCTTGCCGGCGAGCTCGAAGGACGACTGCGTGCGAGTCGATGCCTCGTAGAACAGGTTGATTTGGGTGCGGCCGCGCAGCGTCGAGGTCTTCTTTTCCGATTGCCGCGAGATCGCCACGGCCTGGTCCGCCCGATCGAGCAGCAGCTCGATATCGGCGGGGGAAAGATCGCGGATGCCCAGAAGATGGCGGTGGGGGAAGAGCGGCAGGGACGAAGCGTCGGTCATCTCAAGGCGCTGCTATAGGGTGCGGTCCGGCCTGCCGCAAGCGCCAGCTTTGGATTGCGGGCGTTCTCCCCGGTATTTTCGTCGCACGCCTTCCATGGCTTGGGCTATAAGGCCCAGTGGCTTCGGATTCGCGACCGCGGGCTTGGAAATGGTAAGAACCTCTCGGCCAACTGAAGGATTGGGCAACTGAAGGATTGGGCGTGACCGACGAGGTGATCAACCAGCCGCCGCCATTGGCAGGCGGCAATGCATGGCGGGGCGATCCGTTGCTCATCCAGCTAGCCGAGCGTTTTTCCGACCCCGTGCGCAAGGATCTTGACGGGCTTGGCCGGTTCGTGATGACGCAGGAAGCGCAGGAGCTTGCCCGCCTCGCCAACACCGACACGCCGAAATTGCGCACCCATGATCGCCAGGGCCGTCGCCTCGATCTTGTCGAATATCATCCGGCCTATCATGCCTTGATGCGCCGCGCGATCGCCGGCGGCCTGCATTCTTCGGTATGGGAAAACGGCGATGCCGAGATCGGCCGCCGCCATCAGGTGAGGGCGGCACGCTTCTACCTGACCGCTGAGCTCGAGACGGGGCATCTTTGCCCCATTACCATGACCAGCGCTTCGCTGGCGGCCTTGATGGCAAGCCCGAAGCTTTTCCGCGAATGGGCGCCGCGCGTGACGACGCGCAAATACGACCAGGCGCAGAAGCCTCCGGTGCAGAAGACCGGGCTGACGCTCGGCATGGGCATGACCGAGAAGCAGGGCGGCACCGATGTGCGCGCCAACACCACCAGGGCGGAGCGCACCGGTAGTGGTTTTTACCGGTTGACCGGTCACAAATGGTTCATGTCGGCGCCGATGTCGGATGCCTTCCTGGTGCTCGGACAGGTTCCGGAGGGGCTGTCCTGTTTCCTCGTGCCGCGCATCCTGGGCGACGGTTCCGGCAACGGCTTCCGCTTCCAGCGGCTGAAGGACAAGCTCGGCAACCGCTCGAACGCCTCGTCGGAGGTGGAGTTTGTCAACGCGATCGGCGAGATGGTCGGTGACCCGGGCGCAGGCGTGAAGACGATCATGGACATGGTGACGCTGACCAGGCTCGACTGCGCGGTCGCTTCGTCGGCGCTGATGCGGGCGGGCCTCGCTGAGGCTGTTCATCACACGCGTCATCGCCAGGTGTTCGGCTCCAACCTGATCGACCAGCCGCTGATGCAGCGGGTTCTGGCCGACATGGCGCTCGACGTCGCCGCGGCCACGGCGCTGTCGTTCCGGCTGGCGCGCTCTTTCGACGAGGCGGCAAGCGACCGCGGCGAGGCGGCCTTTGCCCGTGCCATGACGCCTGTCGTCAAATACTGGGTCTGCAAGATCGCGCCGCAGCTGCTTTACGAGGCGATGGAATGCCTTGGCGGCAACGGCTATGTCGAGGAAGCGCCGCTTGCCCGCTACTACCGGGAGGCGCCGGTCAATGCGATCTGGGAGGGCTCTGGCAATGTCATGGCGCTCGACGTGCTGCGCGTGCTCGGCCGCGCGCCCGGTCTGTTCGAGGAGGTGCTGACCGGCATCGACCGCGATCTCGGCACCGGCGGGCGCGGCACCATCGGCGTGCTGAAGGCCGCCATGCAGGTCGCCGCGACCGACCAGGGCTCGGCGCGCCTGCTCACCGAACAGCTGGCGCTTTCGGCCGCCGCGGCGGAGCTGCGCAGGCTGGGGGCAGGGCGGATCGCCGACGCTTTCGTCGAAACGCGGCTCGGCGGCCAGTGGCGCACCACCTACGGCATGCTCGATTCGCGCCACGACGCGCGCATGATCATCGACACGCTCTATCCACCGGTGACCTGATCCGCCTCTAAATCTCTAAATCAAGAGATTGAGCATCACGTCATCCGAAAACCGCTTCACGCTTTTTCGGCATCATACCATAGAGCGCATCGCGCCGAAACGGATTCGGGCGACGCGCTTTAAGTCATTGTTGTGATGCATGTCGCCCAGAGCCGCTGCGCACTTTTGGGCGACATGCATTAAAGGCAGATTGCTGATCTGTGGACAGCTGTTAACCTTAACAAATGGTTTCCGTTGCAGCGAGCCGATGCAAAGCCCACTCTCCACTTTGCTGGAGTAGGGAAGGGTTAACCATGACCTCCCCGAACTCCGCCAACGGGAAACGTATGCGGCACGTGTTGAGCTCAGTTCTGGCCTTGCATTGGGCGGTGGTTTTCGCCCTGCTTGCCTATATCTGCATGGACGGCAGCCGCGGCATAGCGACGGCGCTTGGCGTGCTTGGCCTCTCAGTCCAGGCCAACGGGCTTCCCGGGCTTGAAAATGTTGCCGTGCTGGCGCCGCTTTCGATCGCGTTGTTGATCGTCGCGGTGTTGTTCTGTTGGGCCTTCGTCGAAACGCTGCTGAACGCGGCGGCAAGGCCGGACGCGGGCGAGAGCGTGGCCCGGATCGCCTTCATCTCGGCATCTTTCCTGCTTTCGCTGATCCTCATCGGCGGCGTGGTTCAAGGCATTAACGGCCTGTTCATGATCGTCGCCATCCAGATGACGGCGCTGCTTGCCTCTTACATCGCCGTGCTGGCTGAACGCCGCTCCACCTTTGCAGCAATGCACTTGCCCGAGGGTGATATCCGCGCCGCCTCGCGCATGGCGATAGGAGCCGCGCACAGCTCGCTTCTTTCCCGCATATCCGGCCGCCCTGAAAACCCTGGAGGCAGGCGCTGATGCGCACGATATTCACGCTCTGGGCTGCTCCGATGGCAATTTTTTGGGGATGGTTCTTCCTGTCGGCCAACGACATGAATTTCGGCTATGCGATGCTGAGCCGACAGGTGCACGATTTCGCTTTCCAGCTCTACGGCCAGATGCTCGGCGTCGATCCGGCGATCATTCCGGGCATGGTGGCGCGGACCTGCGTTTTCGACTTTTTCCTGCTCATGGGGCTTTGGGCCTTCCGCCGCCGGCGCAACATCGCCGAATGGATCAGGCAGCGCCGGCACGGCGGTATCAGCCCCGATCGGCTCGGCCAAGCGACTGAAGCCGGTCCAACGCTCCCTGCAGAATAAAGGCGGCGGCCGCCGAATCGATCTTGCCGGCGCGCTTCTTGCGCGAGAAATCCATCTCGATCAGCGTCCGTTCGGCCGCAACCGTCGATAGCCGCTCGTCCCACAGCACGAAGGGCAGGTCGGAAAGCGGCGCCATGTTGCGGACGAAGGCGCGGGATTTTTGTGCTCGGGGCCCTTCCGAGCCGTCCATGTTGACCGGGAGGCCGAGTACGACGGCGCCGACATTGTCCTTCTGGAGCTGAGCGAGAAGCTGGGCGGCATCCAGCGAAAATTTCTTGCGCAGGATGACCGGGCGCGGATGGGCGAAGGAAAGCCCGCGATCGGAAACCGCCACGCCGATCGTCTTGTCGCCGAGATCGAGCCCGGCGAGCGTCTTGCCGCCGGCAAGCCGCGCCGGCAATTCCTCGATTGAAATAATGCCCAACGACTTCCTCTGATATCCAGGCGTCACATCCTTTTGACGTGTAGGAGGAGGGCGCCACTTTCAATTTGCGACTAGCGTTCTATCTTCCGGCAACGGAGAAATCGAGGAAAGCGCTCATGAAACTTACCTGGTACGGGCATTCGGCATTTCGCGTCGAGACCAAGGACGCCACCATTCTCATCGACCCCTATCTGGTCGGCAATCCATCGTGGACGGGCGGCTGGGAAGGGCCGGCGGAAGGCGTGACCCATGTTCTCCTGACTCATGGCCACAACGACCATGTCAGCGGCGCGGTCGAAGTGCTGAAGAAAAGCGGCGCCATGCTGGTCGCCAATTTCGAGATCTGCATGTACCTCGTCGGCCAGGGCGTCAGCGGCGACAAGATCAATCCGGGCAATATTGGCGGCACCGTCGATTGCGGCCCTTTCACCACGACCTTCGTCCAGGCGCTGCACTCGTCCTCCTTCGGCGGCGAAGGCGGCACGAACACCTATCTCGGCAATCCGGGCGGGCTTGTCCTGCATTTTCCCGAGGACAAGACGCTCTACCATATGGGCGACACCGATATCTTCTCCGACATGGGGCTGATCAACGAATTGCACGAACCGAAGATCGGCATCGTCCCGATCGGCGACCGCTTCACCATGGGCGGCGCCGTGGCGGCCCTTGCCTGCCGCCGCTTCTTCGGCTTCGATACGGTCGTTCCCTGCCATTTCGGCACCTTCTCGATGATCGACCAGACCGCCGACAAGTTCGTCGCCGGCATGGAAGGCTCGGGCGTAAAGGTGGCGCTGCCGGACATCGGCAAGGCGATCACGATCTAGATTTCTCTGCGTCGCAAGAGCTCTGCTCCCGAGCCAGGAAAAGATACACTGCAGACAGGCCGGCAAACCGTGGCAGCCACTATCACTGCGAGGGCGTGGCATTGCCGCGTAAGCGCCCGGGGAACGACCGCGTGGCGATCGAACCGGCATGATCCGTGTTGCACGCTGAGCGCCGCGCCGCTATAGCCCGAACTGGTTTTCCCGAGGCGATAGAACATGTCCGTTGATCTTCAGACCGTGAAGCGCGTCGCGCACCTTGCCCGCATAGCGGTGAGCGAGGAGGACGCCGAGCGCATGACCGGCGAACTGAACGCCATTCTCGGCTTCGTCGAGCAGTTGAACGAGGTCGATGTTTCGGGCGTCGAGCCGATGACCTCGGTCACGCCGATGGAGATGAAGAAGCGCCAGGATGCCGTCACCGACGGCAACAAGGCCGCCGACATCGTCGCCAACGCGCCGGCGACGGACGAGAACTTCTTCCTCGTTCCGAAGGTGGTGGAGTAGAGCGTGGCTGTCGAGATCGCCGTCGAGACGCCTTTGCAGGACGACGTGCGCGCGCTGGTCGCCGAACTCAACGCCGCGCTGCTCGAACTGACGCCGCCCGAGCACTGCTATCATCTCACCGTCGAGCAGATGGCCGACGAGGATACGACGGTGTTCATCGCTCGCGACAACGGCCTTGCTGTCGGCTGCGGCGCGCTCAAGCGCCATGACGATGCGGTCGGCGAGGTCAAGCGTATGTACACGCGGCCTTCGCATCGCGGCCGCAAGATCGGCGCCGAGATCGTCGCACGTGTCGAGGCGCTTGCCCGGCAGGAAGGGCTGAGGCGCTTGGTCCTTGAAACCGGCGATCGGCACCCCGCCGCCTGGACCGTCTATGAGCGCGCCGGATTCTCGCGTTGCGGACCGGTGCTGGATTATCCCGACTCCGAGTGGTCGGTGTTTTACGAAAAGAGCCTTGCCTGATGAGCGATCTCACACATCTCACCATTTCCGAGGCCCGCGCCAAGCTGCGCGGCAAGGAGATCACCGCGGCCGAGATCACCGAGGCCTATCTCGCGGCGATCGAGCGCGCCAATCCCGTGCTCAATGCCTATGTGACTGTGACCGCCGACAAGGCGCGCGACATGGCCAAGGCTTCCGATGCCAAGTTGGCCACGGGCGAGGGCGGCGCGCTGGAAGGCATTCCGCTCGGCATCAAGGACCTGTTCGCCACCGAAGGCATCCACACCCAGGCCTGCAGTCACGTGCTGGACGGCTTCAAGCCGCGCTACGAGTCGACCGTGACCAGCAATCTGTGGGCCGACGGCGCCGTCATGCTCGGCAAGCTCAACATGGATGAGTTCGCCATGGGCTCGTCCAACGAGACCTCCTATTACGGCCCGGTGATCAATCCGTGGCGACGCTCGCGTGTCGATAGGGTCGTCATGCCGACGACGCATCAGGGCGATGGCGGCTTTGTGTCCGCCGGCGGCACGAAGACGGCGCGGACCTTGGACAACGCCCAGCTGGTACCGGGCGGCTCGTCGGGTGGGTCGGCTTCGTCGGTGGCCGCCTTCCTTTGCGCCGGCGCCACCGCCACCGATACCGGCGGCTCGATCCGCCAGCCAGCCGCCTTGACCGGCACGGTCGGCATCAAGCCGACTTACGGGCGCTGCTCGCGCTGGGGCATCGTCGCCTTCGCTTCCTCGCTCGACCAGGCCGGGCCGATCGCGCGCGATGTGCGCGACGCCGCGATCCTGCTGAAGTCGATGGCCTCCGTCGACCCGAAGGACACGACCTCGGTCGACCGTCCGGTGCCGGACTATGAGGCGGCGATCGGCAAGCCAATCAAGGGCATGAAGGTCGGCATTCCGAAGGAGTATCGTGTCGACGGCATGCCGGAAGACATCGAGGCGCTCTGGCAGAAAGGCATTGCCTGGCTGAAGGACGCCGGCGCCGAGATCGTCGACATCTCCCTGCCGCATACCAAATATGCCTTGCCCGCCTACTATATCGTGGCGCCCGCCGAAGCTTCGTCGAACCTCGCCCGCTATGACGGCGTGCGCTACGGCCTGCGCGTGCCCGGCAAGGATATCGTCGACATGTATGAGAAGACCCGCGCCGCCGGTTTCGGCCGCGAGGTCAAGCGGCGCATCATGATCGGCACCTATGTGCTGTCGGCGGGCTATTACGACGCCTACTATCTGCAGGCGCAGAAGGTGCGCACGCTGATCAAGCGCGACTTCGAGAACGTCTTTGCCGCCGGCGTCGATGTGATCCTGACGCCAGCGACGCCGTCGGCCGCCTTCGGCATCGCCGACGAGGACATGGCCTCCGATCCGGTCAAGATGTATCTCAATGACATCTTCACCGTGACGGTGAACATGGCCGGCCTTCCCGGCATTTCGGTGCCGGCCGGCCTCGACGGCAAGGGCCTGCCGCTCGGCCTGCAGCTGATCGGCCGCCCGTTCGACGAGGAAACGCTGTTCCAGACGGCCAACGTCATCGAGCAGGCCGCGGGCAGGTTCCAGCCGGAGAAGTGGTGGTAGCGTCGCCCCTCATCTGACAAGGGGCGATGCATGTTCTACTATCTTTCCAAGATTCTCTGGTTCTTCATCCAACCGATCAACCTGGCGATCTTCCTGTTGCTTGCCGGCCTGCTGGCAGCGCTGTTTGGGCGCCGGCGGCTGGCGGCCGCAGGCAGTGTGCTCGGCATCGCGATCCTGGTCCTTTCGGCCTGGACGTCGGTCGGCGCGATGATGCTCAATCCGCTCGAAGAACGCTTCCCCAAGCCGCCATTGCCCGAGAAGGTCGACGGCATCGTCGTGCTTGGCGGCGGCTTCGAGGGCGCCATCAATCTGGCGCGCGGCGGTTACGAGCTGAACAGCAGCGGCGACCGCATGGTGGAGACAGCGATCCTTGCGAGGCGCTTTCCGCAAGCGAAGGTCGTCGTATCGGGCGGCAACGGCTCGCTTTTTCTCGACGGCGAGGGCGACGCCGACACGGCGCCGCGGCTGCTCAGCGCCTTAGGCGTTTCCGCCGATCGCCTGATCCTAGAGGATAAATCCCGCAACACTTACGAGAATGCGGTGTTCTCGCGAAAACTGGTCGAGCCGAAGCCGGGCGAGACGTGGCTGTTGGTAACCTCGGCTTTCCACATGCCGCGCGCCAAGGCGCTGTTCGACAAGGCGGGTTTTACGACCGTTCCGTGGCCGGTCGACTATCGCACCTCGGGCAGGGAAGGCGTCGGCTTCTACCGCGACAATCCGGTCGATTCGGTGCAGGCGACTACCATCGCAGTGCGCGAATGGATCGGGCTTTTCGCCTACAGGCTGTCCGGCAAGATCGATCAGTTCTTTCCCGGGCCGGGCGGCTGACCGAGCACGGCTTGCCGGGCCGCCGAGAAGAACTGGCGCCGCACTAGCACCGCCAGAAGCACCAGCGTCGATATCACGAAGACGACCGGGTCGACGAACCAGCCGAGATAGCCGATCGAGAAGAAGACGGCGCGCAGTCCGGAGTTGAAGTGCTTGCCGGCAAGCACATTCATGCGCGTCGCCCGCCACACCGCCGTTTCGCTGACCGGGTTGCGCGAAGCCGGGCCATGCGGGGTCGGCACCGCGCCGATCAGGATCGAGCAATAGTTGAACAGGCGGTAGGCCCAGCCGAATTTGAAGAAGGCGAAGGCCAGGACAAGCACCAGGCCGAACACCTTGGTCTGGAAGGCTTCGCGCGACGAGGCCGCGCCGAAGGGCAGGTCGGCCAGAACCTCAAGCACGCGGTCAGAGGCGCCGAGCAGGGCAAAGCAGCCGCCGAGCGCGATCAGAGAAGAAGAAGCGAAGAAGGCGGTGCCTTGCTGCAGGCCGCCCATGATGGCGGTGTCAACGATGCGGATTTCACGCTCGGCCATATTGCGCATCCAGGCCTCGCGCTGGGCATTCATCGCCGTGGTCAGCGACATGCGACGGACCAGCTTGCCGTCCGAGGCGAGCGTGTGCGCAACCCAGACGACCAGGAAGAAAGCCAGCGCCGCCAGATCGGCCGCCGAAAGATGAAGTGAATCGCCCATCCATTGCTTTTAACACAAGGGGTGCCGGCACTTCGACAGGCGGCAAGCGATGTCGCTGGCGGACCAAACAAGGTCGGCAGCCGCCGCGCCGCGCCATGCAAAACAGCGGAAACATCCCGGGAATTCCTATATGTAAGCCTTGAGCGGTCCTCAGGAGACGACGCCCCAGTGTTCCTTTCGGTTTTCGACCTGTTCAAGATCGGCATCGGCCCATCGAGCTCGCACACGATGGGGCCGATGACGGCCGCGCGCCGCTTCCTCGACGAGATCCTGGCCGGCGACTGGCCCCGGCCCGCCGGCGTCAAGGTTGACCGCATCGGCGCCAGCCTGCACGGCTCGCTTGCCTATACCGGCATCGGCCACGGCTCGGACCGCGCCGTCATCCTGGGCCTGGCAGGCCAGACGCCGCAGACGGTCGATCCGGACGAGGCCGACGCCATCGTCGCCCGTATCGGCGCGGAAAAGCGAGTTTCGCCGCCCGGGCATCCGACATATCGCTTCGATCCCGCCAAGGACCTCGTGCTCGACCGCAAGACGCCGCTGGCCGGCCACGCCAACGGCATGGCCTTCTATGCCTATGATGCTTCCGACCGGCTGCTGCTCAAACGCATCTATTATTCGATCGGCGGCGGTTTCGTCGTCTCCGAGGAAGAGCTGCAGCGCATGAAGGCAAAGGGCTCGGTGACGACCGAAGGCAAGAACGTGCCGTACCCCTTCAAGAACGCCGCCGAAATGCTGGCTATGGCGGCCAAGAGCGGGCTTTCGATCGCCGAGATGAAGCGCGCCAACGAGGAAAAGCATATGTCGCGCGAGGAGCTCGACGAAGGTCTCGACGCGATCTGGGGCGCGATGAAGGGCTGCATCGATCGCGGCTTGTCGCAGGACGGCATAATGCCGGGCGGGTTGAAGGTGCGCCGCCGCGCGCGGCAGCTGCACGACAAATTGCAGGAACAGTGGCAGCAGAACAGGCCAAATCCGTTGCTCGCCAATGATTGGCTGTCGATCTACGCCATGGCAGTCAACGAGGAGAACGCCGCGGGCGGTCGCGTGGTTACGGCGCCGACCAATGGCGCTGCCGGCACGCTGCCGGCAGTGCTGCGCTACTGGCTGCATTTCCATCCCGAAGCCGACCAGCCGAGCATCCGCGACTTCCTGCTGACGGCCGCCGCCGTCGGCGGCATCATCAAGTCCAACGCCTCGATCTCGGGCGCCGAGGTCGGTTGCCAGGGCGAGGTGGGTTCCGCTTCGGCGATGGCCGCCGCCGGGCTTTGCGCCGTCATGGGCGGCACGCCCGAGCAGGTGGAGAACGCCGCCGAGATCGCGCTCGAGCATCATCTCGGTATGACATGCGATCCTGTCGGAGGCCTGGTGCAGGTGCCCTGCATCGAGCGCAACGCGCTTGGCGCGGTGAAGGCAGTGACGGCGGCCTCCTTGGCCATCAAGGGCGACGGCACGCATTTCGTGCCGCTCGACGCCGCGATCGAGACCATGCGCCAGACCGGCCTCGACATGAACGAGAAATACAAGGAAACCAGCCTCGGCGGTCTCGCGGTCAATGTGGTGGAGTGCTGAGGTCTTATCGAGACCCCAGGCTGGCCCTGTGGAGAAGTCGCTCAAGGCGTTGACGCGTCAACCCTCGCGGCTAAATCTTGGGGCATGTCACTCAATCTCATCAAACTGTGCGTCGGTTGCGACAGCGTCGAGGACCTCGAAGAGTGGATCGCCTTCCGCCTCGACGAGCGGCGCCGTGCGGGCGAGCCGGCCGAGCACTGGCACACCACCCGCATGGTGCCGACGCGCGGCGATGAGATCACCGACGGCGGCTCGCTCTATTGGGTGATCAAGGGCAGCGTGCAGTGCCGGCAACTGATCACCGAGATCCGGCCCTTCGTCGACGGCGAGGGCATCGGCCGTTGTCATCTGGTGCTCGATCCTGAGGTGGTGCGCACCGACTGGCAGCCGCGCCGCGCCTTCCAGGGCTGGCGTTATCTGAAGCCCGCCGACGCACCGGCCGATCTCGGCAAGGGCAGGGCGGCACTCGCCGAAATGCCGCCGAAGCTCAGGCTCGAACTCGCCGAACTCGGCCTGCTGTAGCGCCGCGCCGGCCGGCAAACCCACCGCTGGCCCTTCGGCTCGTCCGATGTGGGACTTGCAAGCGCCGGACCTTGGTCCCATCCTATTTGTTATGCTCGGTCATCCGTATGGCGGTGCTAATCAATGGGTGTGATCCTCGCCTTGGCAGCGGTGCTTGTGGTGCTTTTCGGCGCCGCCATGCTCTTTGTGCGCGCTGATCCCGCAAGGATGGCCGATAGTCTGAGATCGCTTGGACCGGCTTTTCTGGGACTGGTCGGGGCGCCCATGCTGATCTTCGGCCGCAGCCTTATCGGCGGACTGCTTTTGCTCGCGGCGCTGGCCTGGGTCGGCTGGATACGCACGAGGCGGCCTCCGGCGCGCGCCGCCGCTTCCAAACATTCGACGGTGCGCACTGCCGCGCTCGAAATGGACCTCGACCACGACAGCGGCAAGCTCGAGGGGCTCGTCCTGGCCGGGCGTTATGAAGGCAAGATGCTGGGCGCAATGGGGCTGACGGACCTGCGCCAGCTTCATGGCGAGCTCAGCCCGGATATGGAGAGCCGCCAGCTCCTAGAGACGTATCTTGACGGCCGTTTTCCCGTCTGGCGCAAGGACGCGCAGCCGCACGGTGGCGAAGGGCTGGGTGTTGCGCCAGGTGCGGGCTCCATGACTAAGGAGGAGGCCTACAAGGTCCTTGGTCTTGAAGCGGGGGCTGCCGCGGCGGATATCCGCAAGGCGCACCGCCGCCTGATGCAGCGCCTGAACGCCGATGTCGGCGGCACGTCTGTCCTGGCGGCGCGGATCAATGAAGCCAAGGACGTCCTGCTCTCCAATCACGATTAGTCTCCTTCGACGCGGGTACTTTCCCGGAGATTTCAACAGCCGCCTATTGCTCGACGGCGTAGCACGAGATTTTCTTGCGCTTCAGGGCGTCGCAGGCCTTCCAGGCGGCGTCCTTCGAGCCGAAGCCGCCGAAACGGGCGCGGTAGTAGGTGGTGCCGTCCTTGTCGAAAGCGACCGTGAAGCCCGATGCGTCCGCCAGGACCCTCGGCGCCTGCTTGCTCGTCCTTTCGAGCAGCGCCTGGGCTCCGGTTTTCGTCGGCGACGATGCAACCTGAACGACCCAGCCGGAGGGCACCGACGATGTCTTGACCGGATCGATCGCCGGTGCTGCGGGCGCTGGGTCGGCATAAGCGGTGACGACCTGGGCCGAGGCTTCCTCGGTTTTGGCGGGCGGCGCCATCGCGGCCACGGCAACCGTCTTCACCTTCTTGATCTGGATCACCGGTTTCGTCTCTTCGGCGACCTGCTGGTTGTCATCCTGGGCGTCATCGTCGGCTGAGGCGACGACAGCGTCATCCGTAACCGGCTTGGCGTCCGGAGTCGGCGCGTCATGCTTGGGCAAAAAGACCTTGGCCAAGGTCTTGATCGGATTGTCGTTGCCCTTGGCGATGAGATCGCCGCCGCCGCGCGTCGAGGCGCGCGGCAGATAGGTGTTGATCAGCGCGGCCATCTGGTTGTCGCGGCTGCGGCCGGAAGCGCCACCCATCACCACCGCGACGAGGCGGCGGTCGCCATCGGCAACGGAGGAGACGAGGTTGTAGCCTGACGCGCGGGTGTACCCGGTCTTGATGCCGTCGACGCCCTTGATGCGGCCGAGCAGACGGTTATGGCCGTTGATGCGCTGACGGCCATATAGAAACGAGCGCTGCGAGAAATAACCGTAATATTGCGGATAATGCTCGCGGAGCGCGATGCCCAGCATCGCCATGTCGCGAGCCGTGGTGAACTGGCCGGGGTCGGGTAGGCCGTTGGCGTTGCGGAAGACGGTGCCGTTCATGCCTAGCTGGCGCGCCTTGGCCGTCATCATGCGGGCGAAATTGTCTTCGCTGCCGCCAAGCATCTCGCCAAGCGCGGTCGCCGAGTCGTTGGCTGATTTCGTCACGATCGACAGGATCGCGGTCTCGACCGGAACCGAGCCGCCGGCGCGCACTCCGAGCTTGGTCGGCGCCTCGGCGGCGGCATGAGCGGAAAACGGAACCGGGGTGTTCTTGCTGATCCTGCCCTTCGCCAGCGCTTCGAAGGTGAGGTAGAGCGTCATCATCTTGGTAAGCGAGGCGGGATAGCGCCGGCCATTGGCGTCAGCGGAGTAGAGCACCTTGCCGGTCTTGGCGTCCACGACGATGGCCGAGGCTCTTGCTGCCATTGCTGACGCTACGTCGGCGACGACAACCGTCATCGCGAGCGCGGCGATCATAATTGCCCTGAGGGAGAAAGATTTGGAGACTAGCCCCGACAACGCCTGACGCACCGTTACTTACCCTGAATTTTCGTTGCCCCGGAGGCGGCAAAGGGAGTGCCGGCCTCACTTCCAGCCAAGCTATCGCGCCCAGCGTTACCAATCCGTTTATGGTAACCGCCGCGTTCACCATTTTTCGGCAAATCGAGCTTCTCTTTAATCGAATTTTACCGGCTGCCGGCGCTGGACCCCCTGCATATCAAGGGATTCTTGACTTTTGTGCATCGCACAATATATTGAGGTGCATTGCACAAGGGCGCCCGGGGCAAAAAGGGCGTTTCAACCAAAGGGAAGTATGAAATGACCCAGACCTATGAGGACTTCACGAAATACGGCAAGGAATTTGCCGACACCGGGCTGAAGAGCTTCGCCTCGCTCACCAAGGGCGCGCAGGCGATCGCCACCGAAGCCGGCGAATACACCAAGAAGAGCTTCGAAGCCGGCACCGCCGCCTTCGAGAAGCTGTTCGCGGCCAAGTCGATCGAGAAGGCCGTCGAGATCCAGACCGATTACGCCAAGCAGAGCTATGAGAGCTTCGTGGCCGAGGCCAGCAAGATCGGCAATCTCTATGCCGAGCTCGCCAAGGAAGCGTACAAGCCCTTCGAATCGGTGGTCGCCAAGGCGAAGTAATTTCGCCCGATCACACCGGACACGGCCAGCGGGCCAATCAAAAGGACCCGGTCGCGAAAACGCGGCCGGGTTTTTTCATGCGAGATCGCAACCTGACGCACCTTGCCGCATTCACGATTGAGAAATTCGCTGCGGTTTGCCCACCTAGCCATATTGTCAGCTAAACAGAAGGGCTTAAAATCGTCCATCGAGAACCTACATGTTGAACTCGCATGAGGATTCGAAAAGGCTGGACTACGTGACGATCGGTTTGACTGCCACGGCAGGCGTGGTGCGAATGCAAAGTGACGGAGACCGCAACGATCCCGGTCGCGGCACCGCTGTCATCACGCGCACCAAAACCAAGACCAAGAAGCCCAGTCTCTACCGGGTCCTCATTCTGAACGACGACTACACCCCGATGGAGTTCGTCGTTCACGTCCTGGAACGATTTTTCCAAAAGGACCGCGAAGCCGCCACACGCATCATGCTTCATGTTCACAATCATGGAGTGGGCGAGTGCGGCATCTACACATTCGAGGTGGCCGAGACCAAAGTGTCCCAGGTCATGGATTTCGCCCGACAGAATCAGCATCCGCTGCAATGCGTGATGGAGAAGAAGTGAGGTAACATGCCGGCTTTCTCCCAAGGCCTGGAAAAGGCGCTACATCAGGCGCTGACATTCGCCAACGAGCGGCATCATGAGTATGCAACGCTCGAACATTTGCTGCTCGCCCTGATCGACGACACCGAGGCGGCCGCCGTCATGCGCGCCTGCAACGTCGATCTCGACGAGCTCAAGCATACGGTTCTCACCTATATCGACACCGAGCTCGACAACCTCGTCACCGGTTATGACGAGGATTCGAAGCCGACGGCAGGTTTCCAGCGCGTCATCCAGCGCGCCGTGATCCATGTGCAGTCGTCCGGCCGCGAGGAAGTGTCCGGCGCCAACGTGCTCGTCGCCATCTTCGCCGAGCGCGAGAGCCACGCCGCCTATTTCCTGCAGGAACAGCAGATGACCCGCTACGACGCGGTCAATTACATCTCGCATGGAATTGCCAAGCGACCGGGCGCTTCGGAATCGCGCACGCCGCGCGGCGCCGAGGACGAGCAGGGCGGCCAGAACGGCGCCGAGCCGCAGGAAGAGGGCGGCAAGAAGAAGCAGCAGGACGCGCTGACGGCCTACTGCGTCAATCTCAACAACAAGGCGCGCGCCGGCAAGATCGATCCGCTGATCGGCCGCGACAGCGAGATCAACCGCACCATCCAGGTGCTGTGCCGCCGTTCCAAGAACAACCCGCTCTATGTCGGCGATCCGGGGGTCGGCAAGACGGCGATCGCCGAAGGTCTCGCCAAGCGCATCGTCGAAGGCGATGTGCCGGAAGTGCTGCAGGACGCCACCATCTTCGCGCTCGACATGGGCACGCTGTTGGCCGGCACCCGCTATCGCGGCGACTTCGAGGAGCGGCTGAAGCAGGTCGTCAAGGAGCTCGAGGACTATCCGGGCGCGGTGCTGTTCATCGACGAGATCCACACGGTGATCGGGGCCGGCGCCACCTCGGGCGGCGCCATGGATGCATCGAACCTTCTGAAGCCGGCGCTGTCGTCCGGCGCCATCCGCTGCATCGGCTCGACCACCTACAAGGAGTTCCGCCAGTTCTTCGAGAAGGACCGCGCGCTGGTGCGGCGCTTCCAGAAGATCGATGTCAACGAGCCGACCATCGAGGACGCCATCGAGATCATGAAGGGCCTGAAGCCCTATTTCGAGGAGTTCCACAAGGTCCGCTACACGAGCGAAGCGATCAAGGCCTCGGTCGAGCTGTCGGCGCGCTACATCAACGACCGCAAGCTGCCGGACAAGGCGATTGACGTGATCGACGAAACCGGCGCCTCGCAGATGCTGGTGCCGGAAGCCAAGCGCAAGAAGACGATCGGCATCAAGGAGATCGAGGCGACGATCGCCACTATGGCGCGCATCCCGCCGAAGACGGTCTCGGCGGATGATGAGAAGGTGCTGCAGGGGCTCGATATCGAGCTGAAGCGCGTCGTCTACGGCCAGGATACGGCCATCACCGCGCTGACCTCGGCGATCAAGCTGGCGCGCGCCGGCCTGCGCGAACCGGAGAAGCCGATCGGCTCCTACCTGTTCTCAGGCCCGACCGGCGTCGGCAAGACGGAAGTCGCGAAGCAGCTTGCCGCCTCGCTCGGCGTCGAGCTGATCCGTTTCGACATGTCGGAATACATGGAACGCCACACCGTCTCGCGGCTGATCGGCGCGCCTCCCGGCTATGTCGGCTTCGACCAGGGCGGCCTGCTCACCGACGGCGTCGACCAGCACCCGCATTGCGTGCTGCTGCTCGATGAGGTCGAGAAGGCGCATCCGGACCTGTTCAACATCCTGTTGCAGGTGATGGACCACGGCAAGCTGACCGACCACAACGGCAAGCAGATCGACTTCCGCAACGTGATCCTGATCATGACCACCAATGCTGGCGCCTCGGACGCGCAGCGCGCGGCAATCGGCTTCGGCTCGACCAAGCGCGAGGGCGACGACGTCGAGGCGATCAACCGGCTGTTCACGCCGGAGTTCCGCAACCGCCTGGACGCGATCATCCCGTTCGGTTCGCTGCCGGTGCCGGTCATCCATCAGGTGGTGCAGAAGTTCGTCATGCAGCTTGAGGCCCAGCTCTCCGAGCGGGGCGTCACCTTCGACCTGTCGCCGGACGCGATCGCCTGGCTGGCCGACAAGGGCTATGACGAGCGCATGGGCGCGCGTCCGCTCGGCCGCGTCATCCAGGAGCACATCAAGAAGCCCCTGGCCGACGAGGTGCTGTTCGGCAAGCTCAAGAAGGGCGGCACGGTTCGCGTCACTGTCGAGAAGAAGGAAACCGGCGAGTCCGGCCTGAAGCTCGAATCGCTCGCCGACGAGTCGCCCGTGCAGCCGAAGAAGGAAGAGCCGGAAGACGCGCCGAAGCCGAAGAAGGCGGTGGCCAAGAAGCCGGCGCCCAAGAAGGCCGTGGCGCAGAAGCCGGAGCCGAAGGGCAAGGACGGCAACAAACGCAGCCTTGTGCCGCAACTGCCGCGCAAGGGCTGATCGGCCTTCATTTGAAATGCAAAAGAGCCCCGGCAATGGGGCTCTTTTCTTTTGAGCGGTCAGCGCGCAGTCACCGGGTCGAAGGCTGGGTCAGCTTCCCAGCGCCGCGCGGATCTTGCCGGCGTGCTCGGCCAGCACTTCGGGTTTCTCCATCTGGCCGGAATGCGGCTTCAACGGCACGCCTTCGAAGCGTGGCACGACGTGGACATGGAGATGATAGACGGTCTGCCCGGAGGCCGGTTCGTTGAACTGCATGAGGGTGACGCCGTCGGCGTCAAAGGCCTTTTTCACTGCCACGGCCACCTTCTGGACGACCGCGAACAGCGGACCGAGCGTTGCCGGATCGGCGTCGAGCATGTTGCGCGACGGCGCCTTGGGCATCACCAGCGTGTGGCCCATGCCTTGCGGCATCACATCCATGAAGGCGACGACCGCATCGTCCTCGTAGACGCGGTGCGACGGAATCTCGCCGCGCAGGATTTTCGCAAAGATATTGCCGGGATCATAGGCTTCGGCCATGGGGTGACACTCCCAATTGTATTCACCGTCCGGTGTAGCGAAGCCGCCGACGGGCGGCAAGGCGCTCGGGCGAGATCGCTAAAGCGCGTCGTAAGGAATGGATTCGGGCGACGCGCTTTAAGTCTCTGTTTTCATGTTTTCATCGCAGCGGCATGGCGCGCGGTGAGGCCGGCTATTCCCCAAGATCCTTGCGGAAGGGCGTGTGCTCTTCGAGATATTCGCCCATGCGCTCGACCTCGCGGCGCTCGCGCCTGAGGTAGTCGGCGACGGCGTTGCGCAAGCCGGGATGCGAGAAGTAGTGCGCCGAATGCATGGTCACCGGCCGGTAGCCGCGCGCCAGCTTGTGCTCGCCCTGCGCGCCTGCCTCCACCACCTTGAGCTTGCGCTCGATGGCGAAATCGATCGCCTGATGGTAGCAGACCTCGAAATGCAGGAAGGGGTGATCCTCGATGCAGCCCCAGTTGCGTCCGTAGAGCGCGTCGGAACCGACGAAGTTGATGGCGCCGGCAATGTAGCGGCCGTTCCGCTTTGCCATCACCAGGAGGATGTCGTCGGCCATGCGCTCCCCGATCAGCGAGAAGAACTGTCGGTTGAGGTAGGGCCGGCCCCATTTCCTCCCGCCGGTATCCATGTAGAAGGCGAAGAAATCGTCCCAGGCGCTTTCGGTGATGTCCTTGCCGGTCAGCCAGTCGATCGAGATGCCGTCGGCAAGCGCTTCCCGGCGCTCCTTCTTCATTGCCTTGCGCTTGCGCGAGGCAAGCGTGGCGAGGAAGTCGTCATAGGTCGAAAAGCCTTCGTTGAAGAAATGGAACTGCTGGTCGGTGCGATGCAGGAAGCCCGCCGCCTCCAGGCTCGCCACATCCGGCTCGGTTGCGAAAGTGACATGCGCGGACGAGACGCCGAGCTTGTCGGTCACCAGCTTCAGGCCTTCCGCCAGTCCTGCCTTCACCGCACTTTCATTCTCGCCTTTGCCGACCAGCAGGCGAGGGCCGGTGACTGGTGAAAACGGCACCGAGCATTGCAACTTGGGATAATAGCGGCCGCCGGCGCGCTCGAAGGCGTCCGACCAGCCGTGGTCGAAGACATATTCGCCCTGGCTGTGCGATTTGAGGTAACAAGGGACGGCGCCGAGAAGCCTGCCTTGCGCGGTTTCCAGCCGCAAGTGATGACCCTGCCAGCCAGTGCGCCGGACAGCGCAGCCGGAATCTTCCAGCGCACTTAGAAAAGCGAATGAAACCAGAGGGTTGTAGCCGTTTTCTTGGTCGCCGCGTGTGGTTCCGGCAAAGCCGTTCCATTCCTCGCAGGTGAAGGCGCCGATGCCCGCCGCGATGCGGATCGCATAATCCGCGTTCGCTGCCCGTCCATCGTCTTCGTCGCCCTGATCCATGGGGCTTATTTAAGCTTCGCAGGGGCAGCTACAAGTCACGTTTGAGGCACTCGGCTCAGCCAACTCTCACCAGGCCGGGCTCGAAACCCTCGAAAGTCATCTGGTCGGCATATTTGAAGGTGAGGTCGACAGCCGGCTGGTCATGCACGGTCCAGGTGATGACCGGCATCTTCAGCTTTTCGCGCACGAAGCTGACGAAGGGGTTGGGCAGATCGCCGGCAGCGTAGGAGGTGAAGGCGAGATCGTGCGCGAGCATGGCGAAATGCGCCTCGATCAACTGGTTGTCCCTGCCATAGGCGGTCAGCCCGCCGGGGATGCCGGGGGCGTCCTTGGCGAAGTCGCGGATCAGCCAGTGATCGAACGACATGATCGCCACCTTGCCGTTGTAGCGCTTGAGCAACCGGCCGACGCTGGCCACCAGCCCCGCATCGTGGCCGGGAACGCCTTTCAGCTCGACCACCAGCGGCACACGGCCGTCGATCAGGTCGAGCGCCTCCTCGAGCGTCGGCACGTGGTCCTTGGTGCCGCCGATCTTGAGCGTCGCCAGTTCGGCCGCGGTGCGTTGCCAGACGAAGCCATCCTGGCCGGTCAGCCGTTTCAGATCGCCGTCATGGATGATGACCGGGACGCCGTCGGACGAGAGATGCACGTCGCATTCGATGGCATAGCCGCGCTCGGCCGCCGCGGCGAAAGCCGACAGCGTGTTTTCCCAGCGCGTCTTGTTCATGTCGTGGAAGCCGCGATGCGCGACGGGCTGCGCAATCAGCCAGGACAGATCGGTCATGTTGAGCCTCACTCGACTTCGAAGATCGCTTCGATCTCGACCGCGGCGTTGAGCGGCAGCGAGGCGGTGCCGACGGCGGAGCGGGCATGCTTGCCGCGCTCGCCGAGTGCGGCGACCAGGAAGTCGGAGGCGCCGTTGGCGACAAGATGCTGCTCGACGAAATCCGGCGCGGAGGCGACGAAGACGGTGATCTTGACCAGGCGCCGGACCTTTTCGAGATCGCCCAGCGCGGCCTTGGCCTGCGCCAGGAGGTTGATGGCGCAGAATTTCGCGCCTTCCTTGCCTGTAGCGGTGTCGATGTCGCGGCCGAGCAACCCGCTTGCCTGCAGCTTGCCGTCCTTCAGCGGCAACTGGCCGGCGGTGAACAGCGTGTTGCCGGTGCGGCAATAGGGCACGTAGTTGGCGGCGGGAGCGGCGGCGGCCGGGAGGGTGACGCCAAGATCGCTTAGCCGCTTTTCGATTGTTTCGCTCATTGGTTTTCCCTATTGCTGGAAGACGCCGCGTTGGCCGGGCCGAAATTGCTATTTTTGCCTCGCTTCCGCCACGACTTTTTTTAAGCTGGACCATCTTTCCCTGCGGTCTGCCTCGCAGCCGCGACGATCGGAGCAACGCATGCGCGCAACGCGCCTTTTTCTCGCCGCCGCCTGTTTCTCGGCGATGCTCCCGATGGCGCCGGCCCTTGCGGTGCCCGCGCTGCAGGCGCATCGCGCCGTCTACGATCTCACGCTCAACAAGGCCTCCGATCGCTCAGGCATTACCGGCATCACCGGCCGCATGGTCTATGAGTTCAATGGTTCCGCCTGCGAAGGCTATACGGTGAAATTTCGCTTCGTCACCCAGATTGCCACCGCCGACGGCACGAAGCTGACGGACCAGCAGACGACCACGTTCGAGGATGCCGAAGGCAAAACTTTTTCGTTCGTGACGAAATCCTTCACCGACCAGAACCTCGACAAGGAAGTGAAAGGCACCGCGACCCGGGAGCAGAAGGGCCTGAAAGTCGAGATCGACAAGCCTGTGAAGAACAGCCTCGAGCTTGCAGCGACGCAGTTCCCGACCCAGCATCTGGTCGAGCTGATCGGCAAGGCCGAAAAGGGCGAGAATTTCTACCAGACCAATCTGTTCGACGGCTCTGAGGACGCCAACAAGGTGATGACCACCACCGTCATCGTCGGCAAGAAGACCGATGTCCAGAAATCCGACCCGGAGGCGCCGGCGCTGGCCAAGCTCGCGACCGACAAATACTGGCCGGTCGACATCGCCTATTTCGACGATACCGACAACAAAGGCGAAGAGGTGCCGGAATACCGGATCAGCTTCAAGCTGCACGAGAACGGCATCACCCGCGACCTCGTCATGGACTATGGCGAATTCTCGATGACCGGCAAGCTGGTGAACCTGTCGCTGTTCGATCAGACCAAGCCTTGCCCGGCGTCGAAATAGCAATTGCTGACGGCAGCCGGCCCGGATTGCAGGCTTGGCCTCCGAATACCATGCGTGAGGCTCACCGAATGCGGTGGGCCTGATGGCAGTCTATGTCGATGCGGCGATCTGGAAATGGGCCGGCCACCGCTGGTGCCATCTGCTCGCCGATAACACCGACGAACTCCATCGCTTTGCAGCCGAGCTGGGCCTTAAGCGTTCGTCCTATCAGGGGCCACCCAAGACATCGGCGCCGCATTACGATATCACTGGCTTCGAGCGTGATCGCGCGGTCAGGCTTGGGGCGATCGAATGCAGCCGCGAGGACATCGTGGCGATCTTCCGCCGCGTCCGGGTTCCGAATGGGAAGGTAAGACGATGACGATGACGGCGTTCCTGGCTTATTGCGTCGCGATCTCGTTGGCCGCCGCCACGCCTGGACCGGCGATGTTCGCGGTCATCACCAATGGTCTGTCGCGTGGGTTCTCGCGGGCTTTCATAGCCGGCATGGGGGTCGCCGCGGGCGACGCCGTCCTGGTCACCCTGGCGTTGCTCGGGTTGGTGGCGTTGGCCCAGACCTTCGAGTGGATTTTTCTTTTGCTGAAATACGCCGGCGCCGCTTACCTGGTCTTTCTCGGCATCAGGATGTGGCGGGCGGCCGCCCAGAAACCAGACGACTCTCGTCAGACACAGGCGCGGCTGTCGCGGTCCTTCTTTCTCGGCGCGTCCATTGCGCTCGGCAATCCGAAGGCGATTCTGTTCCACGCCTCCATCATGCCGCTGATCCTCAACCTTGACACCATGACCTTCGCCGATGGCCTGCTCGTGGTCCTTGTCGTGGTCAGCGTCAATATCGTCACCATGGGTCTCTATGCCGCGATGACGGGGCGGGCAGCCGGATGGTTCAAGACCCCGAAGCGCATGCGCCTCATAAACAGGCTCGCTGGCGGCGCGATGATCGGTACCGGTGCGCTGATTGCCGCACGTTGATGCGCGAAGTGATACCCAGCTTGCGTTTGTGACGCTTCCCCTCTATATGCGCGCTCATTCCACACACGGACTTTGGTGTCTGCCCGGGAGAAATCCGGCTGAGACCTCCGGTGGCATCAGGACATAAGTCCGAAATGCCTGTGTCCGTGGAGGCCAACCGGAAAGGAACTAAAGAATGGCTCTGCCAGATTTCAGCATGCGCCAGCTTTTGGAAGCTGGTGTTCACTTCGGCCACCAGACCCACCGCTGGAACCCGAAGATGGCGCCCTACATCTACGGCGCCCGCAACAACATCCACATCATCGACCTGTCGCAGACGGTGCCGCTGCTGCACCAGGCCCTGAAGCAGGTGTCCGACACCGTCGCCAAGGGCGGCCGCGTGCTGTTCGTCGGCACCAAGCGCCAGGCGTCCGACATCGTCGCCGACGCGGCGCAGCGTTCGGCCCAGTACTATGTCAATTCGCGTTGGCTGGGCGGCATGCTCACCAACTGGAAGACGATCTCGAACTCGATCCAGCGCCTGCGCAAGCTCGACGAGACGCTCTCCGGCGAGGCCCAGGGCCTCACCAAGAAGGAGCGCCTGAACCTCGACCGCGAGCGCGAGAAGCTCAACAAGGCTCTCGGCGGCATCAAGGACATGGGCTCGACGCCGGACCTGATGTTCGTCATCGACACCAACAAGGAAGCGATCGCCATCCTCGAGGCCAAGCGCCTCGGCATTCCGGTCGTGGCCATCATCGATTCGAACTGCGACCCGGACAAGATCGACTTCCCGATCCCCGGCAATGACGACGCGGCCCGCGCGATCCAGCTCTATTGCGACCTGATCGCCAAGGCCGCCATCGACGGCATCGCCCGTCAGCAGGGCGCGCTCGGCGTCGACATCGGCGCTTCGGCGGAGGCTCCGGTCGAGCCGGCGCTCGACGCTCCGGCCGCAGAAGCTCCGGAAGCTTGATAAGGAAGGCCGGATCCCGGCCTTCATCTTTCCAATAAGTTGGCGCGCTAAAGCGCTTTTGCCGAGCGCATCACCCGAGTCCCGGTTGGTGCGTCGGCGCATTTGAGACAAAGAGGCGACAATGAGCATTTCGGCTGCACAGGTCAAAGAACTCCGCGACTTGACCGGCGCGGGCATGATGGACTGCAAGGCGGCGTTGAACGAGACCAACGGCGACATGGAAGCGGCCGTCGACTGGCTGCGCAAGAAGGGTATCTCCAAGGCCGACAAGAAGGCCGGGCGCACTGCCGCCGAGGGCCTGATCGGCGTCGACGCCGGCGTGCGTGAGGCGGCCATCGTCGAGGTCAATTCCGAGACCGACTTCGTCGCCCGCAACGAGCAGTTCCAGCAACTGGTCCGCAATGTCGCGAAGGTCGCGCTCGCCTATGGCGCAACCGAAGCGGTTGCCGCCGCCAAGTATCCGGGCTCCGACAAGACGGTCACCGAGACCGTCAAGGACGCGGTCGGCACCATCGGCGAGAACATCAATTTCCGCCGTTCGGCCAAGCTCACCGTGCCGCAGGGCGTGGTGGCGACCTATGTCCACAATGCGGTTGCCGATGGGCTGGGCAAGCTCGGCGTGCTGGTTGCGATCGAGACCACCGGCAACGAGCATGCCGCGAACGCCTTTGCCCGCCAGGTTGCCATGCACGTCGCCGCCACCAACCCGGTGGCGCTGACGGCCGAAGAGGTCGACCCGGCGCTGATCGAGCGCGAGAAGGCGATCTTCTCCGACCAGGCGCGCCAGTCGGGCAAGCCGGAAGCCATCATCGAGAAGATGGTCGAGGGCCGGCTGCGCAAGTTCTACGAAGAGGTGGTGCTTTTGAAGCAGGCCTTCGTGCTCAATCCCGACATCACCGTCGAGAAGGCGCTGAAGGATGCCGAGAAGGAGATCGGCGCTCCGGCGAAGATCACCTCCTATCTGCGCTTCGCGCTGGGCGAAGGCATCGAGAAGGAAACGACCGATTTCGCGGCGGAAGTCGCGGCCGCGGTCAAGAAATAGCTCCGATCCGAGAGGAGCGCGCGGCGTTTCCTTAAGGTGACGAGCTCACGAGCTCAGGCGACTCGGCCGGGTGTCCGCATGGACGCCCGGCCGATTTCTTGTGCGGTATCGATAAAGGCCCTGAGCTTCGGCGCCATCGACGCGCGGCGCGGGAAATAAAGGAAAAGGCCAGGCTCCTCGATCGCCGTCTGCGGCAGGATCTGGACGAGGCGCCCGGCGGCAAGGTCGGCGCGCACCAGCGGCTCGAAGACGTAGGCGAGCCCGACGCCGGCCAGCGCCAGATCGACGGCGCCAAGCGAATCCGTGACGACGGTCGTGCCGCGCGTCTCGACAACGACATCCTTGCCGTTGTCGTTCAGGTCCCAGCGGTAAAGCGCGCCTGACCGAACCAGCCGGTAGCCGATGCAGTTGTGATTGGCGAGATCGGCCACGTCGCGCGGACGCCCGCGCTTTGCGACATAGGCGGGAGAAGCAACAATCACGGCTTTGAACGGTGGCGTCATCCTGACGGTGACCATGTCCTGCGCGATCATTTCACCCAGCCGGATGCCGGCGTCAAACCCTTCCCCGACGATATCGATAAGTCCCTGATCGGCAACGATCTCGACCGTCACGTCGGGATAGCGTTCCCCCATCGCCGCGACCACCGGCGTCACCGCCAGGGGGATCGCTATGTTGGAGGCGTTGATCCTGAGCAGGCCGGCGGGCCTTCCCTTCACGCCTCGAATGCGGTCCATCCGCTCGGCGATGTCTTGCAGGGCAGGGCCCGCAGTCTCCACCAGCGCTTTGCCTGCCTCGGTCAGCGAGACGCTGCGCGTCGTGCGCGCAAAGAGCGGCTGGCCGATGCGCTCCTCCACCAGCCGCACCGCATGGCTGACGGCAGACGGGCTCATGCCCAGCTCAGCCGCGGCAAGCGCGAAGCCGCCGCGTCGGGCCACGGCGACAATGACCGGAAGGTGTGTGAGCAGATCGCGATCCATTCATGAATGATATCGCACAGTCTTTGCGAACAATGCAATCTTATCGATGCCCCTGAGCCGGCTCATATTGGCTTCAACACATCGGCGGCGGGCTGATGGCCAAGGAGAGACCAAATGAACGCGTTGAGACATGTAACTTTTGCCGCAGGAATGGTGCTGGCGCCGGTCGATGCCGGCGGTGCCGAACCGGCCGGCTGGCAGGCCCTTGCCGACGAGCGTGCCGTCATCCGCATCGCCGACGCCATCGACCGCGCGGTGGATGCGCAGGACTGGAAGCTGGCGCGCAGCTATTTCGCCGAGCGTGTCACCGCCGATTTCAGCAGCCTGTCCGGCCAGCCCGCGGCCAACATCGCGTCCGACGACCTGATCGGCGCCTGGGCGGGCAACCTCAAGGGCAGCAAGACCAGCCTGCATCTGCGCACCAACCATGAGGTCGTGCTCGAAGCCGATGCCGCGACTGTCCGCTCCAATGGCTATGCCTGGAACCGGATGGAAGGCAATGGCGATCCGCTCTGGGAAGTCTGGGGCATCTACGAGCACCACCTGACGCGCTCGGCTTCCGGCTGGAAGGTCGACGGCTTCACCTTCCGCATGACGCATGAGCGCGGGAATCCCTGGGTCAAGGCCACCCCCGGCCAGTGACCGGCAGGAAATCAGTTCAGAATCGGGAGACCACCACCATGACCATGACCTATTACACGCTTGGCAACAGCGGCCTGCGCGTCAGCCGGCTGGCGCTCGGTACCATGACCTTCGGCACCGAATGGGGCTGGGGCGCGGACAGGGACACAGCCCGCGCGATATTCGACGCCTATGCCGAAGCGGGCGGCAATTTCTTCGACACGGCCGACCTCTATACTGGCGGTACCGCCGAGACCTGGCTCGGCGAGTTCGTCGCCGAGCGCGGCCTGCGCGATAAGGCGGTGATCGCCACAAAATTCACCATGAATTCCGAGGCCGGCAATCCGAATGCCGGCGGCAACGGCCGCAAGAACATTATGCGGGCCGTGGACGCCTCGCTGAAACGGCTCGGCACTGACTATATCGACCTTTATCTTCTGCATGTCTGGGACAGGATTACCCCGGCTGAGGAGGTGCTGCGCACGCTGGACGACCTCGTTCGCGCCGGCAAGGTGCGCCATATCGGCCTCTCCGACGTGCCGGCCTGGTATGCCGGCCGCGCCCAGGCGATCGCCGAACTGCGCGGCTACGAGCCGGTCTCGGCGCTGCAGCTCGAATATTCGCTCGCCGAGCGCGCCATCGAACATGAATATGTGCCTTTCGGCACCCGTCATGGCGCCGGCATCATGGTGTGGAGCCCGCTGGCCAGCGGGCTGCTCAGCGGCAAATACAAGCCGACGCAAGCCGGAAGGGCCGGGCGGCTCGACGGTTTCCGCAACACCACGCATCCCGGCTTCCAGAAGTTCAGCGACCGCAACTGGGCGATCGTGGCGGAACTCGAGAAGGTGGCGGCCGAGCTCGGCCGCAGCATGGCCCAGGTTGCGCTCAACTGGGTGGCGACGCAGCCAGGCATCGCTTCCGTCATCCTTGGAGCGACGAAGCTCACTCAGCTGCAGGACAATCTCGGCGCGCTCGATTTTTCGATTCCCGCCGAGCTTCGGGCGCGGCTGGAAAAGGTCAGCGCCATGCCGGCGCCGTTCCCGCATTCCTATTTCGGCTCCGAGATCCAGGTCCGGGTGACCGGCGGCGCCGTGACCGGCGACAAGCCGGCCGGTTATTCGCCCGCGGTCATGATCGAAGGCGAGGCGGTCAGCGTCTCCAGCCGTTGATCAAAGAGGCGGCAACTGACCGAAAAAGCCTGGAATTTTGCACGAGGGCGCGGCGTGACATCGCCGCGCCCTTCGTGTATCGGGTCAACCCGTCATGACAGCATCGCCGGATGAAGCGGGGGCGGTTTTGCCTCCAAAATTGTCGCGCCGAGATATTCGAGGAATGAGATGACGGTGAAGCCCCTCTATCGACGTGTCGTGCTGAAGGCTTCCGGCGAAGCGTTGATGGGCGAGCAGCATTTCGGCATCGATGTCTCCGTTGTCGACCGCATCGCCGCCGACATTGCCGAGGCGCGCGCGCTGGGCGTCGAAGTGGGTGTCGTCATCGGCGGCGGCAACATTTTTCGGGGCGTGGCTGTGGCCTCGAAAGGCGGCGACCGGGTCACCGGCGATCACATGGGCATGCTCGCCACCGTCATCAACTCGCTGGCGCTGCGCACCTCGCTCAACAAGATCGGCGTCGATGCCGTTGTGCTTTCGGCGATCGCAATGCCGGAACTTTGCGAGAGCTTTTCCCAACGCCAGGCGACAGCCTATATGAACCAGGGCAAGGTGGTCATTTTCGCCGGCGGCACCGGCAATCCGTTCTTCACCACCGATTCGGCCGCGGCCCTGCGCGCCGCCGAGATCGGCGCCGATGCGCTGTTCAAAGGCACGCAAGTCGACGGGGTCTATTCGGCCGACCCCAAGAAGGACCCGAACGCGGTCCGTTTCGACCGCATCAGCCACGCCGAAGTCATCAAACGCGGGCTTGCGATCATGGACACAGCCGCGATTGCACTTGCGCGTGAAAACAACATTCCGATAATCGTCTATTCGATCCACGAAAAAGGTGGTTTCGGCGATATTCTAAGGGGCGGCGGCCATTGCACGGTCGTCGCGGACAAATAAGCGAGGCCGGCATCCGTTGAACGGTACCGCGGACGGCACGACGGCATAAGCAGTGAACCCGGCGAACGGGTCGAGGAGATGATCATGAGTGGCGAGTTCGAAGACCTGAAGCGACGCATGGACGGGGCGATCGCCGCCTTCAAGCACGACCTGGCGTCGCTGCGCACCGGCCGAGCCTCCAGCAACCTGCTCGACGCCGTCCAGGTCCAGGCCTACGGCACGACGATGCCGATCAACCAGGTGGCCAACGTGACGGTGCCGGAGCCGCGCATGATTTCGGTCTCGGTCTGGGACAAGTCGATGGTCAGCGCGGTCGACCGCGCTATCCGCGAAGCCAATCTGGGCTTCAATCCGATCGTCGACGGCACCAATCTCAGGATCCCGCTGCCGGAACTCAACGAGCAGCGCCGCAAGGAACTGGTCAAGATCTCGCATGGCTATGCCGAGAACGCACGCGTCGCGGTGCGCCATGTCCGCCGCGACGGCATGGATTTCCTCAAGAAGGCTGAGAAGGACGGCACCATCAGCGAGGACGATCAGCGCAAGCGGTCCGACCAGGTCCAGAAGCTGACCGACGAGATGATCAGCACCATCGATCACCTGCTTTCCGATAAGGAAGCTGAAATCATGCAGGTTTAGGGTCGGGACTTTCCGGCTCGAAAGCGAGACTATGGCAACGCCCGCGCATGTCGCGATCATCATGGATGGAAACGGACGCTGGGCCAAGGCGCGCGGCTTGCCGCGCCTTGCGGGACACCGCGCCGGCGTTGAGGCCCTGCGCAAGACGGTCCGCGCCGCACCCGAGCTCGGCATCTCCTATCTGACGGTCTACGCATTTTCATCGGAGAACTGGTCGCGGCCGAAATCCGAGGTCAGCGACCTCATGGGGCTTTTGAAGCTGTTCATCCGCCGCGATCTTGCCGAACTGCATCAGAACGGTGTGCGGGTGAGGGTGATCGGCGACAAAGAGGGGCTGCAGCCCGATATCCGGGGGCTGCTGCAGGAGGCCGAATCGCTGACCGCCGGCAATGAGGCGCTGACACTGGTCATCGCCTTCAATTACGGCGGCCGCGACGAGATCGTGCGCACAGCGCGCAAGCTGGCGGAGGCCGTCGCGCGCGGCGACATGGCGAGCGAGGCGATCACGGCCGAAAGTTTTGCCGCATCGCTCGACACAAAGGGCATTCCCGATCCCGAGCTGGTGATCAGGACCAGCGGCGAGCTCAGGCTGTCGAACTTCCTTCTCTGGCAGGCTGCCTATAGCGAGCTCGTTTTCCTGCCTTGCTATTGGCCGGACTTCAGCCGCGAGCACCTGGCCGACGCCTTGCGCGACTTTGCCGGCCGCGAACGACGCTTTGGCGGGCTCGCCGCCCGCGATGTCGCGCTTTAGGCGCCGCCACGCATGAGCAACCTCCAGCAGCGCGTCATCTCGGCAATCGTGATGGCGGCTCTGACGCTTGGGCTCACCTGGCTCGGCGGATTGCCGTTCCGGCTGTTCTGCGCCGCAATAGCGGCGCTGATCTTCTATGAATGGACGCGCATGGCGCGCGCCGGGAACGGCGCGGCGCTCGGCTTCCTGCCCGAAGCACTGATTCTGATCTTCGTCGGCGCCCTGATCGCCGGCCTGCCGGCCTTGTGGCTGCTGCTCCTCGTCGCGATCCTGGTGGCGGTCGCGGCCATTGTCGCTCGGACCAAGGGGGCCGCGCCGTGGGAAGCCTCGGGGGTGGCCTACGCAGCACTATCCGGCTTTTCGCTCGCCTATCTCCGTGACGACAATCATTCCGGGCTGATTGCGATTCTCTTCCTGTTCGCCGTGGTCTGGGCAACCGACATAGCTGCCTATTTCGTCGGCCGCGCGGTCGGCGGCCCGAAGCTCGCGCCGTCAATCTCGCCCGGCAAGACGCAGAGCGGCGCGCTGGGCGGCGCCGTCGGCGGCGTTATCGCCGGAGTTTTGCTCTCAATCGCAGCCGGCGCCGGCAATCTCGTTCAGCTTGGCCTGGTGGCGCTTGCTCTGTCGATCGTTTCGCAAGCCGGCGACCTGTTCGAATCATGGGTCAAGCGCCGGCACGGCGCCAAGGATTCGAGCAATCTCATTCCCGGCCATGGCGGGGTCATGGACAGGGTGGACGGGCTTGTCGCGGCCGCGTTCGCACTGTACGTCATGGGCTGGGTCGCGGCGGGCGCCGAGCATCCGGCATTGGGGCTTTTTCTAAACTGAACGACACAGCAGTAAGGCGAAAAATGGCGCGCGCCACCGATTCGCCCGGATTGATGCCACAGTCGCGGTGGAATGTCGTGTGCGGGCGAATTTGAGGGCATGACTTGAACGACATCTTTCACGCGGTTTTCAGCACGCAAGGCTTCGTCCTTGGCACGCTCGTGCCGTTTTTGTTCGTGCTGACCGTCGTCGTGTTCGTCCACGAGATGGGCCACTATCTGATCGGCCGCTGGTGCGGCATCGGCGTGAAGGCTTTTTCCGTCGGCTTCGGCCCCGAGCTCTTCGGCTTTTACGACCGCCGCGGCACGCGCTGGAAGCTTTGCGCCATTCCGCTTGGCGGCTACGTCAAATTCGTCGGCGACATGAATGCGACGTCGAGCCAGCCGAGCACGGAGGAGATCGAATCGCTGACGGATGCCGAGCGCGAGGTCGCCTTCCACACGCAACCGATCTGGAAGCGCGCCGCTACCGTCGTTGCGGGGCCGCTGTTCAATTTCCTGCTGACGATCGCCGTATTCGCGGTGCTGTTTTCCCTCTATGGCCGTCCGGTCCTGGAGCCGATGGTGGCCGAGGTGACCGCCGGCAGCCCGGCGGAAAAAGCCGGAATCCGGCCGGGCGACCGATTCGTCAAAGTCGATGGCAGCAAGGTAGAGACCTTCGCCGACGTGCAGCGGCTGGTTTCAGGCCGGGCTGGCGACGCCATCACCTTCACCATGCTGCGCGACGGCAAGGAAATCGACGTTACGGCCGCGCCGGAGCCCATGGAGCAGCAGGATGCACTGGGCAACAAGGTCAAAGTCGCGGTCATCGGCGTCGTCAACAACGCCGAACTCGGCCAGCCGCGCCTGATCTCCTACACGCCGGCCGGCGCCGTGGTGGCGGCGGTCGAGGAAACCGGGCACGTGATCGAGCGCACCGGCCAGTTCCTGCAACGCTTTGCGCTTGGACGCGAGGACAAATGCCAGTTGGGCGGTCCGATCAAGATCGCGAAGATGTCGGGCCAGGCAGCCAAGCTCGGCTTCGAGTGGCTGGTGCAGCTTGTTGCATTTCTGTCAGTCGGAATAGGATTTCTCAATCTGCTGCCGATTCCCCCCCTCGACGGCGGCCACCTGTTGTTCTACGGCGTGGAGGCCGTCATCAGGCGGCCCGTTTCGGAGCGAACGATGGAGATGGCCTACCGGACCGGGTTGTTCCTGGTGCTCGGATTCATGGGCTTCGTATTTTGGAACGATCTGTTTGGATGCTGAAATCATGAAGAAATTTGGCTTCAGCTTCGGTCATATTGAGATGCCGTTTACCATGCGTGGGGATATGCGTGACGCGAAAGCCACGCGGTACGGTTAAGTAAATACAAATTAACCGGGAGCCTTGCGTGTAGGGAAAATCCGGTTAATACGGTAAGGGAAAATACCGCACGTCCGGTTTTCTCGCCGTGGGGACTACGAGAAAAAGGTACAAAAGCCCGATGAAGGCAGCATCCAAGTTTCTGAGCGCCGCTTCCGCGGCGGCTTTGTCCGCCGCTCTGGTCGTGCCAGGCGCGCTCGCAGTGCAGTTCGCCGCCACGTCGGTGGCCGAGGCCGCGGTCATTTCGCGTGTCGAGGTCAGCGGCAACCAGCGCGTCGATGCGGAAACCATCCGCAATTACATTTCGATCAAGCCGGGCAAGCCTTTCTCCAGCTCCGATATCGACGACGCCGTCAAGGCGCTGTTCGGCACAGGTCTGTTCTCGGACGTTCAGATCAACCAGGTCGGTTCGAGCCTGGTCGTCAAGGTTTCCGAATACAAGGTCGTCAACCAGGTCCTGTTCCAGGGCAACAAGAAGATCAAGGACAACGCGCTTCAGATGGGTATCCAGCTGAAGCCGCGTGCAACCTTCTCGCAGCAGGCGCTGGACGCCGATGTCGAGGCGATCAAGACGGCTTACAAGCGCATTGGCCGCGACGACGCCGCGGTGACCACGCAGGTCATGGATCTCGGCGACAATCGCGTGAACGTTGTCTTCAACATCAACGAAGGCGGCCGCACCCAGATCGCGGCGATCAACTTCGTCGGCAACCACGCTTATTCCAGCCGCCGCCTGTCGGACGTCATCAACACCAAGCGCTCGTCCTGGCTGTCCTTCGTGCTGCGCGACGACGTCTATGACGAGGACAAGCTGCGCGCCGACCAGGAGCTGCTGCGCCGCTTCTACTACAATCACGGCTATGCCGACTTCCAGGTCGTCTCGGCCGTCGGCGAGCTTGACGACGCCACCAACAAATACACGGTCACCATCACCGTGCAGGAAGGCGATCGCTATACGTTCGGCGACGTCAGCGTGGAAAGCACTATCCCGGAAGTCGATTCGAAGTCGCTGGAATCGGCGGTCGAAACCCACAAGGGCGACGTCTACAATGCCAAGGACGTCGAGGATTCGATCGTCGCGTTGACCGAGAAGGTCGCGGGTTCGGGCTACGCCTTCGCCCAGGTGACGCCGCGCGGCGACCGCAATTTCGAGAACCACACCATTTCGGTTGTCTACACCATCGACCAGGGCACCAAGGCCTATGTCGAGCGCATCGAAATCCGCGGCAACGACCGCACGCGCGACTATGTCATCCGTCGCGAATTCGACGTCAGTGAAGGCGATGCCTTCAACCAGGTTCTCATCCAGCGCGCGAAGAAGCGGCTGGAAGCCCTTGATTATTTCCAGTCTGTCGACATTTCGACCGTCCCCGGCTCGGCGCCGGACCAGGTCGTGCTGGTGGTCACCGTGGTCGAGAAGTCGACCGGCGAATTCTCGATCGGCGCTGGTTATTCGACTGGCGGCGACACGCCCGGCCCGTCGATCGAAGGCTCGATCACCGAGCGTAACTTCCTCGGGCGCGGCCAGTACATCAAGCTGTCGGCCGGCGGCGGCAGGCATTCGCGCGACTATGCCATTTCGTTCACCGAGCCTTACTTCCTCGGCCGGCGTATTGCGGCGGGCTTCGATATTTACAAGTCCACCCGCGAATACGATCACTACGACACAGACACAACCGGCGCGACGATCCGCTTCGGCCTGCCGATCACCGACAACGTTTCGACGCAGCTGGCGTACAATATCTCGCAAGAGAAGTATTCGATTGCTGATAACTGTCTGACAGGCGGCGTGTATGTTCCTGGCAGCCCATGCACGATCTCTCCGGCCATTATTGAGGGTGTCGGCGAGAGCCCTTGGCTAAAGTCATCGGTCAGTTTGGGCTTGGTCTACAACACCATCGATGACATGAAGAACCCGCATGAGGGTCTCTACGTCACTGGTGTAACCGAAGTTGCTGGTCTCGGCGGCGATGCTAAGTGGGTCAAAGTGACCGGGCGTGCAAGCGTGTATCAGACGTTGTCGGAGCAGCTCGACCTTGTCGGCCTCGTTTCTGGCGGCGCAGGCTACATTGCGGGCTATGGCGACAACGGTCTGCGTATCTTCGACCAGTTCCAAAGCAACGATCGCATGATCCGCGGCTTTGAGTATGGCGGCATCGGCCCTGTGGATCCGCTCACGGGCGATCATCTCGGCGGCACGACCTATTTCAATGCGTCGGCCGAAGCGCAGTTCCCGCTGCCTGTCATTCCAGAAAGCTTCGGCTTGCGTGGTGCCGTGTTTGCCGATGCGGCAACGCTTTACGGAACCAAGATTACTTCGGTTGCGCAGGAATCGACGGACATGAAGCTACGCGCCTCGGTCGGTGTCGGCCTGATGTGGGCGTCGCCGTTCGGCCCGATCCGCATCGACTATGCGATCCCGGTCAAGAAAGAGTCGACCGACGACGTGCAGGAATTCAACTTCGGTATCGCGACCCGCTTCTAACTTTGTGGTTGCGATGGTTCCGGGCCGGATGACGGCCCGGAGTGGACCGATCCAACCCAGCTGGATATTACTTCTGGAATGACCGATCCGGTGTTCTTCGCGCCTTCACGCCGGTACACGGCTGGCGAGGTCGCGAATCTGACCGGCGCCAGCCTGTTCGATTCCGATCAGGCCGAAATTGCCATCGAGGCGCTGGCTCCCGCCAACGAGGGTGGCAACGGCGCGCTCGTCTTTGTCGACGGCAAGCGCAATTTCGCCTTGATGCCGTCGCTCAGGGCGGCCGCGGTGCTATGCCCCGCCGATTTCGCTAGCAAGGCGCCGCCGGGCATCGCGGTGCTGATGCATCCGCGCCCGCAACAAGCTTTCGCGATGGTCGGGCGCCTGTTGTTTCCGCAGGCTGCGACTCCGGGGCCATTGACCGGAGAAACCGGCATATCGCCCCATGCGTTTATCGATCCATCCGCGCATATCGAGGACGGGGCGATCGTAGAGGCAGGCGCCGTGATCGGTGCCGGCGTATCCATCGGCAGCGGCACGGTCGTTGCGCCCCACGCCGTTGTCGGCCGTTCCTGCCAGATCGGCCGCGACGGCTTCATCGGCCCCGGCGTCAGCATTCAATATGCGCTTATCGGCAACCGCGTCATCATCCATGGCGGCGCCAGGATCGGCCAGGATGGTTTCGGCTTTGTCGGCGGCGCCAAAGGGCCTGAACGCGTCCCGCAGATCGGCCGCGTCATCATCCAGGACGATGTCGAGATCGGCTCCAATTCGACTGTCGACCGCGGCGCGATGTCCGACACCGTCATCGGCCAGGGCACCAAGATCGACAATCTGGTGCAGATCGCCCACAATGTTCGCATCGGCCGCAATTGCATTATAGCTGGGCTTTCGGGTATTTCCGGTTCCGTCGTCGTCGGCGACAATGTCACCATGGGCGGCGGTGTCGGCCTCGCCGATCATCTGACCATCGGGCCAGGAGCCAAGCTTGCTGCGAGAAGTGGATTCATGAACAACGTGCCGGCAGGCGAGGTCTGGGGAGGTTACCCGGCGCAACCCATGGCGGAAGCCATGCGCGAGATAGCGATGCTGCGCAGGATGGCCAGGACGCGCAAGCAAGGCGACGGAAATGGCTGATACGGTGGCAACTTCACTCGACGCGGTCGACATCATGGGGCTTATGAAGCTCCTGCCGCACCGCTATCCGTTCCTGCTGATCGATCGCATCGTCGACATAGACGGCGACGAGTCCGCAGTCGGCATCAAGAACGTGACCATCAACGAGCCGCATTTCCAGGGCCACTTTCCCCAGCAGCCAGTCATGCCCGGCGTGCTCATCATCGAGGCGATGGCCCAGACCGCAGGCGCGATCTGCATTCGCAGCCTCAACACCGAGAAGCCGTCGCTGGTTTATTTCATGACCATCGACAACGCGAAATTCCGCAAGCCGGTCGTTCCAGGCGATCAGCTCAGGATCCACGTCAAGAAGATCAAAAAACGCGGCAACCTGCTGAAATTCGCCTGCGAGGCGATGGTTGACGGCGCGAAAGCCGCCGAAGCCGAGGTTTCGGCCATGATGGTTACCGGCTGACGGTTCGAAATGCTCATGAAAGTCGCGACATCCATCCATCCTTCCTCGGTCGTCGAAGAAGGAGCCAAGCTCGGCGAAGGCGTCCGTATCGGACCCTTCTGCCATGTCAGCGCCGATTCGATCCTCGGCGACCGCGTCGAACTGGTCAGCCATGTGTCGGTGATGGGCGCCACGTCCATCGGGGCGGGGACAAAGGTCTATCCGATGGCGACGCTCGGCGCGCCGCCGCAAAACACCAAGCACAAGGGCGGTCGCACTACTCTGGTCATCGGAGCGAACTGCACCATTCGTGAAGGCGTCACAATGCATGTCGGCACCGACACCAGCCGTGGCGAGACGACTGTCGGCGACAACGGCAACTTCCTCGCCTATGCCCACATCGCCCATGATTGCGTCGTCGGCAAGAACGCCACCTTCGCCAATGGCGCGACGCTGGGCGGACATTGCGAGATCGGCGACAACGTCTATATCGGCGGCCTGACCGCCGTTCATCAATTCGTGCGCCTCGGCGATAATGTGTTCATCGGCGGCTGCGCGGCGGTCGTTGGCGACGTCATTCCTTATGCCATCGCCGCCGGCAACCGCGCCAAGCTGCGTGGGCTGAACATCATAGGTCTCAAGCGCGCCGGCCTGCCGCGTTCCGAAATCTACCTGCTGCGCAAGGCTTATAGGACGATCTTCGATCGTTCCCGCACCGTCGGCGAGAATGTGGAACTCGCCAAGGCCGAGTTCGCCGGGTCGCCAACGGCCATGAAGATCATCGATTTCATCACAAGTCGCGGCAAACGGCACTTTGCCGTCCCATCGCTCAAGGGCGACGGCGACGACGACAGCGGCGATGACGAGGGCTGAGCCGGCCAAGGCAGGGCTCGTACTCGCGCCGGGCTCCAGGGTCGGCATCATCGCCGGTGGGGGCAGCCTGCCCGTCGAAGTTGCCGATGGTCTGCTCAAGCAAGGTTTTGTGCCCTTCGTGATCATCGCCGAGGGTGAGGTCGACCGCGAGGCGGACTTTTCCGCCTACGAGCGGCAGACGCTGGCACTGGAAGATATCGGCCTGCTGCTTCCCTTGTTGAAGCGCAATGGGATCACGCATCTCGTTCTTGCCGGCGAAATCAAGCGCAGGCCGCGTTTGAGCAAGATTCGACCGACACTTGGCTTGCTGGCCATAATACGTTCCGTGATCAGAGCGCTGAGACGCGGCGACGACGGCTTGCTGAAAGTGTTGACCCGAAGCCTTGAAGATCGGGGCATTGCGGTGGTCGGCGCGCATGAGGTCGTTCCCGAACTGACGGCCGGCGAAGGCACGTTGACGGCGGCTCGTCCAAACCAATCCGACTGGCGCGACATCAAAGCCGGGCGCGCCGCCGCCAAAGCCATTGGCGCGCTCGATATCGGCCAGGCGGCGATTGCGATAGGAGGTCGAGCCATCGCGCTGGAAGGCATCGAGGGCACTGCCGGCCTGCTCGACAGAACGCGGGAATTGCGCAGCCACGGCAGGCTGGCCGGCAAGGCGCGCGGCGTACTGGTCAAATGCGCCAAGCCTGGGCAGGAGCTGCGCGCCGACTTGCCCTCCATCGGCCCGCAGACGATCGAAGCCGCACACGCCGCCGGGCTGGCCGGCATTGCGCTGGAAGCCGGCCACGCCCTAATTCTCGAAGGTCCGGAAACGCTGGCGCGCGCCAATGCTCTCGGCCTGTTCATCATCGGCCTGCCCGCCATGGAGGCGTCCAATGGGGAGCCGGCTAATGGTCGCTGACAAGCCGCTCAAGCTCGCGATCGTCGCCGGCGAGGAATCCGGCGATCTGCTTGGCGCCGACATCGTGCGGGCGCTCGAGCGCACGACGGGCCGCAAGGTGCAGCTCGTCGGCATTGGTGGCCGCCACCTGCAGCAACTGGGGCTGACCCCACTCTTCGATGGCGGCGAGATCGCGCTGATGGGCTTCAGCGCGGTGCTGCGCGACCTGCCGCGGCTGATGCGCCGCATCAGCCAGACGGCGGCGATGATCGCGGCCGAGCGGCCCGATTGCCTGATCACCATCGACAGTCCGGACTTTTCGCTGCGTGTCGCAAAGAAGATCCGCGCAACGGCACCGGCCATTCCGATCGTCCATTATGTCTGCCCGAGCGTATGGGCCTGGCGGCCGGGCAGGGCGGTGGCGATGAAGCCCTATGTCGATCACATCCTCTGTATCCTGCCGTTCGAGGTGAAGGCGCTCGCTCGTCTTGGCGGACCGCCGGGCACTTATGTCGGCCACCGGTTGACGCAGGATCCGGGCGTGCTTGGCGCCGCCAAGGCGCAGAGCCAGCCGCGCGATCTCGCCGACGACCGCGTCAAGACGGTGCTGGTGCTGCCCGGCTCGCGCCGCGGCGAGGTGCGGCGGCTGATCGAGCCCTTCGGCAAGGCGATGTCGGCGCTGCGCCAGCGCGGCCACCGCCTGCGCTTGCTGTTGCCGACGGTGCCGCATGTCGCCGAGCTGGTGAAGGCCTCGGTCGCGAGCTGGGACGACAAGCCGGAAATCATCACCGAGCCGGACCGCAAATGGCAGGCCTTCGGCAAGGCCGACGCGGCGTTGATCGCGTCTGGGACGGTTTCGCTGGAACTGGCGCTCGCGGGCGTTCCGATGGTTTCCTGCTACAAGCTCGACCCGATCGCGCGCCAGCTTCTGCAGCATATGGTGACGACGTGGTCGGCGCTGCTGCCCAATTTGATATCCGATCGCGCGCTGGTGCCGGAATTCTACGATCAGTATGTCCGGCCGGAGAACCTGGCGCGGCAGCTGGAAGCCCTGTTTGCCGACACCGGCATGCGCGCCTGGCAAAAGGCGGGCTTTGCCGAGATTGCCCGGCGCATGGCGACCGATCGGCCCTCGGGCGAGATCGCCGCCGAGGTGGTGATGGGGTGCATAAAGAGAGTGAATAGGGAGTAGCGAATAGCGAATAGGGCTGTGTCGGCTTCGCCCGTTTCCCCTATTCGCTACTTGCTATTTCGCTATTCGCTCAATTACCTTTTCGCAATCGGCACGTAATCGCGTTCCGTAGCGCCGGTGTAGAGCTGGCGCGGCCGGCCGATCTTCTGGTGCGGATCCTCGATCATTTCCTTCCACTGCGCGATCCAGCCGACGGTGCGGGCGACCGCGAACAGCACGGTGAACATCGTGGTGGGGAAGCCCAGCGCCTTCAGCGTGATGCCGGAATAGAAGTCGACATTCGGGTAGAGCTTCTTTTCGATGAAATACTCGTCGGTCAGCGCGATCTTTTCCAGCTCCATCGCGATGTCGAGCAGAGGATCGTCCTTGATGCCGAGCTCGCCCAGCACCTCATGCGCGGTCTTCTGCATGATCTTGGCGCGCGGATCATAGTTCTTGTAGACGCGGTGCCCGAAGCCCATCAGCCGGAACGGGTCGTTCTTGTCCTTGGCGCGGGCGATGAACTCGGGGATGTGATCGACATGGCCGATCTCGCCCAGCATGTTGAGGGCCGCTTCGTTGGCGCCGCCATGCGCCGGACCCCACAGGCAGGCGATGCCGGCGGCGATGCAGGCGAACGGGTTGGCGCCCGACGAGCCGGCCAGGCGCACGGTCGAGGTCGAAGCGTTCTGCTCGTGGTCGGCGTGCAGGATGAAGATGCGGTCCATGGCGCGCGCCAGCACCGGATTGATCTTGTATTCCTCGCACGGCACGGCAAAGCACATGTGCAGGAAGTTGGCCGCGAAGCCGAGATCGTTCTTCGGGTAAATGAAGGGTTGGCCAATATGGTACTTATAGGCCATCGCCGCGATCGTCGGCATCTTGGCGATCAGGCGCATCGAGGCGACCATGCGCTGATAGGGGTCCGAGATGTCGGTCGAGTCGTGATAGAAGGCCGACAGCGCGCCGACCACGCCGCACATCACCGCCATCGGATGCGCGTCGCGGCGGAAGCCGGTGAAGAAGCGCGACATCTGCTCATGCACCATCGTGTGGCGCGTCACGCGATAATCGAAGTCGTCCTTCTGCGCCTTGGTCGGCAACTCGCCGTAGAGCAGCAGATAGCAGACCTCGAGGAAGTCGCCGTGCTCGGCGAGCTGATCGATCGGGAAGCCGCGATGCAGCAGGATGCCGGCATCGCCGTCGATGAAGGTGATCCCCGATTCGCAGCTCGCGGTGGAGGTGAAGCCGGGATCGTAAGTGAAGGCGCCGGTGGTGCTGTAGAGCGAACCGATGTCGATGACGTCCGGCCCGACCGTTCCGCTTCGCACCTTTAGTTCGTGCATCTTGCCGGCGAGCTCAAGCCTGGCGGCCGACTCGCGCTTTTTGCTGCCCGGTTCCGGTTTTGTCGCAGCTTCGCTCATTCTCAACTCCTTTTGTTCCTCATGCCGGCAAGGCAATTCCTGCAAACGACACGTCGAAGTCACCGGAATGCGCGAACTCGCCACCGCATTTTAGGAGGTGCGTGCCAGATTGGGCCAAGCCCAATGTTGCACTGCGAAACATACCTTTCAATGCCAATCTTCTTGGGCCAGCTCGCTCCTAATCGATTTGATCTCCAATGCGCGCCAGGCTTTCCTGACGGCCCAGCACGGCAAGCACGTCGAACACGCCGGGCGAGGTGGTGCGGCCGGTCAGCGCGGCTCTCAGGGGCTGCGCCACGGCGCCCAGCTTGTGCCCGCCGGCCTGCGCGAAGTCGCGGATCGAAGCCTCGGCCGAGGCGGCGTTCCAGTCGCCCTGAACAGAAGACAATGCACCATGCGCGCCGCGCAGAATCGCGCGCGCATCCGCGTTGAGCAAGCCCGCCGCCTTCTCGTCCAACGGCAACGGCCGCTCGACGAACAGGAACGCCGCGCCGTCGACCAGTTCCACAAGCGTCTTTGCCCGCTCCTTGAGGCCGGGCATGGCGGCAAGCAGTTGCGCCTTGCGCCGGTCATCGAGCTTTGCCGCGAGCGCCGGGCCGCCTTCGAGATAGGGCAAGGTGGCGACGAAGATGTCGAACAGCGCCCGGTCGTCCATCTTGCGCATATGGATGCCGTTCAGCGCCTCGAGCTTGGCGAAGTCGAAGCGGGCCGCGCCCTTGTTGACGTCGCCGATGTCGAACCAGGCGATCATGTCCTTAATCGACATCACCTCGTCGTCGCCATGGCTCCAGCCGAGCCTGGCCAGATAGTTGAGCAGAGCCTCGGGCAGGTAGCCCATGGCGCGATATGCCTCGACGCCGAGCGCGCCGTGCCGCTTCGACAGCTTGGCGCCGTCGGCGCCGTGGATCAGCGGGATGTGCGACATCGACGGCACATCCCAGCCCATGGCGTTGTAGATCACTGTCTGGCGCGCGGCATTGGTCAGGTGATCGTCGCCGCGGATGATGTGGGTGACGCCCATGTCGTGATCGTCGACGACGACGGCATGCATGTAGGTTGGGACGCCATCGGAGCGCAGGATGATGAAGTCGTCGAGATCCTTGTTGGGGAAGCGCACCTCGCCCTGCACGCGGTCGTTGACGATCGTCACGCCCTCGGTCGGTGCCTTGATGCGGATCGCGCCCTTGACGCCTGCGGGCGCCTCGGATGGGCCGCGGTCGCGCCAATGGCCGTTGTAACGCGGCGGCAGGCCCTTGGCACGTGCGGCCTCGCGCATCGCCTCCAGCTCCGCCGGCGTCTCATAGCTGTAATAAGCCTTGCCCATGCGCACGAGCTGCTCCGCCACTTCGCGGTGACGCGGCGCGCGCTCGAACTGCGAGACGGCTTCGCCATCCCAGGAGAGGCCAAGCCAGGTCAGCCCGTCGAGAATGGCAGCCGTAGCGGCTTCGGTGGAGCGCTCGCGATCGGTATCCTCGATGCGCAGCAGCATCGTGCCGCCGGTGTGCTTGGCATAGAGCCAGTTGAACAGCGCCGTGCGCGCCCCGCCGATATGCAGGTAGCCTGTAGGCGAGGGGGCAAAACGGGTGACGACCTTGTCGGACATGGAACTCTCGAGGAAGCGCTGAAAAATGCATGTTTCGCGCAGACTTCCACGCGACCGGCGTTCATGTAGCATAGGCGGTCTGGGGCGCAAGGGGCAGACCCGATGGCTGGACGTGGCCGGGGCGCGGAGGAGGGCGGGGGAACGACAGCAGGCGTAAGCGAACGCCTGATGTTTGCTCATGCCGTGCCCGAAGAGGGAACGCCGCTTTCGCTTCCGGCGCCGCGTCCGCCAGCCGGGCTTCTGCCGACTGGGGGCGGCACGTTACCGCCAGCCTCGCCGACAGCCAACGACGGCCGGATCCGCAGACAGCTTGGCCGCGCTTCGCTTCCTGCTCTGCGGCGAAGCATTGGCACGGCGGCCACCACCGAGCTCGACCGCGGCGTCGGCTTTCTGCTGGTGCCGGTGTTCCTGGCAGCCGGCGTGATCTGTTACTTCTCGCTGAGCGCCGAGCCGGACCTCTACAGGCCGCTCGCGGCGGTCGCCCTGATGGCGGTCTGCGCGGCGGTCTCGCGTTCCCGGCACAGAACGCACCTTGTCTTCATGGCGGCGTTTTTCTGCGCCTTGGGCTTTCTCGCGGCCAAGGTGGAGACCTGGCGGATGGCGACCCCGATGCTGGGTTCCGAAATCCAGACACGGCTGACGGGCCGCCTCGTCACCGCCGAGGCGATGGCCAACGGCCGTGTCCGGCTCACCATAGATCTGATATCCACGGAGCGTCCGAAGCTGCGCTACGCGCCGGACCGCATCAGGCTGTCGGCGCGCAGGATCCCGTCCGGCATGTCGGCCGGGTCGATGCTGACCGGCTATGCCAAGCTGCTGCCGCCGACAGGTCCGGTTCGGCCTGACAGCTACGACTTTTCCTTCGACAGCTATTTTGCCGGCATCGGCGCCAGTGGCTTTTTCCTGGGCGATCCGAAACTTGTCGCGCCGACCCCGAGTGCGCCAACGGAGGTGCCGTTTGGCGCACGCGTGGCATCGGCCGTAGAAAACGCACGCGAGGGAATTGCCGACCACATCAGGAGCAGCATCGGCGGTTCCGAGGGCGAGATCGCGGCGGCGCTGATCGTCGGCGTTCGTGCCGGCATTCCGGAAGCCATCAACGAGTCGATGCGGCGGACCGGCATCTACCACATCATTTCGATCTCCGGCCTGCACATGGCGCTGGTCGCCGGCACGATCATGGTCCTGCTACGCGGCGCCTTCGCGCTGTTTCCGGATTTCTCGTCGCGCCGGCCGGTGAAGAAATATGCCGCTGGCATCGCGCTGGCGTCGATCGCCGCCTATCTCGTGATCTCCGGCATCGTGGTGGCGGCCGAGCGAAGCTTCATCATGCTTGGCGTGATGCTGGTCGCCGTGCTTTTCGACCGCGCAGCGCTGACCATGCGCAACCTGGCGATCTCTGCCATCGCTGTCATCCTGGTCTCGCCGCATGAAGTGGTCGGCCCGAGCTTCCAGATGTCCTTCGCTGCCACCGCCGCCCTGGTCGGCGCCTATGCCGGCTTTGCCGACTATCGCGCCGGCAAAACGACCGCGCCGCCGGCAAAGCGTTCGTTTCTCGGGTTCCTATCGCGAAAACTGGCGATTGGAGCGGGTGGCGCCGCCGTGACGTCGCTCATCGCGGGCAGCGCGACATTGTTGTTTGCCATCTGGCACTTCCAGCGGGTGTCGCCGCTCAGCCTGCTGGCCAATCTGGCGGTGATGCCGATCGTCTCATTGGTCGTCATGCCATTCGCCGTGCTGAGCGCGCTGGCCATGCCCTTCGGCTTCGACGGTCCCTTCCTCTTTGTCATGGGCAAAGGCCTGACGGCGATGATCACCATTTCGGCATGGATTTCCGAGCGCTCACCGGTCGACGCCGTGGGGCTGATCTCGATCCAGTCGGTGCTGCTGGCGACGGTCGCGCTGGTCATCGCGACGATGGCTACCACCTGGCTGAGGCTTGCCGCCGTTCCTTTCGCGCTCGCTGCGCTGCTGGCCATTCCGCATGTCCGCACACCGGACGTGCTTATCTCGGAGGATGCGCATCTGGTGGCGATGCCGATCGGCGGCGGCGAGCTTGCCGTCAATCGCGAGCGCTCCAACGAGTTCACCACCGACAACTGGAAACGGGCGCTGAAAGCCGAGGAGATCGTGCCGCCGGAAAGGTTCGCCAGAGATATGCTGGACATTGCCGATCCCGTCGACCTGCCGCCCGGCTCGCCCTTCTATTGCACCGGTGATCTCTGCATCGGCCGGCATCCTTCCGGCGCGATCGTCGCGCTCGCCGAGACCCGCGACGCCGCCCGGCCGGCCTGCGGTTTCGCCGACCTCATCGTCATCAACGACGCCACGGCCTATAACCCATGCCGCGATCCGCGTGTGCTCGTCATTACCAAGCGGCAGCTGGCGCGCGACGGCAGCGCCGCCGTCTTCTTCGATCCGCAATCGGCAACCGCGCGGCCAACCGTCCGCTACGCGGTCGTAGAACCATACCGACCCTGGCACGAGCAGCGGAAATACACGCGCGAGGCGAGGGGACTGGCGCCCTATAAGCAGCCGGAAAAACCAGCCGCCGCACCGGCCCAATAGATTGTCGTTCGGGCGAAGACGGCGAGCCGTTCTGCTCAGTAGCGGCGGATAAGTCCCACGAGCTTGCCCTGAACCTTGACCCGGTCCGGTCCGAAGATCCGGGTCTCATAGGCCGGGTTGGCAGCCTCGAGCGCGATCGAGGCACCCTTGCGGCGGAAACGCTTAAGCGTCGCCTCCTCATCGTCGACCAGCGCCACCACGATCTCGCCCGGGCTTGCGGTGTTGGCATTGCGGATGATGACGGTGTCGCCATCGAAGATGCCGGCCTCGATCATCGAGTCGCCCTTGACCTCCAACGCGTAATGCTCGCCGCCCATGATCATGTCCGGCGGCACCGAGATCGAATGCGTCTGGTGCTGGATGGCGTCAATCGGCACGCCGGCGGCGATGCGGCCCATCACCGGAATGGATACGGCCGCCGCGGCCTCGTCGTCATTGCTTGGCGTCGGAGTGCGCGATGGCGTCGTCGGCTTGACCTGGCGACTGAGATTGCCTTGGCCGCCCTGGATGACGCTTGGCGAAAACTTCTTCGCGGCATTCAGGCCAGGCGCGATCGAGTCGGGCAGGCGCAGCACTTCCAGCGCGCGCGCCCGGTTCGGCAGCCGGCGAATGAAGCCGCGTTCTTCCAGCGCCGTGATCAGCCGGTGGATGCCGGACTTGGAGGCAAGGTCGAGCGCCTCCTTCATCTCATCGAATGATGGAGGAATCCCGCTCTCCTTCAGGCGTTCATGGATGAACATCAGGAGTTCATGTTGTTTGCGCGTCAGCATCGGCGGCCCCCACGGGTTCTGAAACCAGAATCAGAAAAACAAACCCAGAACAAACACTATCTGTTCCAGTTGTGTTCCGCAACCGTTTAAAGTTTAGTGAATTTGTTAAGGCTGCCGAAACAATGTCGCATCCGGTGATGCCCTGGCCGCCCCTTGTAGGACAGCGGCATTGATTCCGCTCGATTTTGGAGCTTCGTTAAGCTGAAACAAGAGCCGACACGATCACGAAGCCGCGGATGGGATCACGTCGGCTCGTTCCGTAAGCGCGCGGCACCGTGAACGAAACGAATCCAAAATGCCAACCTTGGCGAAGTTCCGATCCGCAGTCTTCGCCGTCTATGGACCAGCTAACACAGGACCAAAGGTTCTTGCCCTGTCGCCGAGGGTGGTGAGACAACCCCCTCGGCCAGATCGAAATGGAGGCGGCAGCACAATGAGGGGAATTCCTGATCTCGCCGAAGTCGAGGCGATGGATGCCGCGGATCCGCTGCGCGCCATGCGCGATCGCTTCGTCTTGCCGGAAGACGTCATATACCTCGACGGCAATTCGCTGGGCGCCGCTTCGGTGGACGCCTTCAGCGAGATCGAGACTGCCGCGAGGCAGGAATGGGCGCGGGATCTCATCCGCGCCTGGAACACCGCCGGCTGGTTCGATATGCCCATCGAGCTGGGTGACCAGCTAGGACGGCTGATCGGCGCGAAACCCGGCCAGACGGTCGTTTGCGACACGACTTCGATCAACATCTACAAGGTCCTGCATGCGGCACTTACAATGCGGCCCGAGCGTTCGGTGATCGTTGCCGAGGGCGACAGCTTTCCGACCGACCTCTACATGGCGGAAGGCGTCGCATCGACGCGGCCCGGCACGGTGCTGCGGCTCGAAGGCGCCGATGCCCCGACGATTGAGGAACTGGTCGACGATCGCGTCGCGGTCATTCTGGTCAACCACGTCAACTACAAATCCGGCCGGCTGCGCGACATGGCGGCGCTCACCCGCAAGGCTCAGGAAGCCGGCGCGCTGATCGTGTGGGACCTCTGCCACACGGCGGGTGCGCTGCCGGTGGATCTCGACGGCTCTAATGCCGATTTCGCCATTGGCTGCACCTACAAGTATCTCAATGGCGGGCCGGGCTCGCCAGCCTTCATCTACGCCGCGAACCGCCACCATCGCGACATTCGCCAGCCGCTCAGCGGCTGGTGGGGCCATGCCCGGCCTTTCGCGTTCGAGCAGGGCTACGCCGCGGGCACGGGCATCCGGCGGTTCCTTTGCGGAACGCAACCGGTGCTGTCGATGCGCGCGCTGAAAGGGGCGCTGGATATGTGGAACGATGTCGACATCAGGGCCGTGCGGAGAAAAAGCGTCGCACTGACGGACCTGTTCATCCGGCTTGTCGAAGCCAAATGCGGCGGCTTCGGTCTTGAGCTGGAGAGCCCACGCAACGGCGCCGAGCGCGGCAGCCAGGTGTCGTTCGCCCATCCGCATGGCTATCAGGTGATGCGTGCCTTGATCGAGCGCGGCGTGATCGGCGATTTCCGCGCGCCATCCACCATTCGTTTCGGCTTTACGCCGCTCTATGTCGGCTACCGCGATGTCTGGGATGCGGTCGAGATGCTGGAGGACATCCTGCGGACTGGCATCTGGCAAGACGCACGCTTTGCCGTCAAAACAACCGTCACCTGACTTTGAATCGGCGATGCCGAACAAATGACCTGATCGCGGAGACACCGTTGCTGGGACATCGTATTGTCGATTGGGATGACGCCTATGCAAACGGCGCCAATATCGCGGGCGGCGACCGCTGGCCGGCGGCGTGGGATCGGCCGGCGCGGGCGTTTCGCGAAAGGCTGCTGTCAGAGGGCAGGGCGCGGCTCGATGTTGTCTACGGCGAAGCGCCGCGCAATCGCTTCGACCTGTTTCTCCCGTCTGCGGCGCCAAGGGGGCTCGTCGTGTTCATCCACGGCGGCTATTGGATGGAGTCAGACAAGAGCTCCTGGTCGCATCTGGCTGGAGGCGCGCTCGGCCGCGGCTTTGCCGTCGCCATGCCCTCCTACACGCTGTGCCCGCAGACCAGGATCGGCGGCATAGTCGGCGAGGTCGCTGCAGCGATCGAGAAGACGGCGGCCATGGTCGATGGTCCGCTGATGCTGACCGGGCACTCGGCCGGCGGGCATCTCGCCAGCCGGATGGCGACCACGGCCTCACCGCTATCATCCGATGTGGCGCGGCGCATACGCCAAGTGGTTTCGATTTCAGGCCTGCACGACCTTCGGCCGCTGATGTTCACCGCGCTGAACGAGACCCTGAACATCGACGAGCCGGAAGCGCGGAGCGAAAGCCCGGCATTGTTGCGGCCTCGACAGGGAGCCTGCATCACCTGCTGGGCCGGCGGCGGCGAGCGTGCGGAATTCCTGCGCCAGAGCGCGTTGCTCGCCAACATCTGGACCGGGCTCGGCGCCTCCACCCGTTCAGTGGTCGAGCCGGACCGACATCATTTCAACGTTGTCGATGGCCTCGCCGACCCAGATCATCCCCTGACCCGTACGTTGGTCGACGAATAAGAGTTACGATCGACTTCGTCGACGTGTCAGGATCGACCTCGTCGAAGCCTAGCGCAGCATGAGCACGCTGCATTCAGCGCCGGCTTCCGCCGCCGGCGCAAAGGGCTCGCGCACGATCAGGCCGTTGGCGTCGGCGAGCATCCGCAGCATCGAGGAGTCCTGGATTCCGAAAGGCGTCGCGACCAAGGTGCCGGCGTCCTCGCGCACGACGGCGCGCACATAGTCCTGCCTGAGGTCGTTGGCCCGCATCGCGGTGCCAAGCTGGGCCGTTCGCATATCCTGATGGTGATCGCGGCCACCGAGCCGGGCAAGCAGCGGCTTCAGGAAGAGTTGCGAGCAGACAATGCTTGCCACCGGATTGCCCGGCAGCCCGATGCAGCGGACATTGCCAAGCCGGCCAAACATCAGCGGTTTGCCGGGGCGCATGGCGATTTTCCAGAAATCGAGCTGCATGCCTTCGCCGGTCAGCACGCCATGGACGAGGTCGTGGTCGCCGACCGAGGCGCCGCCGAGCGTGACGATGACATCGGCGTCCGCCTCGACCGCTTTCCGGACCAGCGCGGCAATCGCCTCCTGGCGGTCGGCGGCGATGCCGAGATCGAGCGCGAGCGCGCCGACCGACTGGGCGGCGGCGGCAACGCCGTAGGCATTCGACGAAATGATCTGGTCAGGGCCGAGCGCGCTGCCCGGCGGCAGCAATTCGTCGCCGGTGGCGATGATCGCGACCAGCGGCCGGCGCACGACGCACAAGGCTGGGTGGTTGGCCGAGGCCGCCAGCGAAAGGGCCGCCGCATCGAGAACACGGCCCTTTTCGAGCAGCACGTCGCCCTGGCCGAAGTCGAGCCCGCGGCGGCGCACATTGCGTCCTTCCGCGGTCGGCTCCGTCACTTCGATTCTGCCATTGCCGAGATCGCGGACGTTTTCCTGGATGATGACCGTGTCGGCGCCCTCCGGCAACGGCGCCCCGGTGAAGATGCGCACGGCCTGGCCTTCCCCGACGGTTCCGGAGAAACCGCGCCCGGCAGGCGCCATGCCGATGACCTCGAGCAGCGCCGGCGCCGAGGCGACATCGCAGAAGCGCGCGGCATAGCCGTCCATCGCGGAGGCATCGAAAGGTGGCTGCGTGCGCAGCGCGACCACCGGCTCGGCCAGCACGCGACCCGCCGCGTCAGCCAGCGGAACGCGCTCGCCCGGCAGAGCCGTCACGCCGTCGAGCAGGCGTTCGAGCGCCTCGGTGACCGGGAGCAAGGCCATTATGAACCTGCCTTGTAGTCGCCTGATTTGCCGCCGGTCTTCTCGACCAGCCGGACACCGGAAATCACCATCCCGCGGTCCGCTGCCTTGGCCATGTCGTAGATGGTGAGGCAGGCGACTGAAGCGGCGGTCAGCGCCTCCATCTCCACGCCCGTCTTGCCGGTGACGCGGGCGAGCGCGGTGACCTTGAGACCTGGCAAGGAATGGTCCGGCTCGATCTCGACGCCAACTTTGGTCAGAAGCAGCGGATGGCAGAGCGGGATCAGTTCGTGCGTCTTCTTTGCGGCCATGATGCCGGCGATACGGGCAGTCCCCAATACGTCGCCTTTCTTGGCGTCGCCGGCTAGGATCATCTCCAGCGTTTCCGGCTGCATGGAGACGAACCCTTCAGCGACTGCCGTGCGCGTCGTCTCGGCCTTGTCGCCGACATCGACCATGTTGGCTTCGCCTTTGGCGCCAAGATGGGTAAGGGAGGCCATCCTCAAACGGCCTCGGCACGCGCCTTGCCGGTGAGCAGCAGTTGCGTAGCGGCGGCCACGTCGGCCTGCCGCATCAGGCTCTCGCCGACCAGGAAGGTGCCGATCTTGCTCTTCTCCAGCCGGCGGCAGTCCTGATGCGTGAAGATGCCGCTTTCGCTGACCAGCAGCCGATCCGCCGGCACCATGGCCGCCAGCCGCTCCGAGACGTCGAGGCTGGTTTCAAAGGTTCTGAGATCGCGGTTGTTGATGCCGATCAGCCGCGACGAAAGGCGAAGCGCGCGTTGCATTTCGTTTTCGTCATGCACCTCGACCAGAGCGTCCATGCCGAGCTCGAAGGCGGTCGCTTCAAGGTCCCTGGCAAGCGCGTCGTCGACGCTCGCCATGATGATCAGGATCGCGTCGGCGCCCCAGGCGCGTGCTTCGTAGACCTGGTAGGGATCGAACAGGAAATCCTTGCGCAGAGCCGGCAGGCGCACCGCTGCCCGAGCGGCTGTCAGGAATTCGGGAGCGCCCTGGAAAGACGGGGCGTCCGTAAGCACCGAAAGGCAGGCGGCGCCACCTTGCTGGTAGGCCTGTGCCAATGACGGCGGATCGAAATCGGCGCGGATCAGGCCCCTGGAAGGGCTGGCCTTCTTGATCTCGGCGATCAAAGCGAAGCCGCCATCTCGGCGCTTGGCTTCCAGCGCGGCAAGGAAGCCGCGCGGCGGCTCGGCGTCCCCGGCCTTCGTCTTGATCTCGGCGAACGACACGGCGAGCTTCGCCGCGGCGATCTCTTCACGCTTGTAGGCTTCGATCTTGCGCAGGATATCGGACAAGGGTCTATCCGTTCGAAATCTCGATGAGCTTGTCGAGCACCGCAAGCGCGCGGCCGCTGTCGATCGCTTGCGCCGCCGCCGCGATGCCGTCGGCCAGCGTCGTCACCTTGCCGGCCACAACCAGCCCTGCGCCGGCATTCATCAGCACCGTATCGCGATAGGCGCCGGCGGCTCCGCCAAGCATATCGCGCAATTCCTTGGCGTTGTAGGCCGCGTCGCCGCCGCGCAGCTCTTCTTTTGTGTGCCGCTTCAGGCCAACGGCTTCCGGCGTCAAGGTGAAGCTGCGAATCTCGCCGCCGGCGAGCTCCGCCACCTGGGTCTCGCCGGTGGTGGTGATCTCGTCATAGCCGTCGCCATGGACGACCCAGGCGTGATCGGCGCCCAGCGCCTTCAGCGTCTCGGCCACGGGCATGATCCACTCCGGCAGGAAGACGCCGACCATCTGGCGGCTGACGCCGGCGGGGTTCGACAGCGGCCCGAGCAGGTTGAAGATGGTGCGCGTGCCGAGCTCGACGCGGGTCGGCCCGACATGCTTCATCGCCGGATGATGCGCCGGCGCGAACATGAAGCCGACACCCACCTCATGGATGCAGCGTCCGATCGTCTCCGGCGGGATGTCTATTCTGACGCTCAGCGCCGTCAGAACATCGGCGGAGCCGGTCAGCGAGGACAGGCCGCGATTGCCATGCTTGGCGACCGGCACGCCGGCCGCGGCAATGACGAAGGCCGAAGCGGTCGAGATGTTGACCGAATGCGAATTGTCGCCGCCGGTGCCTACGATGTCGATGGCGCCTTGCGGCGCCTCGACGCGCAGCATCTTGGCGCGCATCGTGGCGACCGCGCCGGAAATCTCGCCCACCGTCTCGCCGCGCACGCGCAGCGCCATCAGGAAGCCGCCGATCTGGCCGGGCGTCGCGTCGCCCGACATAATGATGTCGAACGCCTCGCGCGCCTCCTCGAAGGAAAGCGCGGTGCCCGTGGCGACCTTGGCTATGTGTGTCTTGAGAGCGCTCATCGTGTCTGTGCTTGCGAAACCGCGTTCGGATCGATGCGAACGTCATATTGCGACTGCAACTGCGCCACCAACTGGTCGAGCAGATCGTCGGACATGCCGGCGCCGAAGGATTTCTGCGCGTCGTCCGGCACCGCGCTGCCATCGGCGCCTGCCGGCTCGAAGACCTCGGCGACCTTGAACAGGATCTGGCCGTCGCCGGTGGGCGAGGGGATCAAACCGGTACCGCCTTCGCCGACGCCGAACATGGCCGCGGCGCCCTCCTTGCCAAAATCGGCATCGTCGGCTTCGCGCTTCAGGCCGCGCTTGGTCTGCTTCTCGAGCTTGAGCTCGCCGGCGATGACGTCGAGCGCGGTGCCTGCCTTGAGGCGCTTCTCCAGCTCCTGAGCCTTGGCGTCGAGCCGCTTGTCGGTCTCGGCCTCCGTCCAGTCGGCGACGACCTTCTTGCGGACCTCATCCAGCGTGCGGTCGCGCGCCGGCGTGACCGACTGCACTTCGTAGAAGACGAAACCGTTGCCGGCAGTCGTCAGGCCTTCGTTCTCGGTATTGGGCTCCGCCGCGAACACCGACTTGATCAGTTCGGCCGATTCCGGCAGGTCGTTGACGATCGTGCCGTCCGGCCGCTGGCCGGTACGGTCGATGGCGTCGATGGTGACGACCTTGAGCTTCAACTTCTCGGCGGCCTGGACCAGCGAGGCGCCCGAGGCGCGGGTGTCCTCGTAGCTGTCATGCACATCGAGCAGGATGCGGCTTGCCTCGCCAAGCGCCAGGTCCTTGCGGATCTGGCCGGACACTTCCGACAGCGGCTTGACCACCTGCGGCTTGATCTCGGTGACGCGCAACAGCACGGGACCGAAGGCGCCCTGCACGACCTGGCTCACCTCGTTGGCATTGAGCGAGAAGGCGGCATCGGCCACCGCCTTGTCGGCGATCTTGTCCTTGGCCAGCGTGCCGAGCAGCGTGTCGGCCTGCGTCTTGCCTTCGGCGGTGACGAGCTTGTCGAAGGTAGCGCCAGCCTTCAGCGAATCCAACGCGGCCTTGGCCGCATCCGGCGTCTTGAACACCAGCTGCTCGATGGTGCGCATCTCGGGCGTCGTGTAGCGCGCGATGTTCTTGTTGTAGTCCTCGCTGATCTGCTGGTCTGTCACCGCGGACGGATCCATGATGTCCTGCGGCTCCAGCCGGACATAGGAGAACTTGCGGTATTCCGGCGCGGCATAGTTCTTCTTGTTGGCCTCGAAATCGGTTTTGAGGGCACTGTCGGACGGCGCCTCGATCGGCTGCACCAGCGTCTTGGGCAGCACGACATAGTCGATCGTGCGATCCTCGCCGCGATAGAGAGAGACCGCCTTCAGGAAGGTCTGCGGCACCTTGAGGCCGTCGGAGATCGCCTCGACGATCTGCTGGCGCACGGCCACCTGCGAGCGGTTTCTGAGATAGTCCTCGGGCCGCATGCCGAGCTGGCGCAGCAGATACTCGAAGGTGCGGCGATCGAACTGGCCGCCGGGGCCCTTGAAGGCCGGATCCTCGCGCGTCAGTTCGGCCAGCCGATCCTTGGAGAGGCCTAGCCCCAGCTTGCGCGCCTGTTCGTCGAGCACTGCGCCCGAAACGAGTTGCGCCAGCACCTGATTGTCGACACCGAGCAGCTTGGCCTGTTCGTGGGTGACGCGCTGGCCATATTGCTGCGACAGAAGGCTGAGCTGGCGGTCGTAAGCGAGGCGGTACTCGTTGATCGAGACCTCCGTGCCGCCGGCCGTGATCACCGCGTGATGGCCGCCCAGCACGCCACCCACCATGCGCGTGGTCGCGCCCCAGGCGAGGAAACTCACCACCAGCAAGGACAGCAACGCCTTCGCGACCCAGGTGCCTGCCGCGCTTCTCAATATACCAAGCATGCATACTTCCGATTTTTGCGCATTTTCGCGTGCGCCGAGTCTGAAACAAGCGCAATAGCGCCCTTCCGGCCCACTGTCGATTGCTTTGTGACCTGATTTTGGTAGTGAGGGCGCTGCTTAATGTCGCTCGGAGAACGCGCCCCATGACCCCTGGAATCCGCCCGCTTATCGCCGGCAACTGGAAAATGAACGGCACCAGCGCCTCGCTCAACGAGCTGCGGTCGATAGGCAACGGGTTCATGAGCGGGCTCGACGCGGAGACCGAAGCGCTGGTGTGCGTGCCGGCGACCTTGCTGCAGCGCGCCGCCGAGATCCTGTCGCGCACGCCGGTGCGTGCCGGTGGAGAGGATTGCCATCCCAAGGAGAGCGGCGCCTTCACGGGCGAGATTTCGGCCGAGATGCTCAAGGATGCCGGCGCAAGCCACGTCATTGTCGGTCATTCCGAGCGCCGCGAGCTGTTCGGCGACGACGATGCAATAGTCCATGCCAAGGCGTCGGCGGCCTGGCGGGCAGGGCTGGTGGCCATCATCTGCATCGGCGAGACGCGCGCCGAGCGGGAGGCGGGCGCCACGCTTGATGTCCTGTCGCGCCAGCTTGACGGTTCCGTGCCGGCGAGCGCCACCGCCGCCAACACCATCATCGCCTATGAGCCGGTCTGGGCGATCGGCACCGGCCTGACGCCGACCGCCGCCGATGTCGCCGAGGCGCATGCGCATATCCGGGGCAAGCTGACTGCGCTGCTCGGCGATGCCGCGGCCAGGACCCGCATTCTTTACGGCGGCTCGGTCAAGCCCTCCAACGCGGTGGAACTGCTCGGCGTCGACAATGTCGACGGCGCGCTGGTCGGCGGCGCCAGCCTGAAGGCAGCCGACTTCCTGGCCATAGCGGAAGCTTATATGAACATGGCTTAGCCTGCGTTGATTTTCAGGTGATGCCGGCCTGCGAACGATGGTTTCCTGCGCTTCCGGTGCTCACGTACTTTAGTACGCTCCGCTCCGGTTCTCGGAAACCGCCGTTCTCGGCTCGGCCTGACCTGAATCTCAACACACCCTAGCCGTCTCCCAGGCTCACGCGGCTAAATCGTTGTAATGGCCGCATTGGTTCCCATATTCCCGGCCACGGGCTTGGAAATGCCGCCAAAGCATTGTAAGGAGCCGCCTCCAAATCATCGGTCGTATGCGCGCTCGCGCAAGGCCTCGCCAGGATAAATTATGGAAACCGTACTGATCGTCGTCCACCTCATGGTCGTGCTCGCCCTCGTCGGCGTGGTGCTGCTGCAGCGCTCCGAAGGCGGCGGCCTGGGCATCGGCGGCGGTTCCGGTTTCATGACCGCTCGTGGCGCCGCTAACGCGTTGACGCGCGCCACCGCGATCCTGGCGGCAGCCTTCTTCGTGACGTCGTTGGCGCTGTCGATCCTTGCCCGCTATGGCGAAAAGCCGATCGACATCCTCGACCGCCCGGCAACGTCCAGCCAGGGCAACGGCGTGCTCAACCAGCTGCCGGGATCGAACGGACCGGTGGGCAGCTCGCAGCCCGCAGCCCCGACCGGCGGCTCTGCTCCCGCGGCTCCGGCTGGCGGTGCGACGAGCACCACGCCGCTTGCCAACGGCGCCACAGCGCCGGCTCCGGCCACAACGCCTGCTCCGGCGCCCGCGAATCCGAGCACCGCGCCGGCGACCAACGGCGTCACCTTGCCGGTCACCCCTCAGGTTCCGAACCAGTAGCCGGACAAGCACTGCCGCGATCTGTTGTTCTTTGAACACAGTCGCGGCAAATGCGCGCCCGATCACCAAGATTCAACCGGGCGTGGCGCCTGCCTCAGCTTGAGGCGATGACAGCTAATCGATTATAGATTGCGCGCGGCACTTTTGGCGTCCTTGGGGGACGCCGGGCGACGCCGTGGGCAACACGCATTGAACGATCGGATCTTCGCCATGCAGCTTCGCAGCTTCATCATTTTGGGAGTCTGTGCCGTCCTCGGCATGGGTTCCGCGGCCCTTGCCGGACCGGCAACTAAGGTCTCCTCCCCGTCGGTAGAGAAAACCGACGCCATTCCCGTTGCCGCCGCCAAGAGCGACGCATCGCAGCTGAGGCTTCTCAAGAAGAAGAAAAATCCGACCTCGGACGATCTCGCGCAGATCGGCAAGCTCGAGGCCAAGATCGCCGCCGACAAGCAGGCGGCAAACGATAAGGCGCTCGAGGCTCGCAAGATGGCGATGCGCGAGGCCGCCAAGGCCAAGGCTGACGCGGCGCGCCAGGAATGGCTCGCCAAGAAGGGCACTGCCGCGACGGCTGAGGTCGCCGATGCCAAACCGGCCAAGAAGACCACCAAGATCATCGCGCCGCTGGACCCGGTGGCGCAGATCATGCCGGTCAAAGCCGAGGAGCCTATCCCGGCTGAGGTCATGAACATCACCGCTACCGGCAACAATGGCGAGTTGCGCAGTGAGCAGCCCGGCCAGAAGCAGACGAGCAGCGGCGGGCTGTTTGCCGGCCTCTTCGGCGGCTCGTCGGTGACCTCGATCAGTTACCTGCCCGAGACCCGTGCGCTTGATTCGGCGCTGGCCAAGAAGGCCGCCAAGCGGCCGTTCAAGGTGAAGCCGGAATTCGTGCCGCAGGACGTCACGTTCACCGGTTATGAGCCGGGCACCATCGTCATCGACACCAGCGCGCGCCGCCTCTACCTCGTCGAGTCGTTTTCCACGGCACGCCGCTATGCCATCGCGGTCGGCCGCGAAGGCCTGCAGTTCAAGGGCACGGTAGCCGTCGGCGACAAGCAGGAATGGCCGCGCTGGATACCGACGCTCGACATGCAGAAGCGCGAGCCGAAGCATTACGGCCAATACAAGGACGGCATGCCCGGCGGCGGCGAGAACCCGCTCGGCGCGCGCGCCATCTATCTCTATGACGGCAAGAAGGACACGCATCTGCGCATCCACGGCACAATCGCGCCGCAGTCGATCGGAACCAGCGCCTCCAATGGCTGCTTCCGCATGATCAACGAGCACGTCATGGACCTCTACAGCCGCGTCAAGATCGGCACGAAGGTTGTTATTATCTAAGGCTTTCCGTCAAACTGCCGAAAGGGCCGGCATCGCCGGCCCTTTTGTTTTGACTGAATCCAAGCCCGTGCGGGCCCCGTCGCCATTTTGGGAAAAAGCCTTCGCGGCGGTTTTTTCTCTGGCGGAATCAATCAGGCCGCGTTAAGCGATGACTCCCATGGCGCGATATGTATTCATCACAGGCGGCGTGGTTTCCTCACTCGGAAAAGGCATCGCCGCAGCAGCTCTTGGGGCTCTTCTGCAAGCGCGAGGCTATCGCGCGCGGATCAAAAAGCTCGATCCTTATCTCAATGTCGATCCCGGGACGATGTCGCCGTATCAGCACGGCGAAGTGTTCGTGACCGATGACGGCGCCGAGACCGACCTCGATCTCGGCCATTACGAGCGATTCACCGGGCGCTCGGCGAACCAGCAGGACAACATCACCACCGGCCGCATCTACAAGAACATCATCGAGCGCGAGCGGCGCGGCGACTATCTCGGCGCGACTGTGCAGGTGATCCCGCACGTCACCGACGAGATCAAGCATTTCGTACTGGACGGCAATGACGACTACGATTTTGTGCTGTGCGAAATCGGCGGCACGGTCGGCGACATCGAGGCGATGCCGTTCCTGGAAGCGATCCGACAGCTCGGCAACGACCTGCCGCGCAACAACGCCGTCTATGTGCATCTGACCCTGATGCCCTACATCCCGACGGCCGGCGAACTGAAGACCAAGCCGACGCAGCATTCGGTCAAGGAACTGCGCGGCATCGGCATCGCGCCCGACATCCTTTTGGTGCGCGCCGACCGGCCGATCCCGAAGGAGGAGCGCCGGAAACTTTCGCTGTTCTGCAACGTGCGCGAAAGCGCCGTCATCCAGGCGCTGGACGTGCCGCATATCTATGACGTGCCTTTGGCCTATCACCAGGAGGGCCTCGATTCGGAAGTGCTGGCGGCCTTCGGTATCGACCCGGCGCCGAAGCCCCGCATGGAGCCGTGGCAGAAGCTTTCCAACCACATCCACAATCCGGAAGGCGAGGTGACGATCGCCATCGTCGGCAAATACACCGGCCTCAAGGATGCCTATAAATCGCTGATTGAGGCGCTGTCGCATGGCGGCCTCGCCAATCGCGTCAAGGTCAAGCTCGACTGGATCGAAAGCGAGATCTTCGAGAAGGAAGACCCGGCGCCGTGGCTGGAGAAGGTGCATGGCATCCTCGTTCCCGGCGGCTTCGGCGAGCGCGGTTCGGAAGGCAAGATCCTGGCGGCAAAGTTCGCCCGCGAGCGCAAGGTGCCTTACTTCGGCATCTGCTTTGGCATGCAGATGGCCTGCATCGAGGCGGCCCGCTCTCTGGCGGGTGTCGACCATGCGTCGTCGACCGAGTTCGGCCCCACCGACGAGCCCGTCGTCGGTCTGATGACCGAGTGGCTGAAGGGCAATATGCTTGAGAAGCGCAGGGCCGCAGGCGATCTCGGCGGCACGATGCGGCTTGGCGCCTATCAGGCCGAGCTCGCCAAGGGCTCGAAGATAGCGGATATCTACGGCGACACGCAAATTTCCGAGCGCCACCGACATCGCTACGAAGTCAACATCGACTACAAGCAGCGGCTCGAGGATTGCGGCCTGGTGTTTGCCGGCATGTCGCCCGACGGCGTGCTGCCGGAAACGGTCGAATATCCTGACCACCCATGGTTCATCGGCGTGCAGTATCACCCCGAACTGAAGAGCCGCCCGCTCGACCCGCATCCGCTGTTCGCGAGCTTTATCTCGGCTGCAGTGGATCAGTCGCGGCTCGTCTAGGCGTGCTGATATTCAGGTGAGGCCGGCCTGCAAATGGCGGCTTCCTGCGCTTCCGGTGCTCACGTACTTCAAGTACGTTCCGCTCCGGTTCTCGGAACCCACCATTTTCGACTCGGCCTGACCTGAATCTCAGCACGCCTTAGCTCCGGCCTGCGTGCCAGCTATGCGGACCGTAATGCAAACTTATGTCGCGCTGCTCTACAGCATCATCCTGGGCGAGGGGCGGCGGGTGGTCATGTCCGACCTGAAGGCCATGGCGGAAAGCCTCGGGCTGAAAAACGTCCGCACGCTGGTGGCGACGGGCAATCTGGTGTTCGAGGCGCGCACAGGCGAGCTTTCAAAGCTCGAGGGCCGGCTGGAAAAGGCGTTCGAGAAAAGCTTCGGCCGGCATGTCGACATCATCGTGCGCCGTGCCGAGGACTGGCTGAAGCTTGCCGCCGCCAATCCGTTTCCGGGCGAATCAGCGGACACGGCCGATCAGGTTGCGGTGCGCGTGATGCGCGAGCCGCTGCCGGCGGACACCGTCGAGGCACTCCAGGCCTATGCCGCCGCCGACGAAAAAGTATTCCTAGTCGACGGCGATATCTGGCTTGTCTTCTCGCGCGAGCGGCCGAGCTCGCGGCTGCTTGCCGCTGCCAATCACAAGCGCCTCGGCATCGGCACGTCGCGCAACTGGAACACGGTGCGCCGTCTGGCGGAGTTGGTAGGCAGTAGGCAGTAGGCAGTAGGCAGTAGGCAGTAGGCAGTAGGCAGTAGGCAGTAGGCAGTAGGCAGTAGGGTGGCATTCTCTATTGCCTAAGCCCTACTGCCTACTGCCTTGTTTCAGGCCTTGGCGGTCCTTGCCCCGGCGCCAAGCGCCATGGTGCGCAGCACGTAGTAGACGGCGCCGGCGATCGCCACGCCAAAGAACCAACCATAGACGCCCCACCAGGACGGCAGCCAGTTGGTGAAGTTAGGCAGGATCGAGGAGAAGATGGCGCCGATGCCGGCTGCGATGAAGGCGTTGACATGCCACCCGCTCTGGAAACGGAACTCGCCGTCTTCGCGATAGAGTGCTTCGACGTCGACTTCGCTTTTGCGGATCAGGTAGTAGTCGACCATCATCACGCCGAAGATCGGTCCCATCGTCGCGCCGATGACGTTGACGAAGGAAGCCGCACTGCCTTCCCATGGCGCGAAGGGATAGAGCACCAGCGCGATCAGCGCCGCGATGTAGCCGCCCTTCTTGAAGTCGATCTGGCGCGGGAAGACGTTGGAGAAATCGAAGGCCGGCGAGACGAAATTCGCCACGACGTTGATGCCCAGCGTCGCCACCGCGAAGGTCAGTGCGGCAAGCGCGGCCAGGAACCAGCTGTCGAACTTGGCCGAGATCTGGTCGGGATGCAGCAGCACCTCATGATAGACGTCGTAGGCGGCGATCGTGGTGACGCCGGCGACCAGCGAGAACAGAATGAGGTTGACCGGCAGGCCCCAGATGTTGCCCTTGCGCAGTGCCGCATTGTCCGGCGCATAGCGGGCGAAGTCGCAGAAGTTGAGATAGAGCGCCGAGAAATAGGTCACCCAGATCGCTGCCACCGCGAACAGCGCGGTCCAGGACCCAGGCTCGCCCGGAACGCCGGCATCCTTGGTCTTGTCCAGCAGCACATCCATCGGGATGTCGCTGGTGAAGGCGAAAGTGCCGGACTTCACGCAAAGAAAAATGGCCAAGATCAGCATCATGACCCAAACGGCCGGGCCGGCCCAGTCCTGGAAGCGGCGGACGGTCTCCATGCCCTTCTGGATGATCAACAACTGCAGCGCCCAGATGATGATGAAGCAGATCACCTCCAGCGTCGAGTGTCCCAGAAGGTGCGAGCTCTTGTTGAACTCGTCGAACCATTGCAGGCGCGTCAGCAGCGCCACGATCGCGCCCGACGCCGCGGCCGTCTGGGCGCCGTACCAGAAGCAGGCGACGATCGCCCTCACCAGCGCCGGGACGTTGGCGCCCCAGATGCCGAAGGAGGCGCGGGCAAGCACGGGGTAGGGTACGCCGGTCTTCACGCCTGCATAGCCGACCATATTCATCAGCGCATAGATGATTAGCGAGCCGATGCCGATGGCGATGATGAAGTTGACGAAGCCGCCGCAGAACAGAAACAGGCTTGCCGCTAGGTAGTAGCCCCAGAGGCTGTGGACGTCGGAGGTCCAGACATTGAAGATCGAAAACGGTCCCCAGTTCCTGACCGTTGCGGGAGCCAGATCCTCATTGTAGAGGTCAGGCGATGCGCCTTGAATGGTCATTGCAAGTGTTCCCCTTTTTGTAAACGCGCCCTCACGCGTTGACCGCGGAGGTTAAGCCTGACGCAGGGTAACCGGCAAGCAACCCATTTGCCGGCTTTCGCCTTAAAGATATTCAATGAGAATCGCCGTTATCCGGCGGCTCCAGGCCTGCATTGGCTGAGTCGCCAATTGATTTTCGCGCATGTCAGGCGCGGGCCCGCGTTTCGAACTTTTTCCATCGGCAACCAAATTTGTTTGGAACCGATTCGCGGGACGTGCGTTTATTGCGGTTCGACTGCGCTGCGGTCGACCGGGAGGATAATTATGGATCGCTTGCATTTCTTTACCCCAGTGCGAATTGCGCGTGGGCAGGGATACCCTGTGGAGGAAGTCGATAGCGTCTCCGAGGCGATGGTGTTCCTGCGGAAGTGGCCAACGGGACGGCGCGGCCCGGTTTATCAATGCGCCCTGAATTGCTGCGCGGCGGCACTGTCGGGCAAGATGTCGGCCGAGGAAGCGCGCAAAGCCTTTGTCGGCTTTGCCCGCATCACCCGGCTGCTCGACGACGACATGGCGCTGCCGCTGGGCGGCGCATCGATGGACAATGTCCACGCCCTGAGGCGCTAGCGCCGTCACGCCCGCGCGGCTGCGCCTGACAGATGCGACGATGAGGCGTCGGCTTATGGCCGACGTCGCTGTACTGTCGTCGGCTCAGTTTTCCTTGAAAGAGCGTGTGAGCGAAGCCTGCACCGGGGCCAGCATATAGTCGAGCAAAGTGTGCTCTCCCGTCATGATCATGACCTCCGCCGGCATGCCGGGAGACAAGTGCACGTCATGCAGCTCTGCGAGATCGGCGGTGTCGACTTTGACCTTGGCGAGGAAATAAGGCTCGCCGGTCTTTTCGTCCGTCAGCCGGTCGGCCGACACCGATGTGAGCAGGCCATGGATTTGCGGCAGATGCCGGCTCGGGTAGGCCGACAACACCACGCGAGCCGGCATGTCAGGATGTACCACGTCGATATCCGCCGGTTTGATGCGTGAATCGATGACCAGATTGGGCTCGTTGGGAACGATATCAAGCAGCGCCTGGCCGCTTGCGATCACGCCCGATTCGGTCGTTATGCGCAGGTTCATCACCGTTCCGGCGATTGGCGCGACAATGTCGGTCCTGGCCAGCACATCCTGGCGCGAAGGCAATTGGCTGCGCAGTTCAGCCAGGTCCCCTCGCACTTTTGCGAGATCCTCATTGGCGCTCTCGCTGTCCTGTTGGCGCAGATTGAGGAGTTGGAACTCGGTCTCGCCGATCTGCTGGTCGTTGTGTGCGACTTGCGCGCGGTTCGACGCCTGATTGGCGCGGATCTCGGCCTGGGACCGCTGCAGCGCCAGTATCCGCGGCAGCCGTTCCAGTCCCTGTTTGTACATTTCCTGCGCTGAGGCGATCTCCTGGTCGATCAGCCTGAGCTGCTCGGCCTCGGCGGCAATCACCTCCCTCGATCCTGTACTTTGCTCCTGGATTTGCGCGATGCGCTTGTTGAGGATTTGCGTGCGCCCTGCACGGGTCGCCAGGCGGCTGTCGAGCAGCGCCTGTTCCTCGGCTACCACCTTTCGCGCCGTCTCGCTGTCGATCGATGTCAGCTCCTTGGGGAAGGTGATCCGGTCCTGCCCGGCAAGCTCCGCGACCAGGCGCGCTTCGGTCGCCAGCAGTCGGATATAATGGCCTTGCAACTCGTCATAGCGACCTTGGGCGTCGGTCGTCTTCAGGCTGATCAGCACCTGGCCGGCGCTCACCTTGTCGCCTTCCTTCACGTGGATCGCGCCGATGATGCCGCCCTCCAGATGCTGGACGGTCTTGCGGTAGCCCTCGGGGCTGACAACGCCGGTGGCGACGACGGCGCTTGCCAGAAGGGCGACGCTTGACCATGCGGCGGTGCCGCCCGCGAAGACGATCGCCGACACATAGCCCAGCATGCGCGCTGGCCGCGTCCGTCGGTTCAGGTCGCGGCCGCTGGCGCGGAGGGCAGGTGACCGCCGCCGGACCAAGCCTGAAATCAGCAGCAGGACGAGCACGCCGGCGGCCGCAATCATTGTGACGCGCGTCGGCTGGTTCAGGCCGCGGAACGAAATCGATGCCGCGGCGACCAGATCGCCTGCGGAAATGGACAGTCTGTCCGCCAACGCGCCCAAGCTATCCATCAGCCTGTCCAGCATCGTCGAGAAGTCGCCAAATCGATCACCGCCCATGGCTCACTCCCCTGCCTTCCGGTTTGCTGGCGCATTGGCGGCGATCTTGTCCCGTATGGCCGCCGGCACCGGGATGCGCCTGGGCTGGCCTGCCAGCGCGCCGAGCACCTCGTCGCGCGTGCCGAACATCGAAAGGGATCCGTCGCGGATGAGGGCGATATGGTCGGCAGTGCGCAGAAGATTGGTCTGATGGCTGATGACGACTACCGTGCGGCCCCGCTCCTTGAGCTGCCGGAGCACGTTGAACAGCGCCACTTCGCCTTCGCCGTCGAGGCCGGTGTTCGGCTCGTCGAGGACGATCAGCGGCGGGTCACCGAATAGCGCCCGGGCCAGCGCGATGCGCTGGCGCTGGCCGCGCGATATCCGGGCCCCATGCGGTCCGACTTCGGTGCGATAGCCGCTCGGCAGCCGCAGGATCATTTCGTGGATGCCGGCGAGTTGAGCCGCGGCTATGACCGCTTCGCTGTCGACGTCACGCAGGCGGGCGATGTTCTCGGCGATCGTTCCAGGGAACAGCTCGACCTGCTGCGGCAGATAGCCGATATGCTGACCGAGTTCCTCCGCAGGCCAGTTCCAGACCTCCGCGCCATCCAGCCGGACGTGGCCGAGCGAGGGCCGCAGCGTGCCGACAATGAGACGGCAGAGCGTGGTCTTGCCCGAGCCGGATGGGCCAATCACGCCGCAGGTCTGGCCGGGTTCGACGCCGAAGCCTATCGCGTTCAGCAGCGCCTGCGACGTCCCTGGCGCACAATAATGCAGGTTTTCGAGCTTCAGCCGGCCTTGCGGGCGGGGCAGGCTGACGCCGGCTGTTTGCATCGACCTGGTCTCGGCGAAAAGCTTCATCAGGTTGCGGCGCGCGGTCCGCGCGCTGACCAGACTGCGCCAGGCGCCTATCGAGCGCTCTATCGGCGCCAGCGCGCGGCTGAGCAGGATGGAAGCCGCGATCATCGAGCCGGGTGTCAGCTCGCGACGCAGGACGAGATAGGCGCCGAGCCCCAGCACGGCCACCTGAAGGGCGAGACGCAGCGAACGCGACAGGCTGCCGATGATGGTGGTGCGCTGTAAAATCCGGGTCTGGATGTCGATCAGCGATTGCTGGTTTTGCTCCCACCGCCGCAGGGCCGGCTCGGACATGCCGAGCGAACGCAATGTCTCGGCGCCATCGATGAATTGACCGACGGCGGCCTGGCTGCGACGCAGTCCCGCTGCCGCATCCTGGCCTTTGCGGCGGGTGAGGAAATCGTTGGCGAGCGCGGCGCAGAACAGGAGCACGGCGCCGGCAAGGCCGACTACACCCAATGCCGGATGCAGAAACCACATGAACGCCAGGAAGACCGGCGTCCAGGGCGCGTCGAGGAAAGTCAGTATGCCATCGCCGGCAATGAAGCCGCGCAGATCGCCCACGTCCTTCAGGCCGGTTTCGAGGTTGCTGCCGGCCAGGCGCGCCTCCATGGCGCGTTCGATCACCGGAACGCTGAGCTGGTCGTCCAGCCACTGGCTGATATGCCCGAGCATCATCCGGCGGGCGTGTTCCAGCAGGCCATAGACGGCGATGGCGCCGATGACGGCAAGGGTGAGCCATAGCAGCGTGTCGATCGACCCACTGGACAGCACTCTGTCGTAGATCTGCAGCATGTACACGGTGCTGGCGAGCAGGAGGAGATTGGTAAGCAGGCTGAAGAGAAGGAGGGCGGGCACCTGATGGCGGGCCAGATGCATCACTTCCTGGAATTGTGGCCTTGGCTGCATCACGGATACCCCCCGCTTCGATGCCGTTTGTCAGTGCCCGGCCCCGGCATTGAATTGGCACCTGGGCCGGTGTCGTTACGGGGGCAGCATCGGCTGCCCCCGTAAGGTCAGGCGTCAGGCGATGTCGACCAGAATGTGCTGCACCGCTGTCGTGTCGCCATCCGCGTCCGCGATCTGGACGCCGAAGTCGAGGTGCGCGTCCGGTGTCGTGGTCTGCGTCGAGGTGAAGCCGAGGTCCACGATCTTCAAGACGTCGTTGTCCGTCGGGTCCCAGTTCACCAATGTGGTTTGAGAGCTGCCGCCACCTGAGCCAGTGGCTCGGTTCAGGTCGATCGCCGTGCCGTCGCCGATGATCCCGTTACCGGACTGCATGATCTGTGCACCCTGGATCACCCAGTTCTCGCCGACACCATTGTAGTCGTTCCTCTCGATGATGATGAGGCCGTCGTTGTTATCGAGTGGGAAGTCGGCTGCGTATGCGGTAGGCACCTGCCCCATTTTGTAGATGTCGGCGTTCTCGATGTAGATCGCCTTGGTGGTATGCACGCTGCTGTCCGTGCTGCTGACGAGTTGAAGGATGACCATCAGGTCCTCACTGGTGCCGATCCCGTCGAACTTGATGGCCATGTCGGCGGCCGTCTGGCTCGGGGTGATGCTCTCGGTGCCGATGCCAGGGCTGGTGTCGAAGAACCGCAGCGTCAGCAATTCGCCTTTCTGGATGGTGTCGCCAGCGACCCCGTTCGTGCTCTGGGTGGCAGACACCCAGTCCTCGTGGTTGTTGGTGACCAGATCGCCAGGGTTCCACGCGGTGTCGGTGGGTGTCGCGTTGTCGCTGTCGCCGGTGGAGTTAAGACCGAACTTGATGGTATTGGTGACCGAGTTCGCCGTGAACTGCACGAAGAAGTCCCGGTCGGTCGTTTCGGGAGTGCTGTCCGCCTCGAAGAGCTTCTCCACCACAATGTTCGGGTGGCCGACATTGCTCGTGGGCTCCTTGGATAGAAGCTCACTGGTGTGCAGGATGTCTTTGGTGAAGCCCTCCACCGCGTCGTTCAAGGTGATGGTGTAGGTGTCAGCAGTCTTGTTGAAGACTAGGGTACCGCCCGCCGTGGCCGTTTGGTCGCCGGCCGTATTCGGGTCGCTGTCGTACGAGATTTGCCAGTTGAACGTTGCCTGGGTGGCGTCTTCCGACTGGAGCGTCGCGGACGAGCTAATGAACGGCGTCTGCGTGTTGGGGACAAGACCTGTGAGGTTGCCACCAAGGCTGAGCTGGATGCCGGCAGCCACGACGTCCTGGTCGACAAAGTCCGAGTGCGTGGTGTCGTAGAACGCGGCTGGGTGGGCATCCGCGCCAACATCGTAGCCGAAGGCCCCGGTGGCCGACGCGTTGAGCGTGTTGGCCAGCGTCTCGTGCTGGATACCTGGGGTAACGGGATCCCCGTCGAACGGCACCGTGATCGTCGGCCCGTCGTCCTTGAAGACGAGGTTCTGGCCGATGTTGAGTGTGGCCGCCTGTTGATCGCCGTCCTTGTCGATGATGGTCGCGGTGAGTTGAATCAGGTTGTCCGCGTCCAGCGTCTTGCTCTCGTCCGGGTCGCTGGTCGGATGGACCACTGCCCGGAGCTGATCCAGGGTGACGCTACCGGTACCGCTAACGGAGACTGTGAACACAAGGTCGTTGCTTGTGGCGGTGCGACCTTCGATGATGGCACCATTGAGCGAGAGGACGACCGCCTGGCCGGATAAGGTGTCGGTAAGTCCGGTCGAGCCCGCTGTAAAGCCGAGCGCATAGGTCACCGTGCCGGCTCCGTCTGCCCCGAAGGCCGAGCTGAAGTTCGCTGCAAAGCTCTTGGTGTCGTTGGTCGTAAGAACCGTGTCATCGACAGTCAGCGTCGGCTCGGTGCCGGTCGTCGAGATGCTCGGCCCGTCGTCCTTGAAGTTGAGATTCTGGCCGATGTCGAGGGTGGCCGGTGCGTGGTCACCGTCCTTGTCGGTGACGGTCGCGGTGAGTTGGATCAAATTGTCGGCTGCCAGAGTCTTGCTCTCGTCCGGGTCGCTGGTGGGATGGACCACCGCGCGGATCTGATCGAGGGTGACGTTGCCCGAAGCGTCGACAGAGACCGTGAACACGAGGTCGTTGCTCGTGGCTGTGCGACCTTGGATGGCGCCGCCACTCAGCGAGAGGACGACAGGCTGCCCAGTCGCGGTGTCGACAAGTCCGGTCGAACCTGCCGTAAAGCTAAGCGCGTAGGTCACCGTGCCCGCCCCGTCTGCCCCGTAGAGCGGGCTGAAGTTGGCGGCAAAGCTCTTCGTGTCGTTGGTGCCAAGAATCGTCTCGTCAACGGTCAGCGTCGGCTCGGTGCCGGTCGTCGAAATGCTTGGTCCATCGTCGTTGAAGTTGATGAAAGAGCCGACTTGTTCGTTGTAGGCGTTGGCCACGTTCCCAGCAAAGTGCACTTCCTTGACGTCGAAATAGTCCTTCTCCGTGTCGATATTCTTGATGGTGAATCGGTCGAACGTTCCGCCCGAGCCGCCCGCGGTCGTGAAATCGACGGTCACGCCCTCGCGGACGTTGTGCAGGACCATTCCGGTGCCGCTGAGATCAACTGTTATGCCCAGGGCGGCGGCCGTCGTCGCGACGCCGTTCAGCTTGAACGTCACTCCGGTGATATTGATCTCGGTATCGTTGTCGTCACCCGGCAACACGGAGCCTTTCGCGTTGTCGTTATTGTTGTAGGCGTGGACCTCAATATCGGCCACGGTGTTGGTGGGTGTGGACTGCGAGATCGAGAAACCTGCGCCGGAGACGTTCTCGATGTGGTCGGTGTAGTTGGGCGCGAGCGGCGTGTCGGTAAAGTTCTTGCCAGCGCTCTGGGTGCCGCCATTTATCAGATCGATCTGAAGCTCACGGCCGAAGCGTACATCCTGGGATGAGACGCCCAGGCCTTGCGTGCTGACGTTGACTTCAGCCTGCACCCCATTGTCGTGAGCGGTGACAAGGATCTTCTGTGAGCTCGCGACGTCGGCGTCGAGGATGTACCAATTGTTGTGTCCGGGAGGGGCGTCGCCAAGCTGGCTGAAATTGAGCACGGTCGTTCCCGTGACCGATGCGAACACCTTGTTGAGCAGATCGATTTGGTCGTTCGGGTTGGTTGCATCCGGATGGAACAACGGCACATATTGAACCAGGTACAGGTCTGCATTGGTGGCGCTGGTGCTGGCCAGCCCAAACGAGAAGGCGAGTGGACCGGTCGGGGCGGGCATGGTGGCCGCGTTTGAGGTCCCAATGACGCCGATCACAACGTTTGGGTGAGTTTGATCTTGGAACAGCCAGACATAATTGCCATCGACCGTCCGGATGCCGCTGTTCACGCCGACGGTGGTCGAAAACGGAGTTCCGGAGGCATTCTGCGTGAGAATAACCGAGGTGATGGTTTCGCCCGCATTTGCCGTGGCGATCACGAAGTCGCTCTGGAAGGCGACCTCGGGTGAGGCCAGCCCTCCCGGACCGTCGAGGCCCAAGAGATAGGTAAGCGTGTCGTTGGTGCTGTGCGGCGGAAGGGCCGGGTTGATGTCGTCATCCTGCGGGCCGGTGGTCTCGTCGATGATGATGTCTTGAGCTGTGATATCGAGTGCCATTGGAAATTCTCCCTGGTTTCAATGCGGCAGCGCGATTTCAGCCCCAACGCTGGCAACCGGCCGCACGGACGCGCATCCGCTGGCCAGGCCAGCGCTACGCGCCACCGTTAAAGAAAACTGGAGTGGTGAATTGACTCTCAGGAGGGGTAGAGGGGGTTCGGAGGAGCCGCCGCTGATCCTCCGCTCCTTGCCCCGTCAGACATTGCTGGGGGGATGCGTCCTGTGCGCATCGGCAATCCGCCCACGGCGGGCGCCGAAGATAAATGATGAGGGCATACTAACCGCCCCTCCCCAACAGGCATGACTGCCTGCACGCCTCCACTGCTCATATTATGAGCAGCTAATGTTTACTCTTATTTGTGGAAAATTAAAACTGGACTATTGATTTTTTAATAACTATGTGACTGTGGAAAATGGTCCCTCTCGAAATGGGACTTATGTCCCTGTTCATCGAAGTATCTGAAAATAAAAGAGAATGCGGTATATTGCACTGACAGATTTGATTATGACAGGGACAAACAGCATTGAATAGGCTTATGCAGACGACGCTCGCCATAGCACCAATGATGGATCGGGCAGATAGCTAAGTAATATCAGATGGTTGCGGGCAGCCGTGTGCAAAAATCGCACACAAACGTTCTGCTTCTCTTCTTTTTTCGTTCCCACGACGGAGCCGCCGACAGTCCCATTCGGACGCTCTCTTGCCGCCGATGTTGGCCGTTCCATCGCGAATGTTCGCTGCGATATCCATGGGCCTTAAAGTCCGATGCGGCATCCAATTTCCCTGGGGTTCTTGGAACTTTCGGAATCTGGGTCGCACCTCAGCCCGAATTGCGGGTGCTTATGGACAAAGCGGGGTATTAGGTTCGGTTTTTGGTCGGTTTGTAAGGCACCGGCTTATGATATGGGCGGTGTTCGGATAGCGCGCTTCATCACACATTTCCAATATGAACGACAGCTTTGCGCCTGATTTCGGTCATTCTAGTAGTGCCGTTCGCCCGCCAAAAGCGGACATCGCTGGTGCTTTGGATTTGGGCGAGTTTGCGCCAACATTGCTCGTTCAAAGTGGCCGCTACAATGGCGGCTGCTTGGTGGCATTCTTGACATTCGCTCAAACGAGACGTGCGCCTCGCTTTGCATTAACTACTGACCAAACGGCACGTCATCTGTACGCAACTAGAGCAACTATCCAATGACGATTGCCACAACGCCTCATGTGCAATAGGCCTTTGCCGGAAAAAGCAGGGGAGGATTGCCGTGCCAGGAACAGCCCAGACATGGCGTGTCGGCATCCTTTTTTCGCGCAGCGGCATCACCTCGGTCACCGAAAGCGAGCATTTCTACGGCACAGCGCTTGCAATCGAAGAGATCAATGCCGGCGGTGGCGTACTGGGGCGGCAGATCGAGCCGATTGCCTACGACCCGGGCAGCGACCCCGAGAGGTTTCGGTCGCTCGCCCGCAAGCTTTTGACCGAGGACGATGTTAACGTCATCTTCGGCTGTTCGATGTCGGGCAGCCGCAAGGCCGTGCTGCCGATCGTCGAGCGCTACAATGGCCTGCTCTGGTACCCCTCGATCTACGAGGGTTTTGAATATTCCGAAAACGTCCTCTACACCGGCGCCACGCTCAACCAAAACACCTTCGCGCTTGCCGACTTCATCCTGCAACGCTACGGGCCGCGCGTGTTCATGGCCGGGTCCGACTACATCTACCCGCATGAATCCAACCGGGTGATGCGCGACCTGCTGGAATGCAGGGGCGGCACCATCGTCGAGGAACAATATGTGCCGCTCGATGCCGACGAACCCCGGATGCGACGGCTGATGGCCGACATCGAAAAGGCCGGGCCGGACGCCGTCTTCTCGACGGTGATCGGGCGTAGCGCGCAGATCCTTTACAGGCTCTATGCCGAAGCCGGCATCGACCGGACAAAGCGGCCGATCGCCAGCCTGACGCTCGCGGAAGGCGAGATCCGGGTGATCGGGGCCGAACATTGCACCGGCCATGTGCTGGCCGCGCCTTATCTGGCGAGTGTCGACAGCGACGAGAACCAGCGCTTTGTCGGTGACCTCGCCCGCCGCTTTGGCGACAGGACAACCGCGACCATGTGGTCGCAAACGGCCTACACGCAGGTGCATCTGTTCGCTCGCGCGCTGGAGAAGGCGGGAACCCTCGACACATTCCGCCTCAGCCAGGCGGCGCTCGAAATCGACTATGCGTCGCCTGAGGGAAGGATGATGTTCGACCAGGAAAACCGCCACGTCTGGTCGACACCGCGCATCGGCATCGCCAACGCTGCTGGCCAGTTCGACATCGCATGGCAGTCGCAGGCGCCGATCCGGCCAGACCCTTATCTCGCCGCCACCCATTTCGAGGAGCCGTGGCTGTAATGACGGCGACGCTCAAACGCATCCTCAACGATCTGCGGCAAGCGAAGATCTTGGTCATCCACCCCAAGGACGAGGATGGCGCTGCCCTGGTCGATCACCTCAGGCGGTTGGGTTGCGAGGTCCGGGCGGCGTGGCCGCCGCCGGCGTCGATCCCGGGCGATATCGACACGGTGTTCGTGCAGGTGGGCGAAGCGCCGACCGATGCGATGGTATCACTCATAGAAGGCGTGAATGCAGCAGTTGTCGCCATCGTCACCTACGAAAGCCCGACTTCGATCAAGGCGATCATTGACCTCAACGCCCATGGTGTCATCACCAAACCGCTGCGACAACTGGGCGTGCTAACGCAATTTGCGCTGGCCCGCTATCGCTACGGCTACGAGGGGCGGCTGGCCAACAAGGTGCGCAAACTGGAGGATACGCTGAAAGGTCGCCGCACGATCGAGAAGGCGGTCAGGGTGCTGGTCGAGATGAACGGCGTCGACGAGGAGACTGCCTACAAGCTCATCCGCGATCAGGCGACATCGAAGCGGGTGGCGCTGGTTTCTGTCGCCGACGGCATCCTCGCGGCCCAGGAAGCGATGCGGGCTTTCGGCTTCGGAATTGCCACGCAAGGCAATCAGAAACAGCCGAACGATCGATAGGCCGCTAGCGGTATGCTGCGGCAAAAAGCTGGTATAACCAGCTGATTTTGCTTCGACAAATCGAAGTTTACACCAGCGGTTTTGGCCAGAATCTTTGGCCCTTGACGCGATCTGCCGTCCGTGCAACTTCTTAAAGCACGAGCGGGTTTGCTCATCGGCAGGAATGCCGTTTCACATTGATGGCTATGTAGCCCTTGGCTCGCGGATGACTTCCGCGCCCAGGGGTTTTTTGCGTTTGGAGACAGGCCTTGACGACACATGCGAAAGCGACGGCGGACCTACGTCTGGCCTGCATCCAGTTCCAGCCGGCGATCGGCCGGCTGGACAAAAATCTCAAATCGATGGACCGATTGATCCGCCAGGCCGCCGGTCTCGGCGCATCTGTGGTGGTGCTGCCGGAGCTGGCCGACAGCGGCTATGTCTTCGACAGCCACGAAGAGCTTGCCGAGCTCGCAGCGCCCATTCCGGATGGGCGCAGCGCCACGCTGCTCTGTTCGCTGGCCAACGAGCTTGACCTCCATATCGTCAGCGGTCTTGCCGAGCGGGACGGCGACCGCTTCTTCAATGCAGCCATGCTGTGCGGGCCATCGGGTCCCATCGGCACCTACCGCAAGCTGCATTTGTGGAACCGCGAAAAACTCTACTTCCAGCCGGGCAATCTCGGCCTGCCGGTGTTCGACACCGCGATAGGCCGGATCGGCGTGGCGATCTGCTATGACGGCTGGTTCCCGGAGACCTATCGGCAGCTGGCGCTGAAGGGCGCCGAGCTGGTCTGCGTGCCGACCAACTGGGTGCCGATGCCGGCCCAGGGCAACCACCCGGAGCCGATGGCCAACATCCTGCACAAGGCCGCCGCCCACAGCAACGGCATCTACATCGCCTGCGCCGATCGTGTCGGCATCGAGCGCGGCCAGCCCTTTGTCGGCAGGAGCCTGATCGTCGGCCCGACCGGCTGGCCGATTGCTGGGCCGGCCAGCGAAGCCGACGAGGAAATCCTCATCGCCGCGATCAACCTCGGCGAGGTCGCCAAGGCGCGCGCGCTGAGTGAGCGCAACGACGCCATCGGCGACCGCCGCAGTGACGTCTACGGATAACCAAGAAGAAGCCGGCACCACCCGGTAAGATCAACCAGAGAAAGGGGAATACCATGAAGAACAGAGCAGTGATCCTTGCATTCGCCAGCGCCGCCCTGACCAGCGCCGCCTTCGCCGCGGACGGACCGATAAAGATCGGCATCCCGGTCGGTCTCTCTGGCGCCAACAGCGTCGTCGCGCCTTCGGTCGTCCAATCGGCGGAACTGGCCGTTGCCGAAATCAACGCTGCCGGCGGCGTGCTCGGGCGCCAGCTTGCGCTGGAGATCGCCGACGATGCCTCGGGTGCGGCGGGGGCGCAGAAGGCTTTCGATTCGCTGGTCTTCCAGAAGGAGGTCAACGCCGTCATCACCATGGAGACGAGTGCTGCCCGCAATGCCGGCCTGCCGATCATCTCGAAGGGCGACATACCCTACATCTACACCTCGTTCTACGAGGGCAAATCCTGCAAGGCCAACCTGTTCGTCAATGCCTGGGTGCCGGAGCAGCAGGTGCCGCCGATCGTCGACAATTTCATGAAGACGCATGGCGCCAAAAAATTCTTCCTGATCGGCTCGGATTACGCGTTCGGCCGCGGCATGCTGGAATTCGCCAGGGCTTATATCGAGAAGTCAGGCGCCAGTGTGGTCGGCGAGGAGTATCTGCCGATGGAAGGCAGCGACTGGACGGCCATCATCTCCAACCTGAAGAGTTCCGGCGCCGACGCGGTGATCACCTCGACCGCCGGCGGCGCGCCGAACGTCACCTTGACCAAGCAGTTGCGCGGCGCTGGTGTTACCATCCCCTATGGCAACCTCGCCGTCGACGAAGGGACCGCCAGGAGCATGGGTGCGGATGCTGCCGGCATCTTCATTTCCGCTTCCTATGTGACCAGCATCGGCATCGACGCCAACAAGGCCTTCCTTGCCGCCATCGAGAAGAAGTTCGGCGCCGACCTGCGCACCCCCAACGACCTCTCAGTGCCTGAATATGAAGGCATCTACCTCTACAAGGCCGCGGTCGAGAAAGCCGGGTCGACCGATACAGCCGCTGTGCTCGCAGCGCTTGCCGAGGTATCCTTCGTCGGCCCCCGCGGCACGGTGTCGATGAGCAAGCAGCACCACGCTCCGCTGACCATGTATCTCGGCCAGGTAAAGGCGGATGGCTCGGTGACCGTCGTCGACAAATTCGAAGGCGTCGACCCCGGGCAACAGTGCCCGAACCTGTAGTCGCGCCTCTGTTCGCAACGGGGCGGCCCTGAGCCGCCCCGTTCCACATCATCGAGGACCTGCCATGACGCTTCTCCTGGACATGGTGACGACGGCGGCGATCCTGTTCATCGTTGCCGCCGGCCTGCTTGCAATCTTCGGCGTGCTGAAGATCATCAATTTCGCCCACGGCGCCTGGCTGACGATCGGTGCCTATTGCGCGGTGGCGACGGCCGGCCTCGGGCTCAATCCCTGGGCAGCGCTGCCGATCGCCTTTGCCGTCGGCGCAATCTTTGGCGGCATCACGGAACTGGTGATCGTGCGGCCGCTCTATCGCCGGCCGCTAGACGCCATTCTGGCGACCTGGGGGCTGGGCATCGTCATCGGCCAGCTGATCACGCTGTGGTTCGGGCGCGACGTGCAATTCACCTCCAATCTCCTCTCGGGCACGGTCGATGTCTTCGGTGTCGGCTATTCGCTCTACCGGCTGTTCGCGGTGGCCGCCGCGCTGGTGATCGGGCTTGCCTTCACCCTTCTTCTCGAAGGCACGCGGCTCGGCCTGTCGGCGCAAGCGGTGATCATGAACGAGATGCTGGCCCGCGCGCTCGGCATCGACACCGCCCGCGTGCGGCTGGCCACCTTCATGGTCGGCACCGGACTGGCGGCACTTGCCGGCGTGCTGCTGACGCCGCTGACCAGCGTCGATCCGAATATGGGCGTCGCCTGGCTGATCGGCTCGTTCATGCTGGTCATGGTCGCCGGATCGTCCTTCTCGACGCTGGCCATCGCCTGCATTGTCTTCGGTGGCGCCCAGGTTCTGGTCAGCACCTTCGTCAGCCCCATTCTCGGCGGCATCACGGTGGCGGTCCTGTGCGCCCTGGTGTTGCGCATCAGCCCAAAGGGATTTGCCCGTGCCTGAAAACCGTTCCATCCCACCGAGGGTCTGGCTGTTTGCAGCCCTTGCGCTTGCGACCGCGGTCGTCGTCGTCATCGGACCTGCGCTGTTCGATCGCTTTACGCTCAACGTGCTGACCCGCTCGATGATCTACGCCATGCTGGCGGTGACCGTCGACATTCTGTGGGGCTACACCGGCATCCTGACCTTCGGCCAGGCGGCGTTCTTCGGCACCGGCGCCTATGCCAGTGCCATGGTGCTGAGCCATCTCGGCTCGACGCCCGCCCTTCTGGCGCTGGCGCTTGCCCTGGCAGTCATCGTCCCTGTGCTGCTCGGCGGTTTCGTCGGCTGGCTGTCGTTCGGCCATGGCTCGACACCGCTCTATGCCACGGTGATCTCGTTGGTGGTGCCGATCGTGGTGATGCAGCTGGTGTTTTCGGGCGGAGTGTGGACCGGATCGAGCAGCGGACTGGTCGGCTATTCCGGCCTGCCGCTCGGCCTGCCGGGTTATTTCCGGCTCACCGGCATCTGCCTGATCGTCACTACAGTCGTCGCCCAGGTCTTCACCCGCTCCGATGCGGGCAAGCTGCTTGTCGCCATTCGCGACAATGAAGCGCGCTGCGCCTATCTCGGCCTCGACCCGCAGCGCCTCAAGATCGTGCTGACGGCGCTGCTGGCCGGCGTCGCCGGCATTGCTGGCTTCCTCTATGCCAATGCCTCCGGCGTGGTGGCGCCGGAAAACACCGGCTTCGTCTTCGGCACCGAGATCGTCATCTGGACCGCCCTTGGCGGCCGCGGCACCATTATCGGGCCGGTCATGGGTGCGATCGGCATCGATTATCTCAGCGCCCAGCTGTCCGGCGATCTGCCCTTCCTGTGGAACCTGGTCGTCGGAACCCTGTTCGTGGTCATGATCATCCTGTTGCCGAACGGGTTGGCGCAACTGGCCAGAATGGCCCTGCCGCGCCGCAATCGGCAGCAGGCCAACGCCGCCGGCAGCCCGGCCATCACCGTCGCGCCGGCCGGGAACGGCAGCACCGGCGACAACCGCGTGCTCTCCGTCAGCGGCCTCGGCAAATCCTTCGGCAGCCTGCAGGTTCTGCAAGACATCGACCTCGACGTGAGCCCCGGCGAACTGGTCAGCCTCGTCGGCCCCAATGGCGCCGGCAAGACGACGCTGATGCGCTGCCTCAGCGACGGCACCGAGGCCACCACCGGAAGCGTCAGCATCGCCGGCCAGAACATCGATGGCATGACCCCGGACAAAATCGTGACGCTCGGCGTCGGCCGAAAATTCCAGGTGGCGAGCGTCTTCGACAGCCTGACCGTCGCCGACTGCCTGCGCACGGCACGCGCCTCGCGCCAGGCGCCGAGCCTGCTGCGCCGCTCCGCCACGCTTGGACTGCCGGCAGCCGCCGCCGATATTTTGCGCTCCACCGGGCTCGACCGTATGCTCGGCCAGCCGGTGTCGCTCTTGTCGCATGGGCAGAAACAGAGCCTTGAGCTCGCCATGGTGGTTGCGCTCGAGCCAAAACTCATCCTGCTCGATGAACCGACGGCCGGACTGACCAACGTCGAGCGTACCACCATTGGTGCCACGCTGCAGAAGCTGACGGGGGAGCTTGGCTTTGCCGCCATCCTGGTCGAGCACGATCTCGATTTCGTCCGCGACATCTCGACCAGGATCGTCGTTCTCCACCAGGGCAAGCTTGTCCTTGACGGCAGCGTCGCCGACGTCGTCAATTCCGAAACGGTCAGGACGATCTATTCGGGAGCCGCCCATGCTTGAGACCAGAGAGGCCAGAACCACCTTGCCGAAACTCTCGCTGTCGAACGTTTCGAGCGGCTATGGGCCGGTTGCCGTCATCGAGGCGCTGTCGCTTTCCATCGCGCCTGGGCAGATTTTTGCGCTGATGGGCAAGAACGGCATGGGCAAGACCACGGTGCTCAAAACCATTTTAGGCTTCGTGGCGCTGCGTTCGGGCGACATCAGCCTTGATGGGGCGTCGATTTCAGGCGTTTCCCAGGCCTCGCTGATCGCATCGGGCGTCGGCTATGCGCCACAGGAGCAGGCCCTGTTCCAGGATCTCAGCGTGCGCGACAATTTGCGGCTCGCCCTGCGTTCGGATCGCGGCTTTGCGCAAGCGGTAGAGCGGGTCTACGGGCATTTTCCGTTCCTGCGCGAGCGCCTGTCGCAACGCGCCGGAACGCTGTCCGGCGGCGAGCAGAAGATGCTCATCCTCGGCCGTGCGCTGATGCTGCAGCCGAAGCTGCTTTTGATCGACGAGATTTCCGAAGGCCTGCAGCCCTCCGTCGTCGAACGCATCGCCACAGCTCTCAAGGAAGAACGCCGGGCCAACGGCACGACGATCCTGATCGTCGAGCAGAACCTGCCCTTCGCGCTTGGCATCGCCGACAACTGGGCGGTGCTAAAACTTGGCCATATCGACGATGCTGGGGATGTAACCGAGGGAACGGCGAGCCGAGTTCTTCAGCATCTGAAGATCTAAGCCGTATCCGGCCCAGATACTCCAAACCCATTCGTTCCCCTGCACTGCGACGCTGTGGCCGGCGATTTGCAGAAGGAAGCTCGCGGCGACGGAATGTCCGAACCGGCAACCAAGACAATATCCGGGTCAGGGTGCATTCCGACTTTTCAGTCTGGAGATCCGAGTGTCGCCCAGGCCAGCTTCTCGACGAAGCAAGCGGAGTGCAGCAATGTCCGCTTCTAGCTATTTGTAACCTAAAGCTGCCGGCCCGCTGTCGGCCCCAGAGCGGCGACCCGCACCGTTTCTCCTTCGGCCGATCAAGGCCGAGGAGAACTCAAATGGGCCATTCTCAGTTCGATGATGCTAGCCGGGAGCGCGCAGCTTGTAACGCTGGAAAGAAGGTGGGAACCAAGCGTCCGCTCACGCAGAAACAGATCTGGGCCGTCCGCTTCTTCCTCGATCGCGAGCGCCGTATTCGTGACCGTGCGCTGTTCGATCTTGCGATCGACAGCAAGCTTCGCGGCTGCGACCTGGTTAAGATCTGGCAACGAGATTCGGCGGCAACGCGCCTGATGTCGGGCAGAGATCTTCGCCTCGCCTTTTCCCGGAAGCAGACATTGCCGGAGACCATACGGGTAGGTCGAAGTCGCTTCAGAACCAGAAACAAACGACAATAGCTTAGATACGGCTGGGCTTGCGGTGCAAGTCAGCCCATTCGCCGGGAGCTCATCGCCGACTAAAGGACGGTCAAGCGGCTTTCATGGCGTTGCAGATTTCTTCGACCAGCATGGCGGCCGAAATCGAGCCCGGGTCCGGGTGGCCCAAAGAACGCTCGCCGAGACGTGCGGCGCGGCCGACGGTTGCGACCATGTTGCGTGTCGCTTCTGCTCCCTGTCGGGCAGCCGTGACTATGGCATCAGCATTCTGACCATCGAGTGCGGCATCGGCGGCCGGTCCCCAGGCATCGAGCATCGTCTTCTGGCCGGGTTCCGCCTTGCCACGCTGGACGATGCCGTCGCGCATCGCCGCAATGATGGTCCGCAGTTCGCCATTCGGCATTGATCCGCGCGGACCTGCGGCCTTGCCGGCGCGCAGAAGGGCGGTCGCATAGAGTGGCCCTGAGGACGCGCCGACTGCGTTGAGAAAGCCTTTGGCGGCGGCATTGAAGACGTCCTGCAGCGTGCCCTCGGTAGCCTGGGCCGCATCGGCCGCGGCTTTCATGCCTTGTTCCATGGCAATACCGTGGTCGGCGTCCCCAATGACCCCGTCAAGGGCGCAGAGCCTGTCGCGCTCAGTTGCCATCCGCGCAGAGATGGTGCCGAAAAGAATTTTCAAATCCGCGGTCGTAAACTCCATCTCGCTCAACTCCGGAACATGGCGCAGTCGCAGGGATGGTCGATCATGCGCTGCAATTCGTCATCGAGATGCATGATGGTAATCGACGCGCCGGCCATGTCGAGCGACGTGCAATAGGAGCCGACAAGCGTCTTGTGGACCGCCAGTCCGGCAGACTTCAAGCGCTCCGCGATCCGCGCGTTCAGGATATAGAGTTCCATCAGAGGCGTCGCGCCGAGCGAGTTGACCAGCACCGCGACACGATCGCCGGCCGGCGCCTTCATTTCCGCCAGGATGGCGTCCATGATTTCGTCGGCCACATCGTTGGCCTGACGCAACGGCCCGCGCCGCACGCCAGGCTCGCCATGAATGCCCATGCCGATCTCCATCTCGCCAACGGGAAGATCGAAGCTTGGCTTCCGCGTCTGCGGCAGTGAACAGGACGAGAGCGCCACGCCCATGGTGAAGGTGCGGTCGTTGGCGTGGCGGGCGATTCGCTCCACCTCGTCCAACGGCATCATCATGTCGGCGGCAGCACCAGCGGCCTTGAAGATGAACACGTTGCCGGCCACGCCGCGGCGCTTTTGCCGCTGGTCGCGCGGCGCCGACGCGATGTCGTCGGTGGTCAGCACCGTGCGTGCCTCAATGCCTTCCATCTCCAGCAATTCGGCAGCCATGTCGAAGTTCATCACGTCGCCGGCATAGTTGCCATACATGAACAGGACACCTGCACCGCCGCTCGCAGCCATCGCCGCGTCGACCGCCGGCTGCGGAGGGGGCGAGGCGAAGACGTTGCCGATCGCTGCGGCATCCGCCAGTCCCTTGCCCACATAGCCCAGGAAGGTCGGCTCATGGCCTGAGCCGCCGCCGATGACCAGCGCCACCTTCCCGGTACGCGGACCGTGTTTGGCGACGACCGCGCGCGGCGCGCTGTCCGGACGCCAGAGATGCTCGGGATGCGCGGCCATGATGCCAAGCAGCATTTCGTCGACCGCCGCATTGCCGTCATTGATCAGCTTCTGCGTCAGGCTCATTCGCACCTCCCTGCATCGTCGTCGGTCGTCAGACTAAAGCATGTCTCCCGAAAGTGGGAACCGGTTTCGGGACAAGGCATGTGTAAAATCAAAAAGCTAAAGCGCACGGAGCGAATCCGAGGACGCGACGCGCTTTGGAGCGTTTCGCGGCTGCGGGGAAACGGCCTTTTTCTGATACGGCCAACGGCCGCGAACGCAAGAGTATCGAACGTTCAGCGGGCGTTGTATTTGGCGTCGATCTGGTCGATGGCGGCGACATTGCCGGCCGACCGTCCTTTCGGATCGAATGTCTCCTTGAGGAAGGCATCGGCGATCGACTTTGCCAGTTCAGGTCCGATCACGCGCGCGCCCATGGTGATGATCTGGGCATTGTTCGACAGCGCGGCGCGTTCGGCGGAATAGGTGTCATGGGTGAGTGCCGCGCGGATGCCCGGCACCTTGTTGGCCGAGATGCAGACGCCAATCCCCGTGCCGCAGATCAGGATGGCGCGGTCATATTTGCCGCCCAGCAGGTCGCTCGCAACCCGTTCGGACAGATTGGCGTAGAAGGGGTCAGGACCGTCCTCGGTGCGCGACACTTCCGACACCTCGTGCTTGTCCTTCAGGTAATCGGCCAGAATCTTGGCCAGGCCTTCGCCGGCGCTATCGCCTGCTACCGCGAGCTTCATGATCGTCTCCTTCTAGAGTTTGGCCGCGCATCTGGACAGGATGTCGAGATAGCCCTCGACGGCCCATGCAGCGCGTCCGATGAACAACCCGTCGATATGCGGGCATGCGATGAGTTCGGCGCAATTGTCCGGGTTGACCGAACCGCCATAGAGGCAAGGGATGCGCAGGCCCAGCACATCCTCTGCGGTGGCGATGATCTCCGCCTGGCGGGCGTCGGCGTAGTCCGAGGTTGCCGGAATGCCGTTGATGCCGATCGCCCAGACCGGCTCGTAGGCGAGCAGGATCGGCGCGGTCTTCTGCGCGGCGCCGAGCCCGGAGAGTGCGCCGCGCACCTGCCTGGCAAGCACCTCGCTGGCAAGGCCGGCCTCGCGCTCGGCCAATGTCTCGCCGACGCAGATCAGCGGAATGAGGCCGTGGCGCGTCGCGGCTTCCGTCTTGAGGCCCACGGTTTCGTCGGTCTCGCCGAAATGCTCACGGCGCTCGGAATGGCCGAGCTCGACGATATCAAGATCGCAATCCCGCAGCATCACCGGCGAGATCTCGCCGGTCCATGCCCCTTCGTCGGCCCAATGCATGTTCTGCGCGCCGACTTTCACGGACGTATCCTCAAGCATCGCCTTGACCTCGCGCGCGGCGGTGAAGGGCGGGATGACGAAGCGTTGGATGCGCGGATCGCCTTGCGGATCGGCAAGCAGCCCGCCGGCGAAGGCCTGCGCCTCGGCAAGCGTCTTGTTCATCTTCCAACTCGTGCCGATCCAGATTTGAGGCATCTGTGTCATTGGTCAGTCCTTTGGCGGCGATCCGAATGCGGGCGGGTGCGGCATGGCGCTGTCACGCGCCGGAACCGTCGCGGATGGCCAGGAAATAACGGTCGGTTCCGACCTGCCCGCCTTTCAGCGCGACCTCCAGCCCGTCGATTGCGGCGATGCTGGAGTGGGCGACGCAGAGCGGCGAGCCGGGCGACGCCGGCAGCGGCATCCTGACCGTCAGCGCATCGACTCCCATCTGCCCGAGTGCATGGCTGGAGGTATCGCCGCCGGCGATGATCACGCGCTTTAACTGATGCGCAATGGTGAGTTCGCGCAGCAATTCGCCAAGGCCGCGGCCGAGCTTGTGGCGCGCGCCTTCCTGGCGGTCGATCTCGGCGCCGCGATCGGCGGCAGGGCCGAGCGCGGTGTAGAGGATGACGCTTCGACCCGCTTCGAGGCTGGTCCTGCCGGCGGCGATCGCCTGCGCGATCGCCTTGCCGGAATGCTCCGAGACAAGCTCGACCGGGTCGACCTCGATGCCGTCGAAACCGTCGCTCATCGCATGCCGGATCTGCCGCTCCGTCGTCGGCGAGCAACTGCCCGACACCACAGCGATGCGCCCGGCGGCGCCCGGTGCGGGAAAATCTGTGCCGGCGCCCGAAACCGTGCTCGCCCATTCGGCAAGCAGCGCATATTCGATGCCGGAGGAGCCGACGACGAAATATCCGCCCGGCTTGCGGGCACGCCAGATCTCCTTGCCGGCCAGCGCCTGGGTCTCGGGGCTGTCGACATCGATCAACACGATTGCGGCGCCTTCGGCGGCCAGCCTGTCGAACGTCTCCGCTCGCGCGGTCGAGCGCAGCGTCGCCAGATCGAGCAATCCGGAGGCAAGCCCGGTCTGTCGTGACAGGTGGACGAGCAGGTCGGATTCGTTCATTGGCGTCGCGGGGTGCCGGCTCATCACCGGGTGTCGGTCGATGCGATAATATCTGTTGCGATACGCGGCGAACAAATGGCCGAACGCGGTGTAGCGTTTGAGCTGCGGCGCACCGACCACCAGCGGCACGCTTTCTTGAGCGAAGACCGAGCGGCCGATCTCGATCGCCCTGCCGATGCTGCCGATCGTCGGGCTGGAATCGAAGGTCGAGCAGACCTTGTAGTGACAGAGTTCGGCTTGAAGCGCTTTCAGCCAGACGAAAGCATCCTTGAGATGCGTGTCCATCCATTGCGGGGATTCGCTTCGGCTGGTGCCGGCGAGCCCGACGGCGCGACAATGGGCGAAACGCTGAAGCAGGCCGGCATCCGGCTTGCGTATGAAAAGCACGGTCGGCACGCCGCCGAGTTCCAGCGCCTCCATCACGTCGGTCGAGCCAGTGAGGTCGTCGCCGTAGTAGCTGAGGAGCAGGTCCTGCATGCTCAGGCCGCCTTGCCGTCGGCGAATTTCTCGATCGAGCGCGCCAGTTCCACATGGGCTTTGGCAAATTCCGTCAGCGGAATGCCCTCGACCGCTGCATGCCAGGCCTGCAGCACGGCGCGCACGCCGGCGCCCGGTCCGTCCGGATGGCTGACGATACCGCCGCCGCAGAGGTAAAGCAGGTCGATCGTGCGCCCTGTGCGTCGATAGGTTTCCGGCGCCTGTCCACCCCATTGGCCGGAGCAGGCCACAGGCAGCGCGCAATCCTCAGGCGAAAACACCGGCGTCGTCACCGCCTCGAAAGAGCGGATGAAGGAGTCATCCGGCTCCCAGTATTTCGAGCCGATGCCATTGATCTGGAACTGATCGACGCCCAGCAGCCGCCAGAACTGCTGCCAAACCTTGAAATCCATGCCGAGGCCGGGGTGGCGGGTCAGGATGTCCCAGCCATTGCGATGCGCATGCAGCGCCAACCCGGAACGCTTCCTGAGGAAAGCCATGCCGCCGAAGCCGATGGAGTTGATGTTAACCACCGCGCAATTGCCGCCGGCCTCGAGCACCAGATCGTGGTTGCGCATCATCTGGTCCGGATCGGCATGCGAGATGCCAAAGGCATACATCACCTTCTTGCCGGTCTTCTGCTCGTGGTCGAGGATCAGCGGCATGATCGCCTTCACGCGTTCCGGCAGCGGCGAATAGGCCGGGCTCATCAGCTTCTCGTCGTCCTTGATGAAGTCGACGCCGGCCCCGATCAGCTCGCCCACGATTTCAGCCGTCTCATGCGGCCTCAAACCAAGCGCCGGTTTGACGATGGTGCCGATGATCGGGCGGCCTTCGACGCCGGTCAGCCTGCGACTGCCGGAGATACCGAATTGCGGGCCGGGATGGGCGCCCTTGAATTCTTCCGGCAGCTTCATGTCGATGACCCGGACACCGGACAGGCCCCTGATCGAATAGGTGCCGCCGATCGCAATCGTCATCAGTGCCGCGAGATCGGTGCCGATCGCGTCCAAGGGGAAGGCGATGTCGACATCGGCACGCTTGAAGGGACCGCTGCCGGCCTCGGGAATGGAAGGTTGCGCCGTATCCGGCAGATGACGGATCGCCAGCACGCGCGCCGCCACGCGCGCCTTCAACTCCTCGGTTTCACCCGGCAGCGCGACGAAGGTGCCGGTCGACTGGTCGCTAGCGATCTTAGCCGCCAGTCCCTCGATGCTCCCCGAGGTCTCGATGCGATAGGTGAGGGTGATCATGGCCGGCAATACCCATTCGAAATGCCTGGAAAAGAATTCCCTGAGTCCAAAATCTGGTATAATGAGTACATAAGCATTGCAAGCAATATCCTGGCTGGCGCGGCGCCAAAGGACGATGGACATTCCGCAAATTGCGGTCACGGTGCTAGATTGGAAGCAGGGCCAAGGGAGTGATTCGCGGCGATGAACCGTTCGGAACCGATCGTCCGACGCAAGCTTTCCGATGAAGTCTTTGCCAGGCTGAAGCGGCTGATCACTAGCGGTGAATTGCAGCCGGGCGATGACATGCCGTCCGAGCGCGAACTGATGGAGCGCTTCGAGGTCGGCCGGCCGGCGATTCGTGAAGCGATGCAGGCACTGAGCAATATGGGCCTGGTCGCCATCTCGCATGGCGAGCGTGCCAAGGTACTGCAGCTCACCGCCAAATCGATCATCAAGCAGGTCGACGGCGCGGCCAAGATCATTCTGTCGTCATCGAAAGACACGCTGGAGCATCTAAAGAGTGCGCGCATCTTCTTCGAGCGCGGCATGGTCAAGGAAGCGGCGGAGAAGGCCACGCCCGAGGACGTTCAGCGGCTCAGGGCAACCGTCGCCGAGCAACGTGGCGCGCGCGGCGATGCCGAGGCCTTCATCTCCGCCGACATGAAGTTTCACACCCAGATCGCGGCGATCTCGGGCAATCCGATCTATGTCGCGGTCAGCGAGGCGATGCTCGGCTGGCTGAAGGAATACCACACGGAAATGCTGATCTGGACCGGCAAGGAAAAGTTCACGCTGACCGAGCACGAGGAGATCATCGGCCGCATCGAGAAGAAGGATGCCGACGGCGCCGAGAAGGCGATGATCAAGCATCTCGAGCGCTCGCGCGCCCTGTATGTGATGAACTCCGAGAAGTAGCTTCAGCCGATCCTGGCTACGGCATAGGCGGCCATTGCCAGGGGCCCCGAAACCGCGCCTGGAGCAAGCCTGCGCGCTCCCGCTCCATCCCAGATCGTAACCGGACCCGCCGCTCCGCCCGCGAGCGCCGAGGCGTCGACGGTCACATCATCCGATGTGACGTTCGCCAGCCAGACCGTGATGGCGCCGGCTGGTGAGCGGCCCGCCAGAACGGCCACGCGATCGTCGCTCACGCGCATGGCAATTTGCGAATGACCAGCCAGTGCGACCAGGCCCTGCAACACGTGGAAGACCGGTCGCGGCTTTCCCTCCTCGGCGGGCTCGCCGGTTGTCGCCAGCACACCGAATGGCCCGGTGAAGCCGGAGAGCGTCAGCATCTCCAACCTGGCCGGCGCGACGCGCGCGGCGTAGCCGATCGTCCACGCGGCGGCGAACAAGCCGGCATGACGCGGATCGCGATTGGCCATTGCGATGCGCTGGCCGTTTGGATTGTCCTTGGTGGCGCCGCCATAAGGATTCTGCCGCATGGCGATCGTCGACGGGCCGATGCGATAAGGCTTCGCCCCATAGATCGACCTTGTCGACTGAGTGATGAAAGGCAGCGCCTCCAGCGACTGCATGACACTGAGATCGTCCGCCGCGTGCACGATCGGACAGGTGCAATGGGTGATGAAATCGAGCTGGCCGGCGGGAACGCGCTTGCGGTTGAGCTCGGTGAAATAGCTGAACATGCCGCCGCCGAGACGGATGTCCGGGAAGGCGCGCCGCGCGGCGCCATAGACGTCCTCCAGCGGCGGACAGGCCGGCCACGCGCTGCCCGGCGGTGTCGACTGCCGGTCGACAGACGGCGAGACCGCGACGGCATCGAGCCGTAGGCCGGCCCGGCGCACCATGTCGGCGACACCGGAGAGCTCGGCGTCGAGATCGCCGGCGCAGGCGACCACGCATTCGAGCGTTGTGGAGGCCGGGTATGCTGCGGCGAGCCTGGCATAAGCCTGCAAGGCGTCCCGGCCGTGGCCGCGTGTCGAATCGTAATGGAGGAGGAGCTGCTGTGGGCCAAGCTTCTTGAGCAGCGGAAGGTTGCCCAATGCCGCTTCGACATCTTCCGGATAAATGACCAGGCCGACATCGGGCAGCTTCGCGCCGGTCTCGCCTGGTTCGATGCGGACCGGCTCGGCGCCGATCGCCTTGGCAGTCTCCTTGGAGCCACCGGTGATGCGCAGGCCGATCGTCTGTCGCATCGGCTGGCCGGCCGGCAGCATATAGGGCCATGGCAGAGCGAGCGGCCGCACATAGGTCTTGTAGGAGGCATCCGACCAGTTACGCTGGTCTTCCATCTCGAAAATGTCGCCTTCCATCAGGCATTCGGCGCTAACGCCCGGCCGCACCTGATGAGTGATGGCGCGCATGTCTTTGAAAGGCTGCCAGGGGTCGATCAGCAGCGGCAGCTTGGTATTTACGATGGTGCCGTCCGTGTGCTCGACCTTCACCGGGCTGCCGGCGAGGCCGGCGATCGGATGCAGGATGCAGAAACCGCAACGGTTGGTCTCGAAATCGCTCTGGGGCAGGGCGGTAACATCGAAGCTGAGCCGGCCATCCGCATGGCCGTCGATCGCGGCTTGGAAGCCGAGCCTGCTTCCGTCCGGCCCCTCGCAGCTTGCCGAGTAGCGCACCCAGAAATGGTCGTCCTTCTGTTCGATGGCCAGATCCGCCAGCGCAGGTTCATAAGTGCCCCAGTCACGGTCGCGCACGATATAGGCGATGGCGCGCAGCACCTCGGTGCCGGCGTGGCGAATGGTGCGCAGATTGCCGTTGACGAAATCGGCGCTAAGCGGTCCTGCGCTGAGCCTGACAGGCTCGGCTTCGACCGCGTGCGTCCCGTAGAGCAGGAACGGATCAGCGGTCATTTGAGCAGCTCGTTGATCCGTACCGGTTGCCGGCTGGCCGCACCGGCATAGGCGGCCTCGACCAGCGCGAATGTCTTGAGGTTATCGGCGCCGCAGGTGGCGGGTTCCTTGCCAGCGGCAAGGCAGTCCACCCAGTGCTTCTGGATCGCCGCGACGCTTTCCTGGATGTTGTGCCACGGCCGCGACGCCCAGGAAAGCAGCGGCGGCGAGACGTCGGTGACGCTGGTGCCGCTCCTGCCGGTGACCGTCAGGCGGTAGCCCTGCGCCAGGCGGATCGTGCCGTCCGTCCCGTCAAGCTCGATCAGTGTCTCCGGGAACGGCTCGGTGGCAAGCTTCGTCGCATAGCTGCAATCGACCACGGAGGTTGCGCCGCCCTCATGATCCATCAGCATCGTCGCCACGTCTTCGCCGGCGATGGCTGGATTGACGCGCGCAGTACGCGCCGTGAGGCTCAATACGTCGCCGAGCAGGAAGCGTGCGATGTCGAGGATGTGGATGCCGAGATCCTCGATGATGAAGCGCTTGCCCGTTGCTAGATAAGGCTGACCGGAAAACACATCATAGGCCGAGCGGAACGAGATGCGCCCGAAGAACGGCCTGCCGATCTCACCGCTGTCGACAACCGCGCGCGCCGCCTGGATCGGCGACTGCCAGCGGAAGTTCTCGTGCACCATCAGCGGCACGCCGGCATCCGCGCAGGCTTTCACCATGGCCTTGGCGTCGGCCAGCGACGGCGCAAACGGCTTCTGACAGATCACGGGCACGCGGTTGGCCGCAGCCATCTCAACCAGCGGCCGATGGCTGCCGACGGTGGTGGCGATGTCGACGAAGTCGAGCGTCTCGCCGGCAAACATCACGGCCGCATCGCCATAGCGCCGCTCGATGCCGAACTGGTCGCCGACGATCCGTAGTCGCTCGGGGTCGCGATCGCAGATGGCGACGATCGAGGTGCCGTCTATATCGCGCCAGCCATGCATCTGGTTGACGGCGAAGAAGCCGCAGCCGATCAGCGCTCCACGCAACTCAGCCATGCTCAACCCACCTTCGCCATCTGCATCAATGTCACGCGGCTCTGCAGCCGGCGCTGCGCCTGGTCGACAACGACGGCGACGATAATGACGAGACCCTTGATCACCATCTGCCAAAACGAGCTCACCCCCATCATCACCAGCCCATCGGAAAGGATGCCGATGACGAAGGCGCCGACGATGGTGCCGCCGATCGTGCCGCGGCCGCCCGACATCGAGGTGCCGCCAAGCACCGCCGCCGCAATGGCGTTGAGCTCGAAGCTTTCGCCCGTGGCCGGATGCGAGGCCATCAGCTCGGACGAGATGATGAGGCCGACGATCGCCGCGCAGAGGCCGGAGAACATGTAGACGAACATCTTCACCATATTGACCCGCACCCCCGAGATCCGCGCGGCGCGCTCGTTGCCGCCGACCGCGAAGATGTGGCGGCCGAGCGGCGTATAGCGGGCGAGATAGGCCGCTCCCAGCGCCACCACTACCAGTATCCAGATCGAGACCGGCAGGCCGAACAGTTTGCCGGCGCCGAGATAACCGAAGCCGGTGGTGCCGAGCTCCGGCTTGCCGACGAGGTTGGGGAAGGTACGGCCGTCCGACGACAAGAGCGCCAGTCCGCGCGCGACATAGAGCGTGCCGAGCGTGGCGATGAAGGGCGCGACGTTGAGCCTGGTGATCAGTAGCCCGTTGACGGCGCCGATCAGGATGCCGACGCCAAGCGTGATCAGCGCGATCTCGATGACGTTGAAATAGACGGTGTAGCCGATCTGCAAGTCGATGCCGTTGAGCACCAGATAGCCGGCAACCATGCCGCACAGGCCGACGATCGAGCCGACCGACAGGTCGATGCCGCCAGTGATGATGACAAAGGTCATGCCCATGGCGAGGAAAGCATTGAGCGCCACGTGCTTGGCCATCAGGATGAGGTTGCCCGCCGAGAGGAAATTCGGCGCCGCGATCGAGAAGAACACCAGCACGGCGATCAGGGCGATGAAGGTCCGGAGCTTCATCAGCGTCAAAAGCATGGAGCCGCTCGACACGGATGGCGCGGCAGCCTTGGCTGGGATGTCGGTCATCGGGTTTGCTCTCCGTGTACGGGGCCATGGCCAAGCGCTGATGCGGCGACGATCGCCGCTTCCGTCGCCTCGGCGCGGTTGAACATTCCCGTCAATTTTCCGTTGCTCATCACCGCGATGCGGTCGGACAATGCCATCACCTCGTCGAGGTCCGAAGTGGCGAAGAGGATTCCCAGGCCGTCGCGCGAAAGCTTGCGCATCGTGCGGAAGACATCGGCCTTGGCGCCTACATCGATGCCGCGGCTGGGCTCGTCCATCAAAAGCACTTTCGGTCCGGTGAGCAGCGCCTTGCCGATCACAACCTTCTGCTGGTTGCCGCCGGACAGTGATGACACCTCCTGCGCCGGGTCGGCCACCTTGATCGCCAGCTCGCGCACCATCTGCGTGACAGCCTGCTTCTCGGCGCCGCCGCGAATGTGGAACAGGCTGACGAAGCGCGACAGGCTGGCCAAGGTTAGGTTGCTGGCGACGGACAGGATCGACACCAGGCCCTCGCGCTGACGATCTTCCGGGATCAGCGCCAGGCCGCGCCGGATGCGCCGCGTCGTGTCGCGCTCCTTGACCGGCTTGCCGTCGATGAAGATCCTGCCGCTGGCTTGGCCGTGGCGACCCATGATGCAGTCGAACAGTTCGCTGCGCCCGGCGCCCATCAGGCCGTAGATGCCTAGGATCTCGCCGGCGCGCAGCGACAGGGAGACATGGTCGACCGCCAATCCGCCGGTGACGCGCGGCAGGCAGATCTCCTCGGCGCGGAAGATCTCCTCGCCCGGCTGATGACCATCGGCCTTGGCGAAATCCTTGGCGTCGGAGCCAATCATCTGCCGCACGATCCACTGCGTGTCGACGTTCTTCATCTCCTCCTGGCCGGTGATGCGGCCGTCGCGCAGCACGGTGATGTAGTCGCCAATGCGGATCAGCTCTTCCAGCCGGTGCGAGATGTAGACGATGGCGACTCCGCGCGCCTTGAGATCGGCGATCACCTTGAACAGGATCTCGACCTCGGCCGCACTCAGCGCCGAGGTCGGCTCGTCCATGATCAGGACGCGCGCGTCGAGCGAAACCGCCTTGGCGATCTCGACCAGCTGCTGCTGGCCGATGCGCAGATCCTCGACCGGCATGTCCGGCCGGATGCCGGCTTCGAGTTGTTCGAGGAACTCGGCAGCGCGCCGCTCCTGCGCCTTATGGTCGATCTTGCGGAAGCAGTTGGTCAGCTCGCGGGTGGCGAAGATATTCTCGGCGACTGTGAGGTTGCCGAACAGGTTCAGTTCCTGGAACACCATGCCGATGCCGCGGCCGACTGCATCTCCCGAGGACGAGAACGAAACCTCGTTGCCGTCGAGCAGGATTCGGCCGGCGGTTGGCCGTTCAACGCCGGCGATGATCTTCATCAGCGTCGACTTGCCGGCGCCGTTCTCGCCGACCAGCACGTTGACGGCGCCCTTGCGCACCTCGAAATTGGCGTGCTTGACCGCCACGGTGCCGGCATAGACCTTGGAGATGTCTTCCAGCTTGAGTATGACGTCGTGATCGGAGCTCATGACTTCGGCCCGATCTCGGCCTCCGCCGGCGTCACCAGCGGCAGGTTCTGGCTGCTTTCGATCGTGTAGGCGCCGAGCACCTTCGCGGTCCGGCCCTCGAGTGTATCACGCGGCAGCTTGGACAGCACGGTCTTGTCGGCATGGGCATTGAAGGCCTTGCCGAACTGGGCGAAGTCGATCTGGTTGGTGAAGTCGTTGAACTGCACGAAGTCCAGGCTGTCGCGAAGTGCAGTGCCGCGCATCGCCGGCCCGATCTGCACACGCGCATCCGCTTTGCCGTCGCCATCGACGTCGACATCGATGGTCGCCGCGCGCGATTGCGTGTTGGCGGCGACGATCTTGCCTTCGACCCGAACCGCGAAAGTCCATGGCGAATTCGCCTGCTTCTTCGCATTGCCGTATCTGGCGCCGGCGGCGACTTGATCGGTCTTGGCCAGCGCATGGACCTCTGCGAACGGTCCTGCCTTCTGCTGCAAATAGGGAATGACCTTCGAGACCCAGATGTCCTCGACCATCTTGTCGGGATTGAAGGCCGTACTGTTGGCGCTATCGCCGCCTTGCGCCGACAGTGTCGGCAGGATCTTGCAGGCGCTAATGCTGAGACCAACGAGCGCGGCAACGGTCAGCCCAAGGGTGAGCCAGGTCAACTTGTTCGGCATGGCGTTCGAAAGACACCCGGATAGTGAAAATGGAGGCGAGGGACGAACGCGTTCGTCCCTCGCAGCTTCTATCGGGCTGGCTCAGTTCTTGAGCGCGAAGGTCTCCAGCTTGGGAGCATTGTCGCCGTTGATCAGCACGCAGTCCATCAGCTGCTTTTCCTTCTCCGGCGACTTCTTGTTCTTGATGAAGTCGCTGGCCTGCTCGACGGCCATCTGCGCCTGGGCGTAGGCCGGCTGCAGCACCGTCGCCTTGATGCCGCCTGACGTGATGGAATCGCGCACATCGTTCGAGCCGTCGAAGCCGACGACGATGACGTCCTTGCGGCCGGCTGCGGCCAACGCCGCATAGGCGCCCATCGCCATCGTGTCGTTGCCGGAGATCACGCCCTTGATGTCCGGGTTGGCCTGCAGGATGGACTCCATCTTGGAATAGGCCTCGGTCTGGCTCCAGTTGGCCGACTGCTGCGCGACCTTCTTCAGGTCCGGATAGTCGTCGATCACGTCGTGATAGCCCTTGGAGCGGATGCCGGCATTGGTGTCGGACTCCTTGCCGACCAGTTCGACATAATTGCCCTTCTCGCCCATCAGCTTGACGAATTCCTGCGCGCCGAGCTGGGCGCCCTGGTAGTTGTTGGAGACGATCTGCGCCACGGCGACGCCGGTGGCGTTGATCTCGCGGTCGATGAGAAAGGAGGGGATGCCGGCGTCCTTGGCTTTCTGCACGGCCGCGACAGTGGCGTCGGCGCCAGCATTGTCGAGGATGATCGCCTTGGCGCCGCGACCGATCGCCGTGTCGATCAGCTCCGACTGCTTGTTGGCATCGTCGTCATGCACCAGCACCAGCGTATCGTAGCCGAGCTCCTTGGCCTTGGCCTCGGCGCCGATGGCTTCCGCCTTGAAGAAAGGATTGTCGTGCGAAGGCGTGATGATGGCGATCAGGTCCGCCGCATAGGCAGGCATCGCGGTGCCGAGTGCGAGCACGCCGGCGAAAGCCGCAAGCGTCATTCTGCGATTGAGTTTCATAAAGTCCTCCCGTTGAAAAACCTGCCCCGGACGGCCGAGGCGATTGTCTGCGTCTGAATTAGTTAGGCAGTGCGGGCCGCGCCGCTCGGATTTTGAAAGTCTTTGCCGGCTTTCATCCGAACCTTGTCTCGCTGCTCTCCCCGCCGCCCGTCACTCCTTCGTGGTCGGATTTCCCAAAAATCCGAGCCAGGGCAGCTAAAGCTAGCTGGTATGATGAGTCAACCACTAATTCAGGTGATCTGTACCTAACCTCGACTTCGCATCAGGTTATGCGCTGGATGCTGGCTGCGATCTCTTCCGGTTCGAAGACCCGCTTCCAGTCGTCGCGCATGAGCACCGGCTTGCCGAATTCGATAGCCTTGTTGCAGGCGTCCGAGAACACACCCTTGGTTTCACCGAAGATGACGGCGCCGAGCACGTTCATGTGGCCAAGCAGGAAGTCGAGCGCCGCCTGCCTGTCGACGCCGCGCGCCACCACCTCGTCGACGGCTTCTTTCATGACGACGAGCAGCGAAGCACATACCGTCTCCGACAGACCAGGCTCCAGTAGCGCCATTTGCTCAACGGTCAAGCGATGCGAGCGCATCACCGGCGCCCAGATGATCCGAGCGATCTCCTCGCCCTTGGCATAGTCCTGCTCCGGACCCTGCATCAGGGCGCTGACGAAGTGCTGCTTGGCCTTGACGCCGCCGAAGAAGTCCTTCTTGGCCGCCATGTCGGTTTCGTCATTGAAGATCGGCGGATGGCAGGGATGGGTGACGAAATAGGTGAGGTCGGAGCGCTTCGGCAGATGGCCGGCAAAAGGCGCTGCCGCATCGAGCACGATCACCATCGTTCCCGGGACGAGTTTGCTCTCGATGCCGGCCGAGACCTTGCCGATATGCGTGTCGGGAACCGCCAGGATCACCACGTCGGCACCCTTGAGCGCTTCATCGACGCCGACCGTGTCGATGCCGAGCCCGGTCTTCAGGCGCTCCTTGCCCGGCTCGCTGATCTCGACATGGCGGATGGTGTAGGGCGAGCCGCGAAAATTGGTCGACAGGCGATAGCCCATTTTGCCGCCGGCACCCAATAGCGCAATCGTTGTCATCAATCTGCTCCTGACGTTCAGACGAGGGGCCGCGCCAATCGTCATCTCGCATACTGGTATGATCACTCTACCAGAGTTTGGCAAGAGGAATTGTCTATGACTTGTCTGTCATCTCGGCTGGACCGTCGCCGCCGGCGCTTTCGTCGTCGCCTCCGGGTCCTTGTCGCCGTCCGCGAGGTCGGCGGGCGTGCGCCGTGCCATTGCCTGGCGCCCGGCCAGCGCAAGCACGAAGATAACGACGATGCCTTGCACGATGTCTTGCGCGCCCGGAGGCAGACCGATGATCTGCATGGTGGTGACGATGAGGATGAGCAGGATGCTGGCGAAGAGCGTCCCTAAAGCCGTCGCCGATCCGCCGAAGATCAGCGTTCCGCCTAGCACCACCGCGGCAATCGACTGCAGCAGATAGGGCTGGCCCATCTCCAGGAAGGCGCCGCCGATATAGGCTCCGAGCAACAGACCGTCGAGCGATGCCAGCACCGAGGAGATGACGAAGGCCGATGCGACCACCGGACCGTTGCTGATGCCTGCGAGCCGGGCCGCGGCGCGGTTCTGGCCGACCGCTGACAGCAGTTGCCCGAACACCGTGTAGCGCAAAACGAAGGAGGTTGCGGCGACGCCGAGAATGGCGATGACGGCCATGATCGGCACGCCGGAGATACGGCCAGTCGCCAGTTGCTTCAGTGCCGGGCTGACCGCGAAACCCGGGATCGCCTTGTTCGATAAGAGCGTTGCGGTCGCCAACACATAGCCGGTCGCCAGCGTCGCGATGATCGCCGGAATGCCGAGCCCGACGACAAGCAGCGAATTGAGCGCCCCGACGGCCAGGCCGAGCAGGATCGCGGCGATGACGCCGATGGCCAGGTTGGCATCCTGTCCCTTGATGGTGAGCAACGCGACGAAGGCGCTGAGCGTGATTACCGAAGCGACGGAGAGATCGACGTTGCCGCGCCCGGTGGTCACCACGAACATCTGGCCGATGCCGACGATCGTCAGGAAAGATGCCGACAAAATGACTCCGGACAAGCTGGACAGGCTGAAGCGGTTGGTGACCACGGAGAGCACCAGCCACAACACAAGCACGCCGATCGCCGCCCAGATCCAGCGGTTCCGCTGCGCCCAGATGCCGAAGCTGGCAAATGCGTTCATGACTCGCTCCGGCGGTCTGCGGTCAGGCTGCGCAAGGTGAGCAGCGCGATCAGGATCAACCCTTGCGTGGCGGCGTTGTAGTCGCTGCTGACGCTGAGGGTGCCCAGAAGTGCGCCGATCAGCGAGAGCGTCACCGCGCCGGCGACGGCGCCGACCGGCGAAATGATGCCGCCGAGGAGCGAGCAGCCGCCCATCACCACCGCGGCGACGCTGAGCAGCGTGAAGGAATTGCCGGAGTTGATGTCGCTCGCCGTGTTGATGGCCGTCAGCGACAGGCCGGCAGCGCCCGCGAACAGACCGGCGATGAGATAGCGCACCAGTGCATAGCGGGTCGGCGACCATCCTGAGCGGATCATCGCAGCCGGGTTGTTACCGAAGCCACGCAGCACCACACCGAGCGGCAACCGGTCAATGGCGAGCACGATCAGTGCCACGGTTGCGATCATGATGATCGACGTCGGCATGAAGCCGATCGACCAGCCGAAGAGGGTGATCAGCCAGTCCGGGCTTGCGCCGCCGGGTGTCGGCTGCAGCGCGTAGCCGATGCCGACCCAGATGAAGGATGCGCCCAGCGTGACGACGATGGCCGGGATCTTGCGCGCCTGGATAACGCCGCCAAGGCCGGCATAGGCGGCGAGCGCGGCCACCAGCGCCAGCGTGCCGAGCCATGGCTGGTCGTAGAGCAGTGTGGCGCTGAGCACGCTGACCAGGCCGGCGAAGGCGCCGACGCCGAGGTCGATCTCGCTGCCCCCGACGATGAACATCTGCGCCGCCGTCACCAGCACCAGCGACAGCGCCGGCATCAAGAGAAGATCGAGCCCGAAAGTCGAGGCGACAGCCGGATTGATCGCGATCATGATGGCAAGCACGGCGGCAAGCCCGATGAACGGCGCGGCATTGACCAGTTTGCGCCCGAGTCCCGCCATGACGGTCCGCTTGCTGGGGGTATTGGATTGGCCGGCCGCCGGTTGCGCGAAGGAGGCACCGACGATGGCTTGCTCGGTAATAGCCTCGCCCGCCAGCTCGCTGACGATACGGCCGCCGGAAAAGACCAGCACGCGGTCGCAGGCAAGCAGTTCCGCATCCTCGGTCGTATGCCAGATCAGCGCTCTGCCGCCACGCGCGACTTCGTTGCAGAGCCGATAGAAATCCTGTTTGGTGGCTATGTCGACGCCGCGTGTCGGATCGTCGAGCAGGATGATCGGCGTGTCAGCGACCAGCGCCCGCGCCACCAGTGCCTTCTGCTGGTTGCCGCCGCTGAGCTCGGTGATGTTGGACTGAAAGCGCGTGTCGTCGAGCCGCAGCTTGCTGGCGGCGCCTTTCGCCGTATCGCTGTTGGCGCGCTCGGAAACGACGCCCAGCGCCGACCGGCGGGCAAGCGCGCCAATGCTGATGTTGCTGAGCACGCTCCACAGCGGGAACACGCCTTCCTTCTGCCGGTCACCGGCGATGAAGCCTGCCTCGGCATACCTGGCGACGGTCGCCTGCTGTTTCCGGTCGGGCTTGAAGATCGCGTGCAGCAGATCCTTCTGGCCGCTGCCCTCGAGCCCGGCCAACCCGACGATCTCGCCGCGCACGATGTCGAGGTCGCGGCCGAGCTCCGACGTCAGCGCTCCCGAGAGCCGCACCAGCACGTCCTGCGAGGATGCCGCGGCGACGCTGTGCTGATGGATCGGATTGGCGTCGCCACCCATCAACTGCACCAGCTTGCCGATCGAGGCATTCGAGGCGTGGCCCTGCCAGGCCATGCGGCCGTTGCGCAGCACCACGACTTCGGTGGCGATGTCGATGATCTCCTGCAGCTTGTGGCTGATGAAGATGAAGGCGAGTCCGGCCTTTGCGCGTCCGCGGACAAAGGCTCTCAGCTGCTTCGAGCGGTCGAGGTCGAGAGAAGAGGTCGGCTCGTCGAGCACGATCAGCGTGACGCTGGGCGTCGCCGCGGCGCGTGCGATCTCGACCATCTGACGTTCGGCAATGGTGAGATGGCCGACCTCGGTATCGGCGTCGATGCCGTTGCCCGGGAAGACGGCGTCGAGCGCCGCGCGGGCGCGGGTTCGGTACAAAGCCCGCCAGCCCGGCCGGCTTGCCGAGTCGCCAGGGGTCTCCAGGAAGAAATTCTCGGCGACAGACAGGTTGGCGCATAGCGACAGCTCCTGATGCACCATGCGGATGCCACGGCGCTGCGCTTCGCCAGTGTTGTAGGCTGCGAAAGGAACCTCTTCGCCGGCAAAGGAAATCGCGCCTAGCGTCGGCCACATCGCGCCGCACAGAATGCGCATCAGCGTCGACTTGCCGGCACCGTTGCCGCCGACGAGCCCGATCACGTCGCCGGCCCGCACAGACAGGTCGATCCCCGCATTGGCCAGCGTCGGCCCAAAACTCTTGGTGATCCCGCTCAGCGAAACGACGCTCGGTCCAGCAGGGGCGGCAGCGGTGCCCTGTACGGCAACGGCGATGTGGGACATTCGTCCTCCGGTTTTGCGCGGACAACGATCGGGCGCGGCCGTGCGGCAGCGCCCGATCCCGAACTGCCTGGCTTATTTGCTGAGCAGGTTCTGCTTGACCCAGTCCAGCGAGTAGCTCGGGCTGATGATCTGCCCGCCCGGCAGCTTTGCATAGTCCTTCAAGTTGCTCGCATCGACCGTCGCGACCGGCATGATCATCAGCTTGGGCGCATTGGCGCCCTTAAGCAGCGACAGCCCGAGCCAGAAAGCGGCGCCGCCGATGCCAGGCGTGGTGTTCATCGAAACCGTTTGGTAGCCGTTCTTGGCGTTCTCCTCGGCCCACCATTTGACGAAGTCGGTGCCGCCGCCGCCTTCGATGATCGGCATCTTGTCCTTGTAGTCGCCGCCATACTGGACGAAGGCCTGGGCGATGCCGACATCGTCGCTGCCGCCTTGGCCGAGCACGGCGTCGACATGCGGCAGCGAGGGCAGCACATTGGCGATGGCCGCCTGCGCAACCGAAGCGGTCGCCTGGCCGTAGACCGTGGCTACCACCTTGATGTCCGGATACTTGGCCAGCACCGACTGTTGCGCATTGAACATGTCGTTGTCGGGCGCCGAGCCCTTCACACCGCGCACCTGGATGACATTGCCCTTACCGCCGAGCATCTTAAATACGGCTTCGGCCTGGGCCGCCTTGTAGCCCTTGAAGTCGAAATTGAGCTGGTAGTTGCACGGCGCCGATGCGACGGAATCGAAGGAGATCACGATGATCCCGGCTTTGCAGGCCTTCTCGATCACGCCGTTGACGGCGGTCTCCGAGGCCGCGTCGACGGCGAGCACGTCAACCTTCTTGAGGATTAGTTCGGCGATCTGGCTGTTCTGCTGCGCGACCGAGCCGTCGCCGTTCATGACGATGTAGTCGGCGATTTGCCCGGCGGCCTTGGCTTCCTTGGCGGAGGCTTCGAACGCCTCCACCATCTGGTGCCGCCAGGTGTTGCCATAATAGGCGTTGGCCAGCGCGATGACCGGCGCGTCCTGCGACGCCATTGCCGGTAGAACCGAAACACTCGCCAGCGCGGCGGCAAATGCCGCCACAGTTGCAAACTTCATGGATATCTCCTCCCAAAAAAACCGCCCAACCCGGTCGGTCGTCTGTCATTTCCCTTACAGCGTCTCTTCCGAAGATGCCATACCATCTACATGTTATACCAGCATACCAAATAGGCAAGCCGGTAGCGGAACTTGTTCGCTTCCGATCGTCGGGAACGAAATGGGCCTGTCGGTTAAGTCTGTCCTCAGTCTGCGGGCCGGCTTCGGTGCCGGCCCTGCGGCATCCTGCGCGCCGGTTTGTGGCTCACGCAAGGTGGACATTAGGTCATCATATATGTAATGTCAATTGACCGGCAGGGCTTGTTTGCCCGTGCGACTCGCTGTCGATATGCCAACAAGGATTACGGAGGGGCGGATGGAACCGGTCCAGAAGAAGAAGCTGTATGTCGAGGTGCTCGACCGGCTGTTGGCCGCGATCTCGACATCGGAGTTTCCGCCCGGTTCGCAATTGCCGTCGGAGAAGGAACTGATGACGATGATTGGCGTGGGCCGGCCGTCGATCCGCGAAGCGATGCAGTCGCTGCAGCAGATGGGCCTTATCAGGATTTCGCATGGCGAACGCGCACGCGTAATCAATCCGACGCCCGAGGTGATTGTCGACCAGGTCTCAGCGGCGATGGTCATGATGCTGGCGACGAACTCCCGCGGGCTCGAAGAACTGAAAGAAGTCAGGCTCTTGCTGGAAACCGGTCTGGTCAGGATCGCGACACGGCGCGCCACGGCCAAGGGCCTGGAGCGACTTGCCGAGACCTTGCGCCATTTGCGCGAGGCAAAGACCGATCAGGCGCGATTTGTGACCGCAGACATGGAGTTTCACGCCGTCATCGCGGAGATGAGCGGGAATTCGATGATCGCAGCTGTGGCCAAGGGAATGCTCGAGTGGCTTTCCCGGTTCAAGCGGGATCTCGTCGCCATGAAGGGCGCCGAACGCCTCACAGTCGAGGAGCATGAACGAATATACAAGGCGATTGCCAGCGGCGATGCGGAAGGCGCGAGCGCCGCTATGGCTGAACACATTGGCCGCGCCAATGAACTCTATTCGAAGTTGGCCGGCGGTGCCGGCGGCTAAATTGCGCGCTTCTGAAAACTTTTTTGCCACCCAAAACTCATGTGATGACATAATGTCATTTTGGTGCTAACGCTCCCTCCATGAGTGATGTCACAGCTGGAATAGCCGCATCGAATGGTCGTCTCTGCGCCACCTATTTGATCGAAACCCGCTATCCGTTAGAGGTCGCCGCAACCGCAATGGCCGGCGAACAATCCAGCGGGACCTTCCGTGCCGTTCCGGGAGAGACACCGGAGCTGCTGAGGAGATTTGGAGCGCGCGTCGAATTCATCGACGATGTCGTGGAAGTCGAGAATGAGGCCTTGCCATTTTCGCGGTCTCCGAAAACCCTGAAGGCCGGCAAGCCGCTCCGGGCAAAGGTCGGACTCTCCTGGAATATCGAGAATACGGGGACCGTCCTTGCCTCGGTTTGGTCGACAGTTCTCGGCAACTTGTTCGAGCTGCATCATTTCTCGGCCATGCGGCTGCTGGACGTTACCTTTCCGGATCTTTTTACGGACGCTTACTCCGGGCCGGCTTTCGCCGTGGAGGGAACGCGTCGGCTGACCGGCGTGGAAGGGCGCCCCTTGATCGGCACGATCATCAAGCCGAGCGTCGGTCTCACGCCGGAAGAGACGGCTGCCCTTGCCGATACGTTGATTGCCGCCGGTATCGATTTCATCAAGGACGACGAATTGATGGGAGATCCTCCGCATTCGCCATTCGAGCAGCGGTTCGAAGCGGTGATGGCGGTTATAGACAGACATGCCGACAGAACCGGTCGCAAGGTTATGTACGCGGCCAACCTTTCGGGAGATGTCGACGCCATGCGGCGTCGGTTGGATATGATCGGTCGGCGCGGCGGGACCTGCGCCATGCTCGTCTTGAATTCCGTCGGTCTGTCGGGCGTCATCGACGTTCGCCGACATTCAGCTGTCCCTCTTCACGGGCATCGCGCAGGCTGGGGCCTTTTCAGCCGTTCTGTCGATATCGGCATGAGCTATCTCGCCTATCAGAAATTCTGGCGGCTGGCCGGGATCGACCACATGCACGTCAACGGGCTGTCCAACAAATTCTGCGAGCAGGATGCGTCGGTGATGGCCTCGGCCCATGCCTGTCTCACGCCGATGTTTGGGCGCGCGGACCGTCCCGACATGGTCATGCCGGTATTTTCGTCCGGACAGACTGCGGTGCAAGCGGCCGACACCTTTGGCAGGCTCGGCTCGAACGATTTCATCTATTGCTGCGGCGGCGGCATCATGGCGCATCCGGGTGGGCCGGCTGCAGGCGTGCGAAGCCTGCATGATGCTTTCGACGCCGCTGCCGCAGGCATTCCGGCACGCGACTATGCCGCCAACCATCCGGAACTCGAGGTCGCGCTGCAGGCGTTCGGCTGAATCTGCGCCATCCGGGCGCCATCAACGTGAAAATGGGAGAGAAGAAATGAGGACATCCGTAGCGGTGCTTGGAGCCGGAGGGAAGATGGGCTTCCGCGTGACCCGCAAGCTGGTGGACGCGGGCTACGATGTCCGCGCCGTGGAAGTCGGCGAGGCAGGCCGCAAGCGGCTGGCCGACGCCAACCTCAGCGCCGTCGCCATGGAGGAAGGCATTCCCGGCGCCAAAGTCCTAGTGATGGCTTTGCCTGACAACATCATCGGCCAGGTGATGCGGCAGATATCGCCGATGTTGGCCAAAGGCACTATGATCCTCATTCTGGACGCCGCGGCACCCTACGCCGGCGATCTTCCCGGGGATCGGCCAGACCTGACCTACTTCATCGGCCACCCCTGCCATCCGCCTTTGTTCAATGACGAGACGGAGTGGGCGGCGCGTCGCGATTATCACGGCGGCATCGCCAGGCAGTCCATCGTCTGCGCCCTGATGCAAGGCCCGGAGGAGCACTACGCGCTTGGCGAAGAGGTGTGCAAAACGATGTGGTCGCCGATCATCGAAAGCCACCGGGTCACGGTCGAGCAACTGGCGATACTCGAGCCGGGCCTGTCCGAGATGGTTGCGATGCCCTTCGTCGACACGATGGTCGAGGCTGTGGAGGAATGCGAGCGTAGATATGGCATTCCCAGACAAGCCGCTCTTGACTTCCTCATCGGCCATCTGAATGTCGAGATAGCCATGTGGTTCGGCTTCTCTCCGAAAGTGCCCTCGGACGCCGCGCTGCGCCTGATGCGCTTCGCAAAAGGCGTCGTGGTCCGCGACGATTGGCGCGAGGCCCTCTCTCCAGCCAAGGTGAAGGAAGCCTCCGAACTGATCGTCTACGGCAAAGGAGCCTGAGCGCTGCCTCCGATGCCCAGGACCATATCGGTATCGACTGCGCTCTTTGACGGCTATTCGATGGAACTGGCCATCGGGGAAATCGCGCTGGCCGGCGCCATCCATGTCGAGCCGGCCTTCATTCGCGGTTATGTCGATTTCGAAGAGGGCATGTTCACCACCACGAACGCCTCAAGGCTGAGGGCGACGGCGGAAGCTGCCGGGCTTGGGATCAAGGCCGTATCGGCTCATCTCGACCTTTCGGGGCCGGATGCGGTGGATGCCTTGTCGCGGCGCATCGCCTTTGCTGCCGGTTTAGGCGCATCCTCCCTGATTACCAATGCCGGGCCGATGACAAAAAGGGCGGGCATACGAAAGGCGATCGATGCCGTTCTGCCGAGGCTGGAGCAATCCGGTGTCGCTCTTGCGCTCGAGAACCCTGGACATGGCAGGGGCGATTTACTTGGCAATGCTCGGATGGGAGCAAGCTTCGTACGCGACATCGGATCGCGCCTAGTCCGCCTCAATCACGACGCCGGAAACGTCTTCACCTATAGCCATGAGGCAACGCAGCCCGCAGAAGATATCGCGACAGCCATCGACACGATTGGTCATGCACATCTCAAGGACGTTGTCAGCCGCGACGCAGGATGGACGTTCTGTGCTCTCGGCGAGGGCGCTGTCGATTACCTGAAATATTGGCGGATGCTCCCTCCGGCGCTTCCAGTCAGCATCGAAATGCCATTGCGATTGGAGCGCCCTCAGCGCCGCGACCCGCAACGGCGAAAGACCCCTGTCGATATCCCGACCATTCGGGCCACGCTGCAGCGCTCACTGCGTTTCGTGAATTCGCTGGAGGCCGCCAGGAACAGCGCTGTGTGAGCCGCGACGGTTTTGTCCAGGCGATGTTGGTCCAGCCGTGCCGAATGGCTGCTATCGCATTTACGAGGCCAGAAGCTGTCGGTCTTCTTGCGGTCCCAGACTCCAACCGAGTAAGTACGTAGGCGTTCCTCCCGTGGCCAATCATGCCCGAAGGAGAAACGAAATGGGACATTCCCTTTATGACCCCACCGCTCACGATCGCCGCGCATGGAACGCGGGCAAGAAGGTCGGAACGAAACGCCCGCTGAAACTCGACAGATATGGGCGATGCGCTTTTTTCTCGATCGGGAGCGGCGCAGACCACCTGCTTTCCATCTGTCGAAATGAGCGGCGATGGTTTGAATCTGGCTGTGATTGAAACCGTCCTAACCGGGCCGATCAAACCGGTCGCGCAACATGCTCCAAGGCAGCAGCATGTTGGGCGCGTAGCGCAGCAAGCCGTGAAGGGGGATCGGCGCCGGCGGCGCAAATGGCAACGGCAGGTCGCGCCCTTCTGTCCCGGCGGCCCACTCGGCGAGCACCCTGCCCATGGCCGTGGTCATGGCGATGCCGCGTCCATTGCAGGCACGGGCCGCCATCAGACCTGGGCCGAGGTCGATCAGATGCGGCAGGAAATCCGGCTCGACGGCGGCGATCCCCGACCAGCTATACTCAAGCGGTGGCAAGTCGGGCAGTTCCAGCCGTCTCGCCAGTCGCCGCCAGATTGTCCGCGGCACGCGCCTGTCGGCGCCCGCGCTTACCACATGCATGCCGCCGCTGATGAGCCGGTTCTGGGCATCGAAGCGGAAGGTGAGAAGATTGCGTCTGGTGTCGGAGAAACCCTGGTCTCCAGGCAGCAAGCGCTGGCGCGCCTTCGACGGCAGCGGCGCCGTCGCGATCTGGAACACCTTCAGCGGAAAATAGGTCCGCTGCAATGTCGGATTAAGCGCGCCGCCATAGGCGTTGGTGGCGATCAGCACCTTGCCGGCACGCAGCGAGCCGGACGGAGTCGTCAACGTCCAGCCGTCGGACAATCGGTCGATCGATGTGACACGCGAGTGCTCGAAAATCCGTGCGCCGGCGTTCTCGGCCGCATCGGCCAGTCCGCGCGCGAAATGGACCGGATTGAGCACGCCGCCTGAGCGGTCCATCCAGCCGCCGGCATAGCCTCGCGCGCCGGTCAACGCTTCGGTCTGGTGGCTGTCCAGTATCACCGCCGGCCGGCCGCGCTCCGCCCATTGCCTGGCGCGGGATTGGATTCTCTCGAGAGCAGCCGATGAGTGCGCCGCTTGTATCCAGCCGTTCTGGACGGCGTCGCAGGCGATGCTATGCCGCGCGATCAGGTTGAACACGAGGTCGGCGCTGCCCGCGGCGACCCCGATCAGCCGCTCGCCGCGCTCGGCACCGAGATGCGCCAGGATCGCGTCCGGATCCATTTTGGCGAAGTTTGGCACGATGAAGCCAGCGTTGCGGCCTGTGGCGCCCCAGGCGATGATCTCTGCTTCGAGCACAGCCACCGAAAGGCCTTTGCTGGCGCCATGCAGTGCGGTCGACAGGCCGGCAAAGCCGCCGCCGACGACGGCAAGATCGACATCGAGGTGATCTTCCAGCGCGGGTCGGAGGCAGTGGTGGCGGCCGACCGCGTGCCACAGGGAAAGCGCTTCGTGCCGCGCCATTGCGTTCAGGATCCACTTTCGCTGGCTGTGGCTTTCGTCCGCTTGCCGAAACGCGCCCGACGTGGCCGCTCACCAAATACGCCGTTCGGCCGAACCAACAGGATAACGCATAGCATAACGCCGATGGCGACGATTTGCAGTGATGCGGCTCGCGCCTGTTGTTCCGGTGCGAAGAGCACGCTCGTGAGCGCGCCTGAACCCGCCCATATCGCCCAGACCAGTACGCTGCCTGCAACGGCGCCGGCGTTACTCCCAGAGCCGCCGACGATCAGCATTACCCAGACCTGGAAGGTGAGGATCGACAGGTAATTGTCGGGAGCGATGAAGCCGATGAAATGCGCCTGAAGTGCGCCGGCCAGCGCCATGATAGCGCCGCCGACGGCGAAGGCCTGGACGCGGTAGAAGCGCGCGCTCTTGCCGAGCGAAATCGCCGCTCGTTCGTCCTCCCGCAGCGCCTTGAGCACACGGCCCCATGGGCTGCGTGACAGATGCTCCAAGGCCAGATAGGCGATCAGCGTGACAGCCGAGACGACAGCAAGGTTCGACAGATTGAACAGCAGCGGAGTTTCGGCGAGGCTGCCGAAGGGACGCGGGATGAAACCGATGCCGAACGGCCCGCCGGTCAGCTTCTGCGCGTTGAGTGCGACCAGTTGCACGACCACCGCGACACCGAACGTGGTGATCGCTAGATAGTCGGACCGCAGACGCAGCGTCGCTATGCCGGTAAGGGCTGCGGCAACGCCGCCCACCACCATGGCGCCGGCCCAGCCGGCAAGGATCGGCAGGCCGAAACCGCCGAGGCGCGCGGGGTCGTCCGGTGTCGTCAGCAGCGCCGATGTGTAGGCGCCGATGGCGACGAAACCGGCGAGGCCGACATTGAACAGGCCCGTCAGCCCCCATTGCAAATTGAGCCCCAGCGTGACCAGCGAGAAGATCAGTGCAGTGCTCAGGAAGAAGGCGCCATAGCCGATGAGATCGATCATCTTTCCCCAACTCCGAAAAGGCCGATCGGCCGCACGAACAGCACCGCCATCAGGATGATGAAGGAGACGGCGGCGCGCCATTCGGCACCGATCAACTGCACCGCGCCGGCTTCGGCGAGCCCGATGATCAGGCCGCCGAGTACCGCGCCCGGGATGCTGCCGATGCCGCCAAGAATGGCGGCGGCGAACATCGGCAGCAGCATGTCGAAGCCCATGAACGGTCGGATCTGCACCAGAATGCCAATCATCACGCCGGCCACGCAGGCAAGCGAGCCGCCGACGATCCAGGTGACGCGCACCACCTTGGCGACGTCGATGCCGACAATGCGGGCCAGCGCCGCGTTCTGGCTTAGCGCCTGCATCGAGCGGCCGGTCTGCGTGCGCGTCATCAGCAGATGCACGCCGAGCACAAGCACGGCGGTCAGCAGCAGCAAGGCGATCTGGTCAGGCGTGATGCGGATGCCGAAGCCGATCGGCATGGCGATCTGGATCGCGCGGCTGAAATAGGTCGGCCGTGAGGTGAAGGTGAACTCCAACAGGCTGCGCAGCGCCATGGAGGCGCCGAAGCTCGCCATCACGACGATGATTGCCTGGCCTTGCGAGCGCAGCCGCGAGAACAGCACCTTGTCGAGCAGCAGCGCCAGCAGGGCAGTGAACGCCATGCCGACGACCAGGGCGACGAGCAGCGACCAGCCGAAGGACAGTGGCCCGATCGGCGCCACCTTGCCGAAGGTCGCGCCGATGGCGCTGACCACGGCCAGCGTCGCATAGGTTCCCCAGGCCATGAAGTCGCCGTGGGCGAAGTTGGAGAAACGCAGGATAGAATAGGTGAGCGTCACGCCGATGGCGCCGAGGCCGATCATGGAGCCGGTCAGCAATCCGTCGACGATGAATTGCAGGCTCATGCCGCGCCTCCCTTGTGATGCTGGGGGCGCTGGCCGAGATAGAGTTCGGCGACGACCGGATCGCTCCACAATTCGGAGGCGACGCCCTCATGCCGGTCCTTGCCCTCGACTAGGACATAAGCGCGGTCGCCGATGGCAAGCGCTGCCTTGGCGTTCTGCTCGACCAACAGAACGGTGACGCCGGATCTGCGGATGCCGGCCAGCATCTCGAACACGACCGACACGAATTTTGGCGACAAGCCGGCCGACGGCTCGTCCAGCACCAGTACCTTGGGGTGGACGATCAGCGCCCTCGCGACGGCGAGCATCTGCCGTTGCCCGCCGGACAGATTGCCGGCGGCGGTGCGGCGCTGGCGGACGAGGTCGGGGAAGGCGGCATACATCTCCTCGATGCGGGCGGGGATTTCCCGCCGCTCGAGGATGCCGCAGGCTACTTTGAGATTGTCCTCGACCGACATCAGCGGAAAGATGTTTTCGGTCTGCGGCACGAAGGCAAGGCCAAGCCGCACCATGGTGTGGGCGGGTGCTGCGGTGATGTTCTTCCCGTCCAGGAAAACCGTGCCGCCGGTAATCGGGACGAGGCCGGCGATCGCCTTGATGAACGTGGACTTGCCGGCGCCGTTGGGGCCGAGGACGACGACGATCTCACCCTTGCCGACCGTGATCGAAGCGCCGCGCACGATCGGCATGCCGGGTTCATAGCCGGCTTCGAGATTGCGGACATCGAGGACGGTCACGCTCATGCGGCGCCTCCCAGATAGGCTTCGATGACGCGCGGATCGCGGGCGACTGCTTCCGCCGTGCCCTCGCTGAGCAACTGACCGCTCGCCATTACCAGGACGCGGTGGCAGAGCCGCGCCACCATGTCGATATTGTGTTCGATCAGCAGGAAGGTGATGCCTCGCGCATTGATGTCGTGGATCCGATCGATGATGACCTCCAGGAGCGTCGCGTTGACGCCAGCCGCCGGTTCATCGAGCAGGATGATCGCCGGGTCGGCCATCATGACACGGGCGAGTTCGAGCAGCTTGCGCTGGCCGCCGGACAGCACACGCGCCGGCTCATACGCGAGGTGGGTGAGGGCGACGAGCTCCAGCAGTTCGAGCGCCTTTGTCCGGGCGGCTCTTTCCTGCGCCGCCACTCGCCAAGGCGTGACGAAGTTGGCGAGCAGCCTTTCACCGGTCTGCCCCTGCGCTGCCAGCATGATGTTTTCGATCAGCGTCAGGTTGGGCAGCGGTCGTGGAATCTGAAAAGTGCGGCCGAGCCCTCGACCGATGCGCAGGTGAGCGGCTTCACCGGAGATGCGCGTGCCGTTGAGAAAGATATCGCCGCTGTTCGGCAATATGCTGCCGGCCAGCAGATCGAACATGGTCGTCTTGCCGGCACCGTTCGGTCCAATCAGGCCAAGGATTTCTCCGGCTTTGACATCGAAGGAGACATCGTTGACGGCGACGAGACCGCCGAACTGCCTGACGACGTTCCTTGCCGTCAGGACCGGCGCACGGCTCTCCCGCCCCTGCCGTCTGGTTGCCTCGCTCATAAAACCCTCTGGCCGAAGACGCGCGTTGTCGCCTTCCCATTTTGATTTGTGATCACACTTGCTTTGATCACGCTATTCGGCTTTAATTTCCTCCGCAAGCCGAAAACCGGGCCCAGAGCGGAATTCCATGCACAAGACTGCCACCGAAAGGAACAACGAGACGATCGCGGCCCAGCTTGCGCCGGTGGGCCGCGAAACGGTGCAGGATCGCGTCTATTCCGAACTGCGACGGGCCTTGATTGGCGGCCTGTTCGAACCAAGCCAGGTGCTGACCATCCGCGGTCTGGCCGATGCGCTGGTCACCTCGACGATGCCGGTGCGCGAGGCGCTCGGGCGGCTGATCACGGAAAAGGCGCTGGAGGCGTTGCCCAACCGTTCGGTGCGCGTGCCGCCGATCACGCTGGATCGCCTCGACGATCTCTTGCGAGCCCGCATCCTGATCGAAGGCGAGGCGATAGCGCTTGCCGCCGCTCGCATGGTGCCGCGCCAGATCTCCACAATCGAAACCATTCTCGGCGAATGGGATGAGATGCGGGCGCTGAAGCACAAGAAAGATGTCGACCGCGAAGTGACGCTCAACCAGAGCTTTCATTTCGAGATTTACCGCTCCTGTGGCTCGGCCGTACTGATCCCGATGATCGAGAGCCTGTGGCTGCAATCGGGGCCATGCATCCGCGTCGCCATCTACGCCTTTTCGGAAGCCGGTGAGGTCGACACCGCCCAGTATCACCGCCGCATTGTCGAGGCGCTGGCCACGCAGGACGCACGGGCGGCGCGCGAGGCGCTGGTCGCCGACATCAGCCGGCCCTTCACCTTCTTGCGCAGCAAGCTGCAATCCGCGGCTGGGAAAGATCAGACATGACCTCTATCCGGATCACCGAGCCACGCTCGAAGCTTGCCGTCACGGCGCTGTTACTGCCCGAGAAGGCGCCGGAAAACGCCGCTTTTCTCACGGCGTATCTCGCAACGCCACGCGTCGTCCCAGGCATCCACGCCATGTGGACTGGACCTGAAATTTCCTGTCCGGTTCCATCAGCCGACCTCGAAGGCCAAGCCTATGCCCGGCCGCTGCCGGCGGAGAACGCGACCCTGACGCCGCAGCCCGGCGATATCGTCTTGTCCTACGTGCCGCCGCACATGTGGGGTGGCAACCCCAATGCCATCTTCGACATCGGCCTGTTCTACGGGCAAGGGGCGCGGCTTCTGTTCCCGATCGGCTGGCTGGCCGGCAGCGTGGTGGCGCAGGTGCGCGCCGAAGAGAGCGATCAGTTCGCCGCCGCATGCGGGGCGATCCGCCGCAACGGCGCCTGCGATATCAGCTTCATCGTGGTGGAGGCCTGACATGACCGACGACAGCTTCGAGCTCTTCGATCTTCGCGTCGAGGCGATCGTCCCCGAAGGCAAGCCGATTTATTGCGGCGCCAAGGCCGGCGACTATTTCGAGCTGAAGGGCGAAACGCTGTCGATGCCGGCAGGGCAAGGCTTTTCGATCTATTCGCTTGCCGCCGTGCTGCCGCTGCTTGCGGCAAAGCAGCGCCCGACCCAGAAGAATGATTGGATGACCTCGGACGCCGAGATCGCTTGTCCCGACCCCAATTGCTCCAGTCGGCTCAGGATCGTCAGGCTGGCCAAGCGGCGATTCAGCCATGCCGAAACCACGGCCGAGCCGCTGCCGAAGGAGAATAACGAGGGATGAGTGCTAAGACCTTCGAGCTCGGTCCAGGCTACAAGATCTCGCGCGTCATTCGCGGTGGGTGGCAACTCGCCGGCGGCCATGGCGCCATCGACGGCAACCAGGCGGTGGCCGACCTCATCGCTACCTTCGATGCCGGCATCTGGACCTATGACTGCGCCGACATCTACACCGGCGTCGAGGAACTGATCGGCGCCGCCCGCCTGCGGCTGGCCGATGAGCGCGGCCTTGATGCGGCGGCCAGGATGAAGGTGCACACCAAGCTGGTGCCCGACCTCGAGCGGCTGGCCACCATCAGCCGCAACTATATCAGGGGCATCGTCGACCAGTCGCTGCTCAGGCTGAAGACCGAGCGGCTTGATCTCGTGCAGTTCCACTGGTGGGACTATGCGCAGCCTCGTTACGTCGAAGCGATGGGTTGGCTGGACGAGCTTCGATGCGAGGGCAAGGTGCACAATCTCGGCACCACCAATTTCGACACGCCCCGGCTCGCTGAAATCCTGGCCGCCGGCATCCCGCTGGTCAGCCAGCAGCTGCAATATTCGGTGCTCGACCAGCGGCCTGCGCACAGCCTCGCCGCAGTTGCGAAGACAAACGGCGTCAGCTTCCTCTGCTACGGCTCGGTGGCCGGCGGCTTCCTCAGCGAGAAATGGCTTGGCGTGGCCGAACCCACCACGCCGCTCGAAAACCGCTCGCTGGTCAAATACAAGCTGATTATCGATGATTTCGGCGGCTGGGATCTGTTCCAGCAAATGCTGCGGGCGCTCAAGTCCGTCGGTGATCGCCATCGGGCCGACATTGCCACCATCGCCAGCGCATGGGTGCTGGAGCAGCCGCGAGTGGCCGCCGTGATCGTCGGTGCCCGCAACCAGGCGCATGCATTGGCAAATGCGAACATCATGGACATCGAGCTCGATGCCGACGACCGCGCACGGATCGCTGCCGTCATCGCGCAAGGCGCCGGTCTTGAGGGCGATGTCTACGCGCTGGAGCGTGACCGCCACGGCCGCCACGGCTCGATCATGCACTACAATCTCAACGCGGGCCGGGTTTGAAAACGATGGACGGAAAGCTGTTTTCGCGGGCCAGTGCCGAAGTCATCGACCTGCATCGCTTCTTCGCCGACTGGTTCGTTGCTGCGCGCGCCGATAGAGTGCATTTCGGCCGCTTCGAAGCCGCCATGGGGGAAGGATTGACGGTGATCGCACCAACCGGCCAGATCCTCGACCGTAAGGCCGTCGTTGAGCATGTCCGCTCCAGCCGCGCCACATGCGACGATGGCTTCGCCATCTCGATTGAGGACATCAAGCCCGGCTGGCAGGCCCGCGACACGATCGTCATCCTCTATGTCGAGGCGCAGTTGCGTGGCGGCAAGCACAGCCGCCGCCAGTCGAGTGCCGTCTTCACTGCTAGTTCATCGGCGCCCAATGGCGTCCAATGGCGGCATCTGCATGAAACCTGGCTGCAGGTGCCGGAACACTGACACTTTCGAGACGTCAAACCAGTTCGTGTAACTAAAGGGGAACAACAATGAGAAAGACGATACTCCAACTCACCACCGCGCTCGCTCTCGTCACGATTGCCAGCGCCGCGCAGGCCGCCGATTGCAAGATCACCGTCGGCCTCGTCATGGAACTGACCGGTCCCGCCGGCGAATACGGCCAGGCCGGCGCCAAGTCTGTCGAAATGGCCTTCCGCGACATCAACGACGCCGGTGGCGTGAGCGGCTGCGATCTCGTCACCGACACGCGCGACAGCCAGAGCCAGGGCAACATCGCGGTCGATGCCGCGACCCAGCTGGTACAGGTCAAGAAGGTGCCGGCCATTATCGGCGGCATCATCTCCTCGGTGTCGATCCCGATCCTGACCTCGGTCACCGCGCCGGCCAAGATCGTCCAGGTCTCGCCGGCTTCGTCCTCGCCGACGCTGACGGCACTCGGCCGCGAGGGCAAGACCAACGGCATCTTCTTCCGCACCATCACCTCGGACGCGCTGCAGGGCGTGGCCGCGGCCAAATACGCCCTCGACAGGGGCTTCAAAAAGCTGGCGATCATTCACGTCAACAACGATTTCGGCGTCAACATGGTGGCCGAATTCTCGCGCGCCTATAAAGCGCTCGGCGGCACCATCGTTTCCGACACGCCCTACAATGAGAAGCAGTCGAGCTATGCCTCGGAAGTGACGGCAGCGATGGGAGGCGAGCCGGACGGACTTTATCTCGTCAGCACGCCGGTCGATGGCGCCACCATCGCCCGCACCTGGATATCGCAAGGGGGCGTGCAGAAATTTCTGCTCAATGACGGCATGAACAGCCCTGACTTCATCGAGTCGGTCGGTGCCGACTATTTGAAGGATGCCTATGGCACATCGTCCGGCACCAGCCCGACCGCATCGACCGAGTATTTCACCAAGAACTACAAGGCGTTCTCCGGTATCGAGCCCTCGAATCCGGCGGCCGACCGCTCCTATGACGCCGGCGCCATCGTTGGCCTTGCCATTGCCATAGCCGGCTCAGAGGATCCGGCCAGGATCAGGGATGCCATATACAAGGCGGTCGACCCGGCCGGCACGCCGATCTTTGCCGGGAAGGAGGAGTTCGCCAAGGCACTCGGCCTGATCAAGGACGGCAAACCGATCCGCTATGAAGGCGTCATCGGTCCGGTCGTCTTCGACAAATTCGGCGACATCACCGGTCCGTTCCGGTTGTGGAAGATTGTCGACGGCAAAGTGACCACCGATGGTGAAATGACCACCGACGATGTCAATGCCCTGCAGGCCAAGCTGCAGTAAGCTGGACAGTGCTACCGGCATCGACAGCATTTCATCGCGATTGCTGCCGGTATCGCTTGAGGCGGACCGATATCACTTGCGCGGCATGCGATCGCGAATAGGATCGGCCGGCTGCAATTCTTTTTTCGTTTACCAGGACGGAGCCGCCGACAGTCCAAATCGGGCGCTCTTTTGCCGGCGATATTGGCCGCTCCATCGCGGACGTTGGCGGCGATAGCCGTGAGCTCAATGTCCGAGGCGGCATCCATTTGTCTGGGGTTCTTGGAAGCTTTCGAACTTTCTGGGTCGCGCCTCAGCCCGAATTGAGGGTGCTCATGGACAAAATGGGACACTGGTCAGCTGACGCAATTCCAACGAGACCATGGCCTGATGAGCCGATGCAAGTGGCCGCTCCGCATAACTAGCGGCTACGCGGGCCATGGCAACGCCGCGCTCGGCGTTGTCGCGCGATTCCTCCGTCGGCATTCCATGGTGAGTTCTCGAACCCCACGAACATGACCGCCAGCCCGATGGATGCCGCCAGGCGACGGTTTCACCGCGACTGAATGCCGAGCCGACCAAGACCGTGTCGGCGCAGAGTCGGTGGCGTTGAAGGCCGGCAAGGAAAACATCGCGATCGTCACGCCGACTTTCCTGATCGCGCATAGCGCCCGAGTGCGAAAAGCAGCCGCAGCTGCCCCATATCGCCAAAGTCTCCCCGTCAGTACCATTCGGCAAGCGCGCCATGCTAGAACCATCCAGGGAAGGCAACGCGTGCCGCCGTCGCCAGCGGTGGGATGTCCTCGTCGGGGACCGAAGAATAGGGCCACAATAGCTTGGCCCTGATCGAACTCCAACTGCCGGCTGCCGCCATTGCCTTGTCGAGGGCGGCGTCGCTGACGGCGTAGCGTGCCCGAAATGGTAGGACGTGGTCCGCGAGAAAGGCCTGTACGCGTGCTTGCATCTCGAAGGCCGCTTGTTCCCCGGCTCGTATCTGCGCCCACCACTGCAGTGCGCCTTTCGGGCTAAGGCAGGCGATGTTCGAATAGCTGCCATGCGCACCGTTCGCGTAACCGGTTGCCAGCGTGTGGCCTGGCACGAACACCGAAAGGCCCGACAGTTCGCGCCGCATGCCGGCGTACCAGGTGGCGTCACCGCCGGGGAGTTTTGCCCCGACAAGCGAGGGTACCGCGGTGCCCAATGCGGCAATACTTTCTAGAGTCAGCCGCCGCTTGGCGTGGGGCGGGTTATAGAGCACCAGAGGAGTGCTCGGCGCTGCCTCGGCCAAGCCCGAGACGAAACGCAGCACTTCTTCGTCGCTTGGTGGCCACCAGTCCGGCAAGGTGAATTGCACTCCCGAGAGTCCCAATCCCGCAACCCGCTTCAATCGCTCGCATGCAACTCGCGGATTGGACTGGCTGATGCCGATCTGGAATGGGATTCTCGCGGCACCGGCGACTGCCGCCACCATCTCGCTCAGCCGGTCGAATTCTGCTTCAGTCTGGCAATGGAATTCACATGCCGTGCCGTTGGAATAGACGCCGTGAACGCCGGATGCGCAGAGCCGCGCGACGGTTTCTTGCGTGACGCTCCAGTCGATATTGCCATCCAGGCCCACGGCCAGCATCACGGCGCCCCAGATGCCGCGCGGCGCGTGTTCGGGGAGGGCGGAGAGATGATCACTCATGGTCCGACTAGCGCAGCGTGAAGGAGAGCGGCATGAAGTCTCCAAGATTGACCTCTATGCGACCCCTCCTTGGAGCGATCAGCAGCGGCGACAACGTGGTGATCACCATGCCTTTTTTGAAGCTGCCGAAATGATCGTCGGCCATTCCGGCGAAAGCGATGATGGGAGAAGGGGCGTCGCCAAACGAGTATTTGGCGATCTCGCGCTGGCTGATCGCTCCGTCGCTGGAAAGCGTGATCGCCATCCCGTCGACCTTCGGCGCTTGCGCCAGTGTCTGCCTGCCGATGACGTAACCGCCTGTGACCATATTGTCGGCCAGCGGCCGAACGGGCCGGCTTTGGTCCGGTCGTCGATGCGAGAGCCGATGAGCTCGATGCCGAGAATGAAATGCTGGATGGTCTGCAACACGGCCGAGCGGCCAGCTTTGGCGATCTCAGGCGTCAGGTCGGCGCCGAGCCTGACAGCCACTTCGATCTCGAGCCCGGCGAGGTCGCGTTCGCCAAGTTCGATCGTTTCGCCATCGCCGATAAGCATTCCGGCGGGGATCGCCGCAGCCATCGCGATACCATCGGGCGGCATGGCCACCTTGGCGACGGGCACGCGCTCTCGGAGCTGCTTCAACACCGCGCCTTGAACGGCCATCGCATCGCCGCGCGTCAGGTCGACCAAACGCGACCCCGGTACGCGTCGACGCGGGTTTCTGTGAGCCTCGGCGATGGCCTCGGCAATCGTATCTATGTCAGCCGGCATCAGCGATTGTTTCCTCGCGGCGGGATTTGTCCGAGGCGTGGGCTGCCTCGATGATGCCGATGAGATTGCGCCCATAGGCGCCCGTCACCGGTACCGGCTTGTTGTCGACGATAGCGTCGCGCAACGCTGCCCATTCGCGTTTCACCGCATTGTGCATCCAGGCGGGCTCGAACGAATCCGGCAGGTCGGTCCACACGGTATCGCGACCAATCATCGTGCCGCGATCCATGTCGATGCGTAGCGTGCCGCGCTCGCAGACGAGATCCATCGCAAAGCCGACCGCACCGTTGCGATAGCCAATACTCTGCACCTGGCCCAGGCCGCCACGTTTGAAACGCAGCGCCAGCATCGACGTGTCATCCGCTTCCTGTTGATGGAATTTTGCGCCGAGCATGGCGCTCACCGAGATGACTTCGTCATCCATCAGCCAGACGAGACGGTCGAGCGCGTGAATGCCGGCCGTCATCAGCATGCCGCCACCGGTAGCGTTGCGCAGGTGCCAGTCGCGCCGGTTGTGCTCCATCCAGAGCTTGATCATCCAGCTCGACGCGATCAGCGGCCGTCCGATCTCGCCTGCCTCGATGACCTTCTTGGCTGCCATGCAAGGTTTCGAGAAATGCAGGAGGTGGGCGACCATCAGCTTGACGCCGCTCTGCGCCACAGCCGCATTGATTGCATCGCATTCGGCTACAGTTCGCGCCATCGGCTTTTCGAGCAGAATGTGCTTGCCGGCCTTGGCCGCGCCGATCGCCATTTCGGCATGCAGCGCGTGCGGGGCAGCGATAACGACGGCATCGACGCCGCTGTCTTCGAGAAGTTCGCGCCAGTCGGTGTAGCCCTTGCCGCCATACTCGGCCGTGAAAGCCGCCAGCGCCGTCGCGTTTCCACGGCAGGCTGCGACGAGGCGGATGCCGTCGACCTCCTTGATTGCGCGTGCATGCGCGGCGCCAAAATCGCCCGCGCCGATAATGCCTAATGCAATCATCGTCCTGCCTTCTGATATGCGGCGTCGATCAGCGACATCGCCGCAACATAGTCGTCTATGGAGATTGCCGGCGCAGCGTTTCGCCGCAACCGTTCGAATGTGTCGCGCATGCTGAGGCGGTAGCGAGTAGCCGGCAGTTCGACCGGCAGGTCCACAACCGCAGCGTCGTCGAGAGTTGCGCAGATCGCCTTGTCGCCACGGTCGATGAGGGTGGCGTTGGCGGCGACGATGCGCCATTCGAAATCCCCACCAGGGAGCATTGAAGCGAAGGTATAGCCCGCCTCAATGGTGAACACCGCGCCGGCATTATCCTCGAGCACCAGCAATGCGTAGTCCTCAACCGGAGCCCTGTGGATGCGGTTGCCCATCGATACAGCTTTGAGATGGAGCTCTCCACTGGCCAGACTCAGCGCTGCATCGACACCGTGGATGCCCAGATTGCGCAATGCGCCGCCTCCGCCAATCGCGGGATCGACCACCCAGCCGACACCATCGGCGGCATAACGCTCTGGCGGCCCGTTGACGACGCGGAAATGGCCGTGCGCGACTTGGCCGGCGCGGCCTTCCCTTCGCAGTCTCTCAAAGGCGATCACCGCCGGGCCAAAGCGATTGGGCAAAGGCACGCCGACGAAGGCTTTTCGTTGATGGGCTAGGTCTCTCAGTTGCATCAGCGGCGCCGTGCCGGTCGCTGCCGGCTTCTCGAGGACAAGCGGGACGCCGGCTTCGATTATCCTGCGCGCCCTGGCCGGCACGTTCGAAGGGTGTCCCATCAGCAAGATCAGATCCGCAGGTGTTGCAAGGATGTCTTCGAATGCAGCAATCGCCCTAAGCGAGTTGCGCGCTGCAAAGCCCCTTGCATGCGCCTCGTCCTCATCCCACACGCCGATGATTTCAGCGCCGGCATCGCGCGCCGCATCGAGATGCAAGTCGGCGTGCCAATGGCTAATGCCGGCCAAAACGATTTTCATCTCCTGGTATTTCCTGGTGCACTTGCAGGATATCCTACAAGTCGTTATAGGACAAGTCGTCAGCCTCTCAAGCGAAGTGGTTATCGGCGTCGGACAGCAGTGGAAACAGGAAACAAGATGCCGGTATTGAAGTCGATCGAACCGCTTAGCCGACCACCGCTTTTGCATGTGACCGTCCAGGAGAGCCTGCGGAATTATATCGAGGCGAACAGGCTCAAGGCAGGCGACCCGTTGCCCCCGGAGACCTTCCTGGCGCAGCGGCTCGGCGTTGGCCGCAATTCGGTCCGCGAAGCGATCAAGGCGCTGGAATCGATCGGCATCCTGGAGACGCGTCGTGGCATCGGCGTGTTCGTCAAGGAATTCTCCTTCAAGCCACTACTCGACAATCTGGCTTATGGCCTGCAGGACTCGCTGCGCGATGTCGAGGAACTGCGCGAGATTCGCCGTGTGCTCGAGACCGGGCTGATCTCCAAGACCATCGAGATGATCAGCGCCGAAGACATCGACGAGCTTCGCCGGTTGACCGAAAGCATGCGCCAGCGCGCGGAGCGCAGCGAGAGCTTTGCCGAAGAGGACCAGCAATTCCATCAGATGCTGTTCCGCTGCCAGAACAACCACATGCTCAGCGCATTGATCGATATCTTTTGGGTGGCGTTCAACAAGGCCTCGGATTTCACCAATCTCGACAATCCGACGCCGCTCGCCACCTGGCGCGATCATCATGAAATCGTCGAGGCGGTCGCCGCCAAGGATGTCGACCGGGCACGTAGCCGGCTCGACGATCACTACAGAGGCATCCAGCAAGTTATCGCCAAAAACCGCACAACCTGAAAAATGCCAAGGGAGGAAACCATGCGCATCAAGACGATAGCCATCGCTGCCGCGCTGCTGTTCGGCACCGGCCTGCCGACCATCGTGCAGGCGCAAAGTCCAAAGACCATTGCGGGTGGTTTCGACGTCGGTCCCGGCGGCTTCCCCAAGAACTTCAACCCGCTAGTCGCGACTGGCGGCTTCACGTGGCTCAGCACCTATTTTGAACCGCTGGTCATCTGGAATGCAGGGCTGACCCAACTCGAAGGCGACCTGGCCAAGAACTACACGGTGAGCGCCGACCAGCTGACCTATACGTTCAACCTGGTCAAGGAGAGCTGGCACGACGGCAAGCCGTTCACGTCGAAGGACGTGAAATTCACCATCGACCTTGCCAAGAACAAAGCTTCCGGCAGCCTGTTCGCGGCACGCCTCGGCGATATCGCTTCGGTCGAGGCGCCCGACGACAGCACCGTAATCATCAAGCTGTCGAAGCCGAACGCCTCCTTCCTGTCCATTCTTTCGCAGGTGCTGATCCTGCCGGAACATGCTCTTGCCGGAATGCCGCCGGAGTCGCTGGCAACCAGCACCTGGTGGTCGACCAATCCGGTCGGCACAGGTCCGTTCAAGTTCAAGAAATACGTCACCGACCAATATGTCGAACTGGCCGCGGATGACGATTATCGTGGCGGCAAGCCGAAAGTCGACGTGCTGATTAACCGCTATTTCGAGAGCCCGGCCGCGGCGGTCGCGGCGCTGCGTGCTGGTGAGATCCAATTCACCTATGTCGAGCCTGACGACGCGGCGTCGTTCAAGACCGATTCCAACTTCAAGGTGATCGAAGGCGGCTCCTACGTGGTCAACTATATCGGTCTCAACCAGCAGGTCGACCTGTTCAAGGATCTCAAGGTTCGTCAGGCGATCATGTACGCCATCGACCGTAACGCGATCATAGAGAGCCTCTATGGCGGCGCAGCCAAACCAGCCAACTGCGGCTTTGTGGCGCCGCAACTGGTCCCCGAAGGGCTGGAAACCTACGCCTACGATCCGGCCAAGGCCAAAGCGCTGTTGGCAGAGGCGGGCTGGGACAAGATCAACGGCGACAAGCCCATCACGTTGCTGACCTATTACGGCTCTCCGCAGGCTGCCAATGTCATGGCAGCCATCCAGTCCATGCTGTCGCAGGTCGGCATTAACGTCGTGCCGCGTGTCGTCGATACGCCGACCTACAATGGCATCGTCTACAAGGGAGGCACGCCGGACTGGAACGCATTTCCCATGGTCTATGCCGGCCTGCAGAATGGCCCGAACCCGGCTGGCATCAATCCGGGCCTGAACAAGTCGCAGATTCCGCCCGCCGGCTTCAACACCATGCGCATCAAGTTCGACGATCTGAGCGCGGCTTTGGACAAGGCGCTCGGAGAAACCGATGCATCCAAGCTCGATGCCGCTTGGCGGGATGTTTGCAAGGTGATGAACAAGGACCTTCCGTGGGCAACGCTGTGGGTGGCCAATCGCTACGGCGTTGCCTCCAATAAGCTGAAGGATTTCGTCTGGACGCCTGCACCCGCTGGCGGTCCTTACGCCGCTCATCCCGAGGCCTGGGACATTCAGTGAGCAGGCGGGTCTCCCGGCCCGCCACAAGGGCCGGTTTCCTCTGGGATTCGGCCCACACCATCCACTTGCGGAAAGCCAATGCTGAGCTTCATAGCCCGCCGCTGCGCCACAGGACTGTTGATGCTGGTTGCCTTGAGCCTCCTCATCTTCATCTTGTTGCGCCTGTCGCCTGGCGATCCGATCGACGCATATATCAATCCTTCCGTGCCGATGTCGGCTTCCGATCTCGAGACCCTGCGCGATCGCCTCGGTCTCGATCGGCCGCTGCCGCTTCAGTATTTCGGCTGGGTGCGTGCGGCTCTGTCGGGTGATTTCGGCTATTCGACCCAGCGCAACGGCGTGCGGGTGTTGCCGCTGGTGATGGAGCGCATCGGACCCACGGCTCTCCTGATGGGCACGGGGCTGGCGATCGCCATCATCGTCGGTATCGCGAGCGGTATCTACAGCGCCGTGCGCCGCAACGCCTGGCCCGACATTGCGATGTCGGTGCTGTCGTTCATCGGCATATCGAGTCCGGCCTTCCTGACCGCTCTGCTTGGCCTCTATTTTTTCTCGGTTCTGCTGCGCTGGGCGCCGTCAGGCGGCATGCAGACCGCGGGCGCGCCATTCTCGATCTCCGATGTGCTTGCCCACCTAATTCTGCCGGCATGCCTGCTGTCGATCGGCCACGCGGCGCTGATCATGCGTTATATGCGCGCTTCGCTGCTCGAAGTGCTCAACCAGGATTATGTCCGAACCGCCCGGGCCAAAGGCGTGCGAGAGTTCTGGGTGATCATCAAGCACGCCACCCGCAACGCGCTCTTGCCGGTCATCACGCTGATCGGGTCGACCATTGGCATCGCGATCGGCGGCGCGATCTTCCTGGAGAGCGTCTTCAACTGGCCAGGCATGGGCTTGCTGCTGGTCAATGCCGTCGGCACGCGTGACTATCCCGTCATCATGGGTGCCACGCTGGTGATCGGTGTCTGCGTCATTCTGGTCAACATTCTCACCGATGTTGTCTACGCCTTTGTCGACCCGCGCATCCAGGTGGGGTGATGACGATTGCCGAGATCGAACCACCCATGCAGCGCATCAAGGGTCCATTGCGCCGCGCACTCGGCCGCTTCATCGAGAACCGCGCCGCGCGGGCCGGTCTGGTCATCGTGATCCCCGTACTGATAGCGGTCATGACCTACCACTGGTGGTGGCCATACGCTCCTAACGCCATCGACCTGAAGGCCATGAACAAGGGACCGTCCGCCACCCATTGGCTCGGCAGCGACGGCGTCGGGCGGGATGTTTTCGCGCGACTTCTGCAGGGTGGTCGCATCTCGCTGCTGGTTGCCGTCTGCTCGGTCGCGATCTCCACCGTTATTGGCTTCCTCATCGGTGCTATCGCGAGCTTCGGCGGCCGCATCATCGATGCAACCGCGATGCGCTTCGTCGATCTCGCCATGACCTTGCCGCCAGTCATCTTCTTGCTGGTTCTTGCCTCGATCGCCGGCACCGGCATCGCGCCGACAATCCTCGTCATCTCGCTGCTATCGTGGCCGGTTCTGTCGCGCATGGTCAGGGCCCGCCTCCTCGAACTGCGCGAGCGCGATTTCGTCGTTGCCGCGCGCGGCATGGGGGCAGGGCTGCCGCATCTCCTGTTTCGCCACGGCCTGCCCAATTGCATGGACATCCTCGTCGTCTACGCAACTTTGCAGATCGCCAACGCGATCCTGTTGGAAGCTGGCCTCTCTTTCCTCGGCCTCGGCATCGCACCACCCGAAGCGAGCTGGGGCAATATGCTCAATCTTGCCCGCTCCACCGTCGTCCTCGAACAATACCCCTGGCAGTGGATGTTCCCCGGTGCCGCCCTCGTACTCACGGTCCTCGCCATCAATTTCATTGGCGATGGGCTGCGTGACGCTTTCGATCCCCGATCCGATCTCAACTGAAGGTTTTAAAATGCCACTTTTTACCGGCGTCGTGCCGCCAGTCGTTACCCCCCTCAACAACGACTACAGCATCGACTTTCCGTCGTTCACCCGGACGCTGGAGAACCTGCTCGACGGCGGCGTCCACGGACTGTTCGTGCTTGGCTCGACCAGCGAGGTGGTTTTCCACGACCAAGCCGGGCGCAAGGCGATCATCGAGCACGCAGTGAAGGTCAACAACGGCCGCGTTCCGATCTTCGCCGGCGTCATCGATCCGACCACCGACCGTGTCATCAACCATTCGAAGATCGCCAGATCGGCCGGGGCCGATGCAATCGTGGTCACCGCGCCCTTTTACACGCGCACCAGCCAGCCGGAGATCATCGATCATTTCCGCTACATCAAGGATGCGATCGACATCCCGATCATTGCCTATGACATCCCGGTCTGCGTCCATATCAAGCTCGATCGCAAGACGACGGTGACGCTTGCCAAGGAAGGCACCGTGGCCGGCCTGAAAGATTCCAGCGGCGACGATGGCAATCTGCGTTATGTACTGAAAGACATGGCCGGCGATGCCGGCTTCTTCGGCATGACCGGCTCCGAGATCATGGTCGATACTGCTCTCGCCATGGGTGCGCATGGTGTTGTGCCGGGCATCGCCAATGTCGACCCGCACGGCTACGTCAAGATGTGGAACCTGATGCAGGCCGGCAAGCATGCCGAGGCCCGCGTCGAGCAGGAACGCCTGCTGAAGCTGTTCGAGATCGTCTGGATCGCGCTCGGGCGCACCAGTGCCGGTTCAGCCGGCGTCGGCTCCTTCAAGACCGCCATGCGCAGCCTCGGCATCATCGCCACCAACAGGATGGCCCGCCCGCAGCGCGATCTCAATGCCGAGGAAACCGCCAAGGTCGACGCGATCCTGCGCGACGTCGGCCTGCTTGGCTGATCATGGAAGCGCCGATCCTCCAGATTGCCGGATTGCGTGCCGTGTTTCGCATTGCGGGGCGCGACATTGCGGCCGTACAGGACGTTGATCTCGAGATCGGCTCCGGCGAGACCGTGGCGCTGGTCGGCGAGTCCGGTTCGGGCAAGTCAGTCACCAGCCTCTCCATCATGGGGCTCCTGGCGCCGAAGATCGGCCATATCGCTCACGGCCATATCTCGATCAGACGACGCGACGGTTCCGTCACCGAGCTGACCGGGCTGGACGCGGAGCAACTGCGCCGCGTGCGCGGCAACGATATCGGCATGGTGTTTCAGGAGCCGATGACCAGCCTGAACCCGGTTTACACTATCGGCGAGCAGATCGCCGAGCCGATGCGCATCCATCTTGGCAAATCGCATCGCGAGGCGGCAGCCGAAGCGGTGCGCTTGCTGATGCAGGTCGGCATCCCGGACCCCGCGCGGCGCGCGAAACAATACCCGCACGAACTCTCGGGCGGCATGCGTCAGCGGGCCACCATTGCCATGGCGCTCGCATGCAACCCGACATTGCTGATTGCCGACGAACCGACGACGGCGCTTGACGTGACGATCCAGGCGCAGATCCTCGATCTGCTTGCCACTCTTCAGGCGGAACGCGGCATGGGCATCCTCTTCGTCACCCACAATCTTGGCGTTGTTGCGGAAATCGCCGACCGCGTGGCCGTCATGTATGCCGGCCGCATCGTCGAGACCGGCCCGGTTGGCGAAGTCTTTGCCCGGCCGCGCCATCCTTACACGACAGGCCTGATGCGATCGGCACCGCGACTTGGCCAAGCAACGGTGCTGAAGGCGGCCGGCACACCGCTGCCGACGATTGCCGGCAATGTCCCCTCGCTGGCCATGCTGCCCGGAGGCTGTTCTTTTGCTCCAAGGTGCCCGATGGCGATCGACTCCTGCCGCGCCGCCGTGCCGCCGCTGTTGCAGGTATCGCCGACACAAACGAGCCGCTGCATCCGCTGGGAGGAGCTATGAGCGCGCCGGCTCCTTATCTGTCCGTTCGCAACCTGACCAAGCATTTCCCGCCGACAGCGTTCTCGCGCGGACCTGTGGTCAAGGCACTGCAGGATATTTCATTCGACATTCCACGTGGTCAGGTGGTCGGGCTGGTCGGCGAATCCGGTTCCGGCAAGACGACAATTGGCCGTTCCGTGTTGCGGCTGATCGAGCCGACCTCAGGCGAGATACGCTTCGACGGCAAGGACATCGTCAAGCTCGGGGCAAGGGAGCTTCGACGTCAACGGCGCAACATGCAGTATATCTTCCAGGATCCCTTCGCCAGCCTGTCGCCGCGCATGACTATCGGCCAGATCCTCACCGAGGGCCTGGATATCCAGGGCATCGGTAGTCGGCCCGAGCGCCGCGCCCGCGCCGAAAAGGCGCTCGCCACCGTCGAACTGCCGGTCGATGCCTATGACCGATACGCGCATGAATTCTCGGGCGGCCAGCGCCAGCGCATCGGCATCGCGCGAGCCCTTATGCTGGAGCCCGAGTTTATCGTCGCGGACGAACCGGTCTCGGCACTCGACGTGTCTATTCAGGCCCAGGTGATCAATCTTCTTCGCGATCTCCAGGTCCGGCTTGGCCTCACCATGCTGTTCATTTCGCATGACCTCGCCGTTGTCGAATATATCTGCGACACGGTCATCGTTCTCTATCTCGGACGCATCATGGAAGTCGCGCCCGCGACCGATCTCTATGTCCGGCCTGGGCATCCCTACACACGGGCATTGCTGTCGGCCGTCCCATCGCCAGATGCGTTCGCCAGGAAGCAACGGCAGATACTGAAAGGCGACATCCCAAGTCCCGCCAATCCGCCGTCGGGATGTGTTTTCAGAACGCGCTGTCCCGCAGCGATGGCTGCCTGTGCCGGCGCCGTGCCACGGCTACGGGAGATAGCTCCTGGACGTATGAAGGCATGCATTCGCGACGACATAGGCTGAACATGGCAGCCTAAAAATTGGAGTAGTTCTGATACGTTTTTGGGACATTCACAGTCAGCGCGCAGTTGAGCGGGGAGGTGTCCGTTTCTGTACCCGCAATGGGGCGGAGGAGGTTGGAAATATAGGGGATAAGTCCGGGCCAGAGATGCCGCAACTTCGTGGTCAGGTTGATCGAGGACGCCGCAAAGGGCGCGTAACGAGCCTGCTGCTGTCCATGACGAAAAGAGCGGGCCGGCACGAAGAGCCGGTCGTTGCGCCCACTCAGTCGCAGGCGGGAGCAAAAAAGGCCATCCCGGTATATGCGGAGGTGGACGGCCTTCTTTGCAATACTTCACACCTTAATAGGCCTTCTTCGCGGCGCTCCTCCTGTGCTTCACCGGGCATTTGTGCTTCTTGGTCGCCTTGCAGGCCTTCGTTACGTGCTTCTTAGCCTTCTTCATGGTCATAGCATCCGAAGCGGGTGCAGAGCCAGTTGCGGCCGTCGCTGCTGGCGCTGGCTTCGTAGCCGCGGCGGCGTCGTTAGGGCTGAGAACTGGCATCGAGACGGCGAGCGCGAATGCAAGACCGACGGCAGACAGAAGAGACTTTTTCATGTGTCTATTCCTTGTTTGGCAAGTCGGGGGTTGAGCGTCACCCATCAGGATCGATGGGTGTTACTCCAAGCAGCTTCAAAGCTTTCGCGAGCATCCGGATTCCCTGCGCCTCCTTCTTCTTGGCGCAGTACCGGTTTCCCTTTCTCTGAAGAGCTTTCGCCGCGGTGACCTGCGTTGCCGCGGCATGCGTTTTGAGGGCTTCGTCGACTTGACGGCTGAGAATGGTGCAACGCTCGGTCCGGGTGAGCGGCGCCGCCTTTGAGGTGGAGGGTCCGGTCGCTGCCGTAGCGAGCGACAAGCTGAGCAACGCACCCATCAAGTTGATCGAGATTCTGTGCATCGCTTGTCGCAAACCCGAGCAAGTGCAGCACTGCTGCAGCCGATGAACTGATCCCTCCAGAGCATGATACGCTTGAATGATTTCTGCAGTTTTTCCTGAATGTTTCTGGATTGTGTCTGCCCTCGTGCGGAAGGTTCGCTGCCGCAAATGCCGAAGGAGCATGCGCCAAAACTTGGTGGTGGCATGACACGGATCATTCACGCCTGCGGTGGTGCCAATTGAGCTGTCGGGCAGGAAATCAATAGTTAGAGCCGGCGGTCGGTTTCGTTCGATAGCCTCCGACAGTGCGGCGAGCGGGCGGAGGGAGTTAGCCCGCCTTTAAAGATAAGCGCTGCTATTTGCAGCCGTTACCGGCCGTTCGCACCCAGTGACTGCGGCGAGTAAAGGTCCTATTTTTGTTAGATTAGAAATCCATCTCGGTGGATCATTAGCGGTTCCTAAGCCGGACAACACTAACCTCTGCCGATTGGTAGGGGATCGCGGATGAATGCCTTCAGGCGAACAATAGGCTTCGGCCTAACCTATCTGCGCTCTTTCCCTTTCGACCGCATCAAGATCGATCGTAGCTTTGTCAGCCTGATTTGTGAAAGCAGCGAAAGCCGGGCGATCGTCAAGGCCGTCGCCGAACTTGGGGCCACTCTCGGCATGACCACGACAGCCGAGGGCGTCGAAACTGAGGAACAGTATCAGTTGATCAGGGAGAATGGCTGTACCGACAGGGTTGGCTGTTCGGTCGCCCCTACCTCAGTCTAAGGTCTTTGCCCTATTCGAAGAAGCAGCCCATTTGAGAGCTTGATAATCGATCAATGGAGCAAGATTGGCGTGCGATGCGATCCATACAGGTCGTACGGCTAGCCACGGCTTGGTTCAGGCAGGCGGGTTCGCCGGTTCGTGAGGTCCCCCGGTCAGACGCTTGTGCTTCTCGAACAGGTGCAGCTTTTCGGGGTATCCAAGCCTCAGCGCCGCGTTGCAGGACGGGCATTTGAATGAGGATATGGTTTTAAACCACGTGCCTTTTCGAACGATGGGGCGTTCGCACCGTGGGCACTCAAAGGTGAGATATTCGTCGTTAAGCTCTTGGGGAATCGGCAATCCGGCACCTTTAGGCTGATGGATGCCCACCATCGTCGCAGGTAATGGTGGGCATCCATGAACTGGCGATGAAGGGACTATGCTCGCCAGCACTCCCAAATGAAGATCTACGGAATATGTTGCGTCGTCGGGACTTATGAGTTGGCGGATAAGACGTCTGTCCGACGCGTATTACGACTGACGGGCAAGACACAGGTGTCGGGGGAACAACTCGGGCTTTTGCGCTGTTCCCGAGTAGCCTGCCGCGCACGTTGCCACTTCGCGCCCCAGGCTACTCCAGTACTGCCCGCTGGCTCTGGCCGGCGGGCTTTTTGTCGGACGGCGGCCTAGCCGTGCACAGCCTCCGTTTGCGGTATGTAGAGCGCATTCCCTGATGGGACTTTCGCCGCGACCTGAAGCGTGAACAGGAGATGATTTTCATCGTCCGTCACTTTCATGATCCGAGGCTTCGTATACTTCCAGAAAGAATGTTTGCTCTCGTTTATCATCTCGCCGGCAGCCCGCACGGCTCCTTCCTTGCCGCGGGAGATTGACACCATCTACGTCGGAGATGAATTAGCTGTTGTCGACGTCGAAATAATAGGTCGTGATGATGCTCTGCCCTTGGTCGACAGGCCCAAACCATCCGGTGCAACTTTGTTTCTCGCAGCTTGGCAACCAGAGAAGGCACGGGACAGTGTCATCGTGTTTGAGGGATCAATCGAAACCGGGGGAATTCTCATGAAGAAGACTTACGAGCAGCCGACGCTGGGTCGCAAGGCGAAGCTTTCCGCAATCGTCGCGGTCCCACCTGTGCCGCCGCCTCCGCCCTGATCTATCGAAGCTCAGGCGAACTGGATAAGCCCGCTACTTCCGGCCGGCGGGTTTTTTAATGCGCGGATTTCCATGGAAGTCATTTACTCAGGATAGGACTCGCGCCTGAGACGAATACCACGCCCGCCGATTCGAATGCTTGACGGATGGCTGCGACCTTCAACGGGCGCGGCGTCCTAATACCATTCTCAAAATCGCGTATGGTGCCCTCACTCAGATTGCACTTGGCACTCAGACGGACTTGTGACCAGTTAAGCAGGGCTCGCGCGGCCTTCGACTGCTCTGGAGTCAGCTCGGCCACCATCTCAGCTGTCCATGTCTAGCGGCTTATGTCCCGACTGACCGTGCCAACTTGCCGAAGGTCCGCGAGACCCTTATCAGCGGCAGCGGCTTTCTTGCTTGTTGCCATCGGAGTTCTTCCGGTTGGGTGAAATCACCCTTGACGGGTACAAGCTAACTCCGCGGCGAACCGCCGGTTCCAAACCATTACGGCGTTGCCGACCAGACCGGGCCAGCCACTCCGCCTTTGCTTTGCCAAACCCTTCGGCGGCGCACGCGATCCCACAGCGCTTTTTCTGATCGCAAGGTTCCGAAGCCGCCGCACATGTTGGGCCCGGTCGGCCATCAGTACGATAGCGAGTTTGCCGGCCCCACGCTGCGCCCCGATGCGCCACTGGATGGCGCCCAAAGTGCCTCATACATTACGAACGTGATCAGGGGTTCGAGTCGGGAGAGCACTACCGCCTTTCCCCCACTCGGAGAGCGTACGATGTTTTCTACAGCGTCGGGCGTGATGGGTCTGTCTTGGTGCTGCGAAGACCGGTAGGACCGGGAGAGTCTGACACGCAAGCTACCTGCGACGCGAACGGCAGTTTTGCGACCCATCTCGATCATCGAGGTGACTTTTGCCGCTTCTTAAAAGCAGACTTCGCCTGCGAAAGGATGGCGGCGTCCGGTGACACCTGAAAGCGGTTTCATCTTCAAGGCCACAGCGCCATCATGCGGGGCAAATCTACCTACTGGTGGCTGGCGAATCTCGGGTCGAAGGCAGACTGGCCTCGAGGAAGCGATGCCAGGCGCCGCCAAGAACAAGCGCGGTTTCGGCCGCACCGAACCCCGCCGAGGAAAGGCCTTGCGCCAACTTCGGGAAATCGAGGCTCGATCTGAACCAGGATGGCTGCTGCGGGAAACTTGCCGCCGCCTGTGTCTCGCGGGTCCAGCGGCCTTCGCGCATCCAGCGCACCACGCTGTCGGGCTGGTCCTGGCAGAGATCCGAGCCGATGCCGAGATGGTCAGGTCCCATGATCCCGGCCGCTTCCGCAGCCATTTTCCCGAACTGCTCCAGCGTCGTGTCCGAGCCGTTCGGAAGGTGCAGCGGGTAGAGCGAAAGGCCGAGCAGCCCCTCCTTTGCGCGCAATGCCTGCAAGAGGGCCTTGGAGACATTGCGGTTGCTGTCGCGCAGCCAGCGTGGATTGGCGTGGCTGACGACCACCGGCTGCTCGGAGAGCGCGATCGTCTCCAGCGCGGTCCGCTCGCCGGCGTGGGACAGATCGATGATCATGCCGAGCCGGTTCATCTCGGCGATCACCTCGCGCCCCATCCGCGTCAGGCCGCTGTCCTCCTTTTCCATCCAGCCGCAGCCGAGCAGCGACTGGTTGTTGTAGGTGAGCTGCATGAAGCGGATGCCGAGATCGAAAAGCATCTCGATCAGGCCGATGTCGTCCTCGATCGGCATCGGGTTCTGCAGGCCAAGCAGGATCGCCGTCCGGTTCGAGGCCCGCGCCTCCTCGATGTCGCCCGCATCGCGCGCCAGGAGGATCAGGTCCTCATTATCGCGAAGCCAAGTGCGCCAATCGACGAGATGGCGCACCGTCTCGCGAAAGCCTTCGTGATAGCCGACAGTGGCGTGGACCGCGGTCAGTCCGCCCCGGCGCATCTCCTCGAAGATTGCGCGCGACCACTTGCAGTATTGCAACCCGTCGATGAGCACCTGCGGCGCGTCGCTGGTCATTCGGGCGCGCCCGCGTGGATGTAGGACGTTTTGACCTGGGTGTAGAACTCGACCGCGGCGCGGCCTTGCTCGCGCGGCCCGTAGCTCGAGGCGCGGACGCCGCCGAACGGCACGTGATAGTCGGTGCCGGCGGTCGCCAGGTTGACCATGACGCAGCCAGAGCGCGAGGCGTGGCGGAACTTCGTGGCGCGCGCCAGCGAGCGTGTGGCGATGCCGGCCGTCAGCCCATAGGGCGTATCGTTGGCAAGAAAGATCGCCTCGTCGAGATCGTCGGCGGTCATCACGCAGGTGATCGGCGCGAACATCTCCTTCTGGTTGATGCGCATGCGCGAACGGCCGTTGAGGAACACTGCGGGCGCCATGTAGTGGCCGCGATGCGCCAGATCGAGCGCCTCGCCGCCGGTCGCTAGCTCGGCGCCCTCGCTGATGCCGAGCGTCACATAATCGAGATTGGCCGAGAGCTGCTCGGCGCTGACGACCGGCCCCATCTGGACGCCGGCCTCGAGCGCATGGCCGACCCTCAGGGCCTTTGTTTTCGCCAGCAGCTTCTCGACGAAGGCGTCATGCACCGGCCGGTGGACGATCAGGCGGGACGAGGCCGTGCATTTCTGACCGGTGCCGCCGAAGGCGCCGTTCACGGCAAGGTCGACGGCGCGATCGAGGTCTGCATCGTCCATGATCACAAATGGATTCTTCGACCCCATTTCGAGCTGCAGCTTCACGAAGCGCGCGGCGGCGAGCGCGGCGATGCCGGAGCCGATGGCGCCGGAGCCGGTGAAGCTCAGCCCTTGTATGTCGGCATTGGCGGCAAGCTCACGGCCGATCGTCGATCCTGAACCCATCACCAGGTTGAACAGGCCCTTCGGGATCGCCTGCCGGCTGATGATCTCGGTGAGCGCCCAGGCGCTGGCCGGCGTGACGCTGGCCGGCTTCCAGATAACGGCATTGCCGAAGGCTAGCGCCGGCGCGATCTTCCAGGACGCGGTGGCGATGGGGAAATTCCAGGGCGAAATGATCGCGACGACCCCAAGCGGCTCGCGCTCGATCAGCACATCGACGCCGGCCCTGACGGAATCGGACGAGGAACCCAGATTGCGCAAGGCCTCCGCGGCGAAATAGGTGAAGAACTGGCCGGCGCGATAGACCTCGCCGACGCCCTCGGGAAGGGTCTTGCCCTCCTCGCGCGACAGCAACTCGCCAAGCTCCTTCGAGCGCGCCATCAACTCGCGTCCGATGGCGTCCAGAACGGCGGCTCGCGCTTCCAGCCCGGCCGCCGCCCATTTCCGTTGCGCGCCTTGCGCCGCCGCGACGGCGTCATGGATGTCGGACGGCCGTGCCTGCGCGAAACGCCCGACAACATCGGTCACGTCGGACGGATTGATATCCTCGACCCAGTCGGCACCGTCGCGCCACTCGCCTGCAACGAAGTTCTGACCGCTCAGCATCCTGTTCGACCTGCATCAATTGGGTTGACAACGACCTAACCAATGCGGTGAACTTCAATCAAGCTCAATTTTTGGCACAAATGTTCAGGCAAGCTTAACAGTGACCAAAACCATCAGCCTGACCGGCATGCGCAGCTTCGTCGCGGTCTATGAGACCGGCGGCGTGCGCGCCGCCGCCGACCAGATCGGCCGCACGCCCTCGGCCGTGTCGATGACCCTGAAGCAACTGGAGGACGATATCGGCGCACCGCTGTTCGAGAGCGAACGCAAGGGCGCGCTCTCGCCTGTCGGCCGTGTGGTGCTCGACGAGGCGCGCGCGATGATCGCCCACTACGACCGCGCCTGTCTGGCAATGACCAGCTACGCGGCGGACCGGCAGGGGCGCTGCGAGGTGGCCAGCGTGCCTTCGGTCGCGGTGACCTTGCTGCCTCGCGCCATCGCCAAGCTCCGCGCCGAGGGCGGCCAGTTCGACATTCATGTCCGAGACAGCGATTCCAGCGCTATCGTCGAGGCGGTCGAGAACGGCATGGTGGAGGTGGGCTTGTGCGTGCTTGCGATCAGGCGGCCACAGCTTCGTTTCGAGCCGCTGTTCCATGAGCCGCTCGATTTCGTCTGCCCGGCCGACCATCCCCTGGCAAGATCGAAGCGCCCGTTGAAATGGGCTGAGCTCGACGGCGAGAGCTTCATCCGCAATGGCGCGGCCGCGGCACTGGGGCTTGCCGAGACCGAAGCGCTTGCCGCCGGCTCCAAGCTCACCGCGACCAATGTGAGCTCCAATCTGGCGATGGTGGAGGCCGGGCTCGGCGTCACCATCCTGCCCCGGCTCTGCCGCTGGAAATCGAGCCACGACGTGCGCTTCCTGCCGCTTGCCGATTCGCGTTCGAGCCGCACCGTCGGCTGGATCGCCAAGAAGGGCCGGAACCTGCAGCCGGCGTCGCTGCGCTTCATCGAATGCATCCGCCTGCAGACGCGGGCGAGCGAAGGGGAGTTCGGCTATGCCGCGGCATGATCGGTGGGTGAGGGGATGACACGCCTGACCCAAGCCCGCATCGAAACGCTCGCGCGCGCTGCGCTGATGCGGCACGGCGCAAGCGAGCGGCAGGCCGAGGCGCTGGCCGCCGGCATCGCCGCGGCCGAACGCGACGGCCTGAAATCGCATGGGCTCATGTATCTATCGACCTATTGCGAACACCTGATCTGCGGCAAGGTGCTGGGGCAGGCCGAACCACGCCTGACGCGGCCGACTCCGGCGGTCGTCGCCGTCGATGCCGCCAACGGCTTTGCGCATGCGGCCATCGCCCTCGGCCTGCCGGCCCTGATCGAAGCGGCGCGATCGCAAGGTGTGGCGGCGCTCGCCATCCGCAACTCCTATAATTGCGGCGCGCTCGGCTATCACACCGAGCGGATCGCCCAAGCCGGCCTGGTCGGGCTAGGCTTCACCAACGCGCCGGCCTCAATCGCACCCTGGGGCGGCCGCAAGGCGGCCCTCGGCACCAATCCCTGGTCGCTAGCTGTCCCGGACGGGCAGGGCGGGGCGCGCTTCGTCATCGACCAGAGCGCCAGTGTCGTCGCCAAGAGCGAAGTCATGAAGCGCGCCCGCGCGGGTGAGCCGATCCCACCCGGCTGGGCCTTCGACGCAAGCGGCGATACGACGACCGATGCCGGCGAAGCGTTGAAGGGCACGATGGCGCCGGCGGGTGGCTACAAGGGCGTCGGCTCGGCGCTCTTGGTGGAGATCTTCGCCGCATGCCTGACGGGGGCGAACCCCGGGCTTGTCGCCAGCCCCTTCTCCGGCACCGCCGGAGGTCCGCCCGGAACCGGGCAGTTCTTTTTGGCGGTGTCGCCCGACGCAACGTCGGCCGGGGCGTTCTCGGGCAACCTGGAAACCATCGCCAGCGCCTTCGTCGGCGATACGAGGCTTCCGGGCACAAGGCGCTTCGGCGCGCGCGAACAAAACAGCAGAGACGGCATCGAGGTGGCGGCCGAAGCGCTCGCCGCGCTTGAAAGGCTGGCCGGGACCGCCGCATGACGGCGATTCCGCTGCGCCCGCCGGAAATCGTCATGCGACTGCAGCGGCTTGGCGCGGCGCATCCGACGCGTCTCAGTTTCCTGCGCCAATTGATCCGCCGTGCCACCAGTGAGAAATGGCGTGTGCGCAAGCACCTGTTCGACCTCGACGACAACGGATTTGGACGCGCGGTGTATGCCGTCGAGACGCCGGCAAGAACCTACAGCCTGGTCGCGTTCTCGACGCCGCTTGACGACGAGAAGCGGTCCGACCGGGTGATCGCGCAGGCTTGGGATACGAGCTACGTTCTTTACGACGGATTGCCGGATGCCGCCGAAATCGCGCGGCTGGAGGCGAACGCTCCGCTGCAGGAGGCGGGCCGATACACCAGAAGCGAGCTGGTGCTGGCGCGCGCCAACAAGAGCGTGCGGCTGTTCGAAGACGTGGCTTCAACGCTGGCTCAGGGACGGCAGCCTGACGAGGAGCAACTGCTTGGCGTCGGCTATCTGCTACGCACCACGGCAGTCTACGGCAACGGCAAGTTCGGCATCGCCGACCGCGACGAGATCGCCGCGCGTCCGGAACTTGCCGGGTCTTTCCAGGCCGAGATGCTCACCGTCTGGTTGATCCGATCCTTCACGCTCGATCTGGTCGATCACATCGCCCGTCGCCGCAATCCGGCCGGCGCGGCAAGACTGGCGCCGGAATTGCGCCGGGCGCTCGGGGTCGGCAACGCGACGGGACTCGGCATGGCGCCCTTCCTCGTGCGCCACCCGCTGCTGACGCATAGCTGGTTTCTGGCCCGCGAAACCGCTCTGGCGCGGGTGCGCGCCGAACCGCAGGCCGCCGTGGCGGAACGCAGAATTTTCGCGCAGGCGCTCGCCGACCTGGCGCAGCGCGTTGGTCGCTGGCACAGCGACGACGACCGCCAGGCCGCCGCCACCCGGTCCCTAGCCGCCGATCTCGACACGCTGGCCGAAAATCTCGACCGGCTCCTGGCGAAGCCGCGGCCGTGGGATGCGGTCTATCGCTTCGCGGAAGAGCAGTTCTCCCTGGAAGGGCAGGAGGCTTGCGTCTCCCTGGTCCTCGAGCCGCATGGCGCCTTGGTCGACGAGCTCGGCGACACGATGAAAGCCGACGAGACGCCCGGCCATGCCATCGACGGCGCCATGGACTGCGGCTCGCTGCGCCAGGCGCTTCTCGACTGCTATTCATGGGCGGGGGCAATCGACTTCACAGAGCCCTCCGCTAATGCGCGCTTCTGGTATGTATCGGCGGAGAAGCTCGAGCCCCGGCTCGGCGAGCGGTTCGAGGAGGACGGCGCCGAGCTCGAACAGCCTTTGGCCACCGCGCGCGACGCGCTCGGTCTGGCGGCCGCGCTGGCGCAGGAGCCGGCCTCGGCCAGTGTCGCGGAATTCCTGCTGCGCCGGCCCGAATGGCGCCATGCGGTGCGGCGCACCCAGATCGTTGCGAAATTCCCCTATGCCGAGATTCACGATAATCTGATCGGCGCCGATTTGCGGCCCGTCGACATATTGCGCGCCAAGCTGGCGTTCTTCGGCGCGCGCAGCTTCGATCCCCGCTCGGACCGCTGGCTGCGGATCGCGCTGTTCAGCGGCGAGCCCCTGATCGAGGAGGTCGCCAGCGCCGCATCGGCTGGAGAAGCCGCGTGATCGACCTGTCGCTCAACGAGGTGGAGACGCTCAGCGCCAAGACGGCGCGGGGTGCGGGATTTTCCTGGGGACTGGCCGAGGATATCGGGCGCGCGGCGCGCCGGCTCGCGGTCGAGGACGACAATTGGGGCATGGCCATGCTGAGCCTTGCCGAAAACACGCAGTCCTTCGCGGTGCCCGACCCTGCCCGCGCTGCGCGCTGGCGAAAAGGCAATGCCGACAAATCTGCCGAAATGCCACTCTGTCCGATCCGAACCGCGGCCCTGCTGCTCGACGATCCGCTTCCGGCGAGCGCGCTGCCGCTGGCGATCATTGGTGTCGGTCTGCCGGTCTGGCTCGACGCCATGCTGCGCCGCTCGGCCATGCGCGTCGCGCGACCTGCGGGGCTGGCGAAGCGCGCCGATGTCGTCATCGAACATCGCGCCGAAATCGAGCGGCCGGCCACAGGCCGGCGCGGCGCGATCGACGAGCGGACGCTTGCCGCGCTCAATTCCTTCGCTGTCAGAACCTATGTGCCGGAAAGCGAGCGATCGCGCATGCGCGGAGCTGGCGGAGGCCGGGTGGACGATGAATAACAACAAGGGGAGAAGAAAATGAGTGCAGCCGACGGCCAGAAGATCGCCATGCGTGGGGCGGGCTACTACTCGGCCAACACCGTCGGCGCCAAATACGTCATCGACAAGGTCGGCGATCTCGTCGTCAAGGCAGTCGCCGGGATGCCTCGGCTGGCCGATGGCCAGCCATTCGCCGTCGCCGATTTCGGCGCGGCCGACGGCGGCACCTCGATGGACATGATGCGGCGGCTGGTTGGCGCCGTTCGGGAGAGGGAACCGGATCGGGCGATATCGATCACCTATACCGACCTGCCCCATAATGATTTCTCGACCCTGTTCCGGCTGAGCCAAGGACTGTTGGGAACCTCCACCGAGGTTCCGCTGGCGGAGACGCCCGGCCTCTACATCTTCGGCAGCGGCACCAGCTTCTACCGCCAGATCCTGCCGGACAATTCGCTGTCGTTCGGCTTTTCCGCCACGGCGATGCACTGGATCAGCAAGCGGCCCTGCATGATCGCCGACCATGTCCAGGCGGTCGGCGCGACGCAAGCCGAGCGGGCGCAGTTTCGCGCCCAGGGGCTGCGCGATTGGGAGATGATCCTGCTGGCGAGGGCCCGCGAGCTCAGGTCCGGCGGCCGGCTGGCGCTGGCCAATTTCTGCGTCGACGAGGAAGGGCGCTATCTCGGGCATACGACAGGGGTCGACATGTTCGACAGCTTCGCGCGCCATTGGCGCGATCTGCTTGCGGCGGGACGGATCAGCGAGACGGAATATGTCAACGCGACATTCCAGCAGTTCTACAAGACGCCGGATGAGTTCGCCGCGCCCTTCCGCGATCCGGCCTCGCCGGTGTCGCAAGCCGGACTGAGGCTGGAAAAGATCTTCACCATGGTGACGCCGTGCCCCTACGCCGAGGCCTTTCGGGTCCATGGCAATGCGCAGGATTTCGCCAGGGCCTACGTGCCTACGCTCCGCTCCTGGTCTGAAACCGTTTTTGCCAACGCGCTCGATCCCTCGCGTCCCGCCAACGACCGTTCCGCAATCGTCGACGATCTCTACGGAGCTTATGAAGCCGACGTCGCGCGCGCCCCTGAAGGGCACCGCATGGATTACGTCCACTGCGTGACAGAGATCGTCAAGTCGTAGGTAGCGAGATTTTGCGCAAAGCTTCCTGAAAACGTTCAGATGACGATCCTCCGGGCCAAACTGGACGTCCATTCTTGAAGTTTCACGGCCTCCGCCCCCGAACCGCCTCTGTGCCACAAGAAACATCGAAGCCGATGGCCGCTGGAGCGCGTCTATAGTAAGTGATGTGCCGCTCACGCGTGGGCGGCGTACAGTTGGATCACGTGCGACGCGTGACCTGAACCTTAAAACGGGTTCTTGTCTGGATTGATCGCCTGAGGAAGTAGCAATGCTGCTTCAGTCCTAGCCGCCGCACAGACTTCGGATGTCGGCTGGCTAAGAGCCAGATTCAGCCTGTACTGACCATACTGCCAATTTTAGTCCTTGGCAGCCTGATCCAAGTCTGACTTGTTAGAAATCGCCTTCACGGCTTTCCGCATATTCTCGACGTCAGTCTCACTGAAAGAGAGATCATTACGGCGATAGCAGGTAACCGTCCGGTGAAGGACGCACATCTGCATTAAAGTATCGACTTTTACCGTCGTAGGGAGCTTTTCCGCCTGGGGGCGTGGTCTACAGGCTGGCGCGTCTGGATGTCGCAGCCAGGCTTGGACTTTCACCCTGGTCTATCGCGACCCGAAGCGCAGCTTGGCCGCATCGGTCACGGGCGTGAACAGGCTAACCAGCGTACCTTCCGGATCGCGGAATTGGGCGGCACGGTTGCCCCAAGGCATGTCCTTAGGCTCCTGAACGACTTCTACGGTTTCCTTCAGACGAGCAAATTCGGCATCGACGTCCGCGACCAAAAATTCGAGAATGGCCGTGCGATTAGAGGCAGGTTGCGCGCTGCCTTCACGGAAAAGAGCGACCGTTCCCGCCCCGCCGATCGCGATAACCCCGCCAGCCACGACAATTTCGGCAAAGACCGGGGCGAGCCAGTCGGCTGTTGTCCCGGTGAGCGTTTCGTAGAAGCGCACGACGGCAGCGATATCGGCGGCGATCAAACGGGTCGAAGCAAATTTCATGACGGATCCTCGCGGGTTGGCCACGGCGAACGCGGTGGCCTGCGTGTGCCTTGTGGCATAGGGCTGCTGCCAGCATGATGGCAGCAGGAGACAGCAGTGCGCCGCGCCGATCGCCTTTTCCAGATCATCCAGATCCTGCGCCGCTCCAGCAGGCCCGTGACGGCGGCAGCGCTGGGCGCCGAACTTGAGATGTCGAAACGCACGGTCTATCGCGACGTGGCTGACCTGATCGGCCAGCGTGTTCCGATCGAAGGGGAAGCTGGCTTTGGTTACGTTCTGGCCGGTCGCTATGACACGCCGCCACTAATGCTGACTTGGCAATGCGCGCACGCCGTCATATTGCTAGTCGGCCGCCCGAGGCTTATGCTCCTGGATATCGGCCGCCAGATGTTCGGATGCAGCCGACAGTGAGAGGTACGTGCTCTTGCCCGTTAGGGAGAGAGCCATGCCTCAACTCAATCTTCGCAACTACATTTTGAAAACTATTGCTGCAGAGGATTTTGCGGTTTTGCAGCCGTCCATGCATCGTGTCGAACTCGCTATCAACGCCCGGCTGGAAGAACCCTATCAATCGATCGAGCATATCTATTTTCCAGAGACGGGTATCGCATCGGTGGTTGCCACCATGACCGGAGGACGACAGAGCGAAGTCGGCATCATCGGTCGCGACGGCATGACAGGGGTTACGATAATTCTCGGTCAGGACAGTTCTCCCAACGCAACCTATATTCAAGTCGCCAGCAATGGCTGGTGCCTGCCTGTTGAAAATCTTCGCGCTGCGATTGCAGAAAGCCGGACCCTTCGCGAGTCGCTGCTTCGCTACGCCCACGCATTCCTAGTTCAGTCATCCCGAACGGCACTGGTCAACGGTCACTCTAAGATCGAAGAACGACTGGGCCGATGGTTGCTCATGGTCCACGACCGCGTGGGGGGAAGCAAGATCAACCTGACGCACGAATTTCTCGCGACTATGCTCGGCTCTCGGCGCACCGGCGTTACTGCGGCCCTCCAAATGCTCGAATATAGGGGACTGGTCCATGCCAGGCGGGGCGAGATCACAATCGTCGACCGCGCCGGAATGATAAAGCTCACGAGAGGCGCCTATGGGGAGGAGGAGCAACGCCACTTCGGCATTGCCCCCGGCTGAATTGTCCGGAATCGGACATAAGCTTGTAGACGGCCGAATATTGGCCGTAAATCGTGCTGGTTTGGGTTCAGGGAGGAACTCGCAATGACCAACACTTTTCAAAGCGTTACGGTTGAAAAGGCGACCGAAGCTTATGTCCTTTCCAGAGGCCGGGCTTGCTTCCTTTCCATCGCACAGGCAATCCGCGCAATCCGAATACTGATGCCGGCCTGCAGAGCCACCGACCACGAACTGGAGGAGATGTTGGCGGCCGCCTGCATCGTTCATGGTGTGCCCGTCGCCTTCGACGTGACAACGGCCGCCAGCGCGGAAACGCGGCTCCACTCGTAGGACAGCGATGCCCGCGCTTGCGCAGACGCTCACTGCATCGGACGTTCGCCAAGCGATTATCTGTTACCTGATCGATAAGGTCGACAATTCGAGCGTTTCGATATCCGAGGTCATCCGGGGCCTTAGAGAAATGTTCCCGCTTTGCGAAATGACGGATTGGGAACTGGGCGACTACATTGCACGAAGCGCGATCGACGCTGGGTTTGCGATTGAATTCGACGCGGGGGTTCCCTGATCGTCGTCATCTTGCCGGTCAGCGGCAGTGGCGGGCCATTCGTCCCGATATGGAACATTTCCCTCGCTAGATTGTTACGGTAGGCGGTCGATTCCTCAGGGATGTAGCCGACTCTCCAATAAGTCCCCTCATGAAAAAGCCCGTTGTCTGTCCCCCTGGCAGCGGGCATTTTGGGGACGAGATGCAGGTCGAACTAGAGAAGCAGCGGCAATGTTGGGTTTTCGTCCCAACAGAGCCGTATCGAACGGATCGACTTTAGGCGGGGTCTTCTCGAAAATCCTGCAACGACGCGTGGCGCAAGTCATCCTCGCCCGTGCAGATGCTTCACACAGCCAATCAGCCCCAGTTTGATCCACTGCCTCGCCGGCCGCTTCCACGGAGGAGGAGGCGCTTGCCAAGGCGATCATTGCGACAGTTGAAAGGCTCACCAGCAAACCAGAATGAAACCCGTGTCTTTAGCCCGCTTACAATGGCCTCGCGTTAATTGTCCGAGGGCAAATAGATGCGTTGCGGCTTCGCGGCGGACCGGGTGTGCGTTGCGTTGCATCATCGTGGTTCTCATCATTGTCTCTGGTCCTGCTCCAGTGCGGCTTTGAGCGATGCCGGTTCGATCGGCACCATCTGCCGCGTAGCACCGCTTGCGGAGATGGCCGGCAGGTGAATGAAGGTGGCGACGCGGCGCCACGCGATCAGGGAAGCTCCTTCGAGGGCTTCCTCGTCGTGATCGACGCGGTAGTCCCCGGGTGGTTGCGGTGCATCAAAGCCGGGCAGCGAAAACGCCGACTTGAAGCGAACGATAGTTGGTGTGGTGCGGCTGGTCATTTGTTGCGGCTTTCAGCGGAAACCCGCGCCTGCGCGTTTCCCTATCATTCCCACTCGAACCACCGGAATGATGCCCGACGCTGCCAGTACATCCGTGGTCAGCGTCGATGTCATTCCAGGGGTTCGAACGGAACGAAATGTGCGCCGGACCGGCGCTGCACTCGTTTTCGAGAATTCGGTGGTGAATGGCGGGGCTCTGACACAAAGCCAACTCGACCAAATCAACGAGTTTTACCTATGCGCCTCATTTGAGTTCTAAACAAGGTCGAGACGCTTTTTATTTGTCCCTTGAAATAACAGACGCACGCCCGCAAAATTCAAGCCGGCAGAAAATTTCCCACAAGCGCGGATGAATTTCTGCGCGGCTCGAATTTATTTCATTCGAATTCTTGGCCATCGGCGAGAAATAATTCTGGCACTCCTATCTATCGAGTGCCAACCCGCCTATACAGAGGCAGCGGCCGCCCAATGCCGGCCACAGAAAGAAGTTCCCCATGAAATTCCGGCCACTCCACGACCGCGTCGTCGTTCGCCGCGCCGAAGGCGATACCAAATCCAAGGGCGGCATCATCATTCCCGACAATGTCAGGGAGAAACCGCAGGAAGGCGAAGTCATCGCCGTCGGCCCGGGAGCACGCGACGAAAGCGGCGCCTTGATCGTGCCCGATGTGAAAGCCGGCGACTTCATCCTGTTCGGCAAATGGTCCGGCACCGAGGTCAAGATCGATGGCGAGGACCTTCTAATCATGAAGGAAGCCGACATCATGGGCATCATCGACAAGAGCGAGACCGGCATTGTCGACAAGACAGTGGCCGTCAAGAACGCCGCCTGACCGGGCAGTCTTCACGGCAAACGGCGCACTCCAATTTTCGAACGGGATCAAGATCATGTCTGCCAAGGAAATCAAATTCTCCACCGACGCGCGCGACCGCATGCTGCGCGGCGTGGAGCTCCTGAACAACGCCGTCAAGGTGACGCTCGGCCCCAAGGGCCGCAACGTCATCATCGACAAGGCTTATGGCGCGCCGCGCATCACCAAGGACGGTGTGACGGTGGCCAAGGAAATCGAGCTTACCGACAAGTTCGAAAACATGGGCGCCCAGATGGTGCGCGAAGTGGCCTCGAAGACCAACGACCTTGCCGGGGACGGCACGACCACCGCCACCGTGCTGGCCGCCTCGATTCTGCGCGAAGGCGCCAAGCTGGTTGCTGCCGGCATGAACCCGATGGACCTCAAGCGCGGCATCGACCAGGCGGTCACCGCCGTGGTTGAGGAAATCAAGGCGCGGGCCAAGAAGGTCAAGTCGTCGGCCGAGATCGCGCAGGTCGGCACCATTGCCGCCAATGGCGATGCCAGCGTCGGTGAGATGATCGCCAAGGCCATGGACAAGGTCGGCAATGACGGCGTCATCACTGTCGAGGAAGCCAAGACCGCCGAGACCGAGCTCGACGTCGTCGAGGGCATGCAGTTCGACCGCGGCTATCTCAGCCCGTATTTCGTCACCAATGCCGACAAGATGCGCGTCGAACTGGAAGAGCCCTATGTGCTTATCCACGAAAAGAAGCTCGGCAACCTGCAGGTGATGCTGCCGATCCTCGAAGCGGTGGTACAGGGCGGTAGGCCGCTGCTGATCATCTCCGAGGACGTCGAAGGCGAGGCGCTGGCCACGCTGGTCGTCAACAAGCTGCGCGGCGGCCTCAAGGTCGCGGCCGTCAAGGCGCCGGGCTTCGGCGATCGCCGTAAGGCGATGCTGGAAGACATCGCCGTGCTCACCGCCGGCCAGATGATCTCGGAGGATCTCGGCATCAAGCTCGAAAACGTCACCATCGACATGCTCGGTCGTGCCAAGCGCGTGCTGATCGACAAGGACACCACCACGATCATCGACGGCGCCGGCGCCAAGGCCACCATCCAGGCGCGCGTCGCCCAGATCAGGGGTCAGATCGAGGAAACCACGTCCGACTACGACAAGGAAAAGCTGCAGGAGCGGCTGGCCAAGCTCTCCGGCGGCGTTGCGGTGATCCGCGTCGGCGGTGCTACGGAGTCGGAAGTCAAGGAAAAGAAGGACCGTATCGACGATGCGCTGAACGCCACGCGCGCGGCTGTCGAGGAAGGCATCGTGCCCGGCGGTGGTGTGGCGCTGCTGCGCGCCAGGTCGGCGCTCAGGGGCCTGACCAGCGCCAATGTCGATGTCACCGCAGGCATCTCGATCGTGCTCCGGGCGCTCGAAGCGCCGATGCGCCAGATCGCTGAGAATTCCGGCGTCGAAGGGTCGATCATCGTCGGCAAGCTTGCCGACAGCAAGGACCACAATCAGGGCTTTGACGCCCAGAACGAGGTATATGTCGACATGATCAAGGCAGGCATCGTCGATCCGGCAAAGGTGGTGCGCACGGCACTGCAGGATGCCGGCTCGATCGCAGCGCTTTTGATCACCGCCGAAGCCATGATCACCGACATTCCGGCCAAGGATGCCGCACCTTCACCTAGCGGCGGCGGCATGGGCGGAATGGGATACTGAGACCTTGGCGCCAGGAGACGGCCGTGCGTGAACCGACGCTACCCCCAGCGTTCGGCAGGCTTGGGGCCAAGTCGCCGGTCGCCATCGTGGCGGCTTCGGCCACATCCAGCAATATGACGAACCTGGCGGCCCGTATGCGAGAAGGTCTCTCGTCGCGCAGGGGCCTGGCTTTGAACCTCGCCGTGGTGCTGTGGACAGTACTTGTCCTGGCGGCGGTATTTTTCATTCTGCAAACCTGAACCGATCGGCGGCGGGCGAAAACGAAACGACGCGGAATATGGCAAACCGCCACGGGCTTCGTTTGGACCATCCGGACAGCTGGACCGTTTTCGACGTCTTCACCGGCCAGCCCGCCGAGTCCGATCAAAAGATCATGGCCGGCATCAATGCCGGCCAAGCGTACGAGATGGTAGCCGGCTGAGCGATCAAGACGCCAAGCGGCGGGAAGAGGCCGGCCGCTGACTAGGCCGCAACGCGGAACAGCACCGAGGCGAGGCCTACTATGCCGCTCGCGCGCACAATCGCAAATGGTGGGGTCCGATTTGGCAAGTGGCTGCGCGGCCTGTTTAGTGGTGGCAGGAACTAAGGTCGGTTACCGAACGGCAGCTATCTGCAGGGTCCGCTCCAGGACCGGACAGTCAGCAGTCGGCCCCCACTGGCACAGCTATAACACCTGATTTCGCCGCTTCAAGCACCGCGGGCGTATTGCGCTGGCGGCGCCCCCATGCACCGCGAGAAGGCTGAGCTGAAGGCACTCGTCGAGCCATATCCGGTCTTCGCCGCAATCTGCGCGATGCTATGCTGCCGCGCTCTAAGCATGTGCTTGGCCAGCGTCATCCTCCAGCTTTGCAGGTATTCCATCGGCGCCATGCCCACCACTCGGTTGAATCGCGTGAAGAAGGCCGAGCGGGACAGCCCCGCCTCACCTGCCAGCTCGGCGACGCTCCATGCGCGATCTGGCGCCGCGTGGATGGCGCGCAGCGGGCCGGTCAACCGATCGTCCGCCAGTCCGCGCAGCAGGCCTGGCGTGGCACTCGTCTCGGTCGCAGAACGCAGAGCTTCGATCAGTAGCACCTGCAGCAGATGTTCCAGAACCACGTCGCGTGCCGGGCGATCCGCTCTCGCCTCGTCCCGCACCAGTCGCGCCAGGTCGCCAAGACGCTGCTCCCCCCGCACCATGGCCATATCGGGAAGCAGCGACACCAGCAGCTCCGCATCCGGGGCGCCGAAGCTGCAATACCCGGTGAGCTGCTGCACCTCGACAGCGGCATTCTCTGGCCCGATCCGCACTGTTCCGTCCGGACGGATCAAAGGGCGGCTTTCCAGCCCAGGCGGCGGTTCGGGATCGGCGCTCGACATGGAAAAGCTCTGCACCGCCGGCACCAGCACGAAATCGCCTTGGCAAAGGTTCATCGGCGGCTTGCCGTCCACCTCGAGACGCGCCTGACCAGCAAGGAGCAGACAATAGTAGACCTGTCCAACCTCGGTCCGCCGTACGCGCCAGGGGCCGGAAGCGTCCACCAGCTTCGAAAAGGGCGCGCGCGGACGCAAAAGGGCGATCACTTCGGAAAGCGGATCTGACATTTCGGACTTTCGATAAACAATCACGGACATGCGATTATAGAAAGTTCGCTCCGCAAGGTCGATATCCAAGCATCCAACAACGGAGACACCCCATGAATACCGTGATGATCACCGGATGCTCCTCTGGCTTCGGGCTGGAGACCGCGCGCCACTTCATCGACAAGGGCTGGTCGGTCGTCGCCACGATGCGCAGCCCGCGCGAGGATGTCTTGCCCGCCTCCGATCGACTGCGCATCCTGCAACTCGACCTGACCGAGCGCGATGCGATCGGCCGCGCGGTCGAGGCAGCAGGTCCGATCGATGCGCTCGTAAACAATGCCGGCATCGGCTGGATGGGACCGCTGGAGGGCACGCCGGAAGAGATAATCCGCGAAATTTTTGAGACCAACACTTTCGGCACGATCGAGATGGTCCGCGCCGTGCTGCCGCAGTTCCGGCAACGCGGAGCGGGGACGATCGTCAATGTTTCCTCCAGCACAACGCTGAAGGCGCTGCCGCTGCTACCGATCTACACGGCCAGCAAGGCTGCGGTGAATGCCTTTACCGAATGCCTCGCGCTGGAGCTCGAACCCTTCGGCATCCGCACGCGGCTGGTCCTGCCCGGCCAAGCTCCAGGGACCCGTTTCGGGGCCAACGCACGCGGCAAGATGGCAAAAGCGGGGGGCATTCCCGAAGCCTATGGCCCCATTGCCAAGCAGGTCTTTGCCGCTCATGCGGCGGCGGCGAACACGAAGATCACCGAGCCGGCGGACGTGATTGCGGCCATTTGGCGGGCAGTGACCAAGCCGGACTGTCCGTTGCACCAGGCCGCAGGCGCCGATGCCATGGCTCTTGCCGCATGACGGCAGGAATGCTGGGGCTCCGGCACTTCGGGTCAGACGGAGGAACACTTTGCCGGTGTCGCGAATTTTCCGCTTCGCCGGCAGAACCTGTCTGAATGATGGGGTCTGCCCACATGCGGCAAAGGGCTGGATCGAGCCGTTTATCGTGTCCGATTCCAATGACAGCAAGGCGTCGTGAGCTGAATGGCTGATTTACCAATTGAACGCCAGAAACCTGCCGATCTGCTCACGGCCCCAAAGCAGTCGAAAGATCGCGCTAAAATCGCTAGTGACTAAGATTCGCCTGGGTTCCTGGAAGTTTTTCGAACTTTCTGGGTCGCGCCTCAGCCCGAATTGCGCGTGCTCATGGACAAGGTGGGACACTAGATTCGGTTTTTGAATAATTTGGGAGGCATCGACTTTCTGGCTCGTGTGCCTTGCTGAGGCCCAACCCCTTGCCTCCTTGGTGCTGATTGCAGCCGCTGATGGCGTTTTAGGAAAAGTGCTCCTCCAGATAGACGCGGAACTCCCGTTCGAACTGCTCTTGGAGGAGGGACCACATATGCGTCCGGCTGCGTGTTAAATAGACATGGCAGGGCACGTAGGGAACGAACGGCTTGATGGCAAGCGTTCCGCGCCAGCGTTCGCTGAGAACTTGTCGACGATAGAGACGCCAAGCCCCTCAGCCACGAGAAGCGCAAGCGGCGTTGCTGTAATGAGCGATTTACCCGGACGGGAGCTTGTCACGACTGGGGCTGAATTCGCAAGCGGTGGTAGGTCCCGCCCGCCGCTCATCAATTAGGGGACAATCTCAATACCCATTTTTGGTAAAACGGGCTTCCTTTCCCGGTATTCATCTATTTCTATATGAGGCATGTGTTCATGAAAGAGGTGCTCAAAAGCCTCGTTGTATTCGCGTTGAGCCTCCTCCAATGAAATCCCTCCAATGTCGGGGCGAATACCAGGCTGGTTCTTCATCGCTGCATCCACCGCATCACTGGCGGCCTTGGCAGCTCTCATTCCATCGAGCACGCCGATGTAATAGCTCGCGGCCGTCTCGTTGTTTAGCACGAGCGCCGGCAATTCGTGCGTCTCGTTAGGTGCGTTATAGCCATCCGTGAAACCCTTGGCCCACCAGTCAGCCGCGGTCGTTGGATTCGTTTTGGGGTCACCGTAAATAGTGATTTCAGGTAGCGTATTGACCAATCTTCCCTCCCATTAGTCGGTTGTCATCGTCACTTTGACAGTTGAGCCCTGCAACACATTGGCGCCAGGCAAAGGGGATTGGGCCTGCACAACGCCATAGTTGAACCAGCCGCTCGAAAACGGGGTAACGCTTCCGTCTTTAAATAGCTTGTAACTCGCGACAGAGTTCGCGAGCGCTAGTGTAAGGCCAGACTTCTCGCAGACGGCATTAGCTCCGAGAAAATCTAACCCAGTCAAATCAGGCACCTGTGAATAGCCTCGAGGAACGGTAGGAGTGAATTGGGCGCGGGTAAACACCGGAGGAACGTCAGGAGGATTTGCTACATACACAGCTGGTGGCTGCATTTCCCCCTTGGCGACTTTTATGGCGTGCGCCATCAGCTTGTTCAATGAAGCGCGATAATTTTCTCGCATTTGCGCCAATTCAGCTGTGGAAGGAAGATTGTCGAATATCAATTTACCGTCCTCGCTCATTGCGAGATCTACATCTGCGATAAATCGGAGAAGTCGCTTCTTCTGGCTATAGCAGTCATCCAGTACGCGCTTGAGGTCCTCAGTTTCCTCTTCCGTGGGGAAAATAATTGGAATCGTGTTGTAATTAGCGATTTCAGCTTCGAATCCAATCGGGTTGCTGCGTGCAATAGCAGGAAGTTGATCTAACTTGTCCAGCACCTTCGTTGCATCACTGCCCGTGAACTTTAGATCCTTTCCCACTCCACCTGCTTGGTACATGAACACCGAAACTGACGTTCGCCCTGAAGTCTCCTGAAGAGCTCGTTCGAATGTCGCCTTGAAATCAGCTGCGGTCACCAGACCATTGAAAGCAGCGTGCAAAGATGAGGAAATCTTGCTTTGGTGCTCTTCGCTAATTGAGTTGACACTGGAGACAACGTTGAATTCGCCGCCTGTGCGGAGCGCCCTGACGAACATGTTCCCGAAGGCTGTTCGGAACAATTTGTCACCGTCGGCCTGGTGCAGTATGGCTTCGGCTGCGGTAGTCAGTTTAAAGTCCTGACCGAGATACCAGGCATTCTGAACCTGGCAGCTGCCGGCTACGAACGTGGAATAAGAATTGACTGAGTTGCTGTTGGTGAAGTTGAATTTCGCATCGCCTGAAAATAGGCCGTAGCGAGCATCGACGGACGCAGAAATCCCTAAAGCTTCCACCAGGCTTTCTTGGGTAGAAACCTGATCGAATCTGCTTGTGACCGCTTGGCCCGATGTCGGGCCTGGAGGAGGCGGGCTCCAAGTTAGCGCTATTCCGATGCTTTCAGCGGTCTTGGAATTGTAACCTTGACCGATTTGTTGGCCGTCGAACGGTACTCGGATCACTTGGAGCATTGCATTTTCCTTGACGTGGGAAGTTCAAACGCGCCTAGACCTCGTGTGTCTCTGGTTATAGGAATGGCACACGCGCGAATGTGATGGCTTTCACAGTGGCAGCCACCGGTCGCCGAAAAATGGCTCCCCGGATCGGACGAAGCTGTGAACTATGAGCACGCTATTCCCCTCCAGGCTACGCCCACGCCTAAAAAGATGCGTAAGTGTGACCACGACCGAACTGAGGCGAGGTGCTTGGCTGGCGTTCCAATGCCGTCGCTAACAGAGCGGGCCGTAACTCTCGCGCTGGAGAAGGGCGAAGTCCGGACCAAAGAGTTTGCCGATATCGGCGTTCCTCGTCGCTACCTTGCGCGGATGTGCGACGAGGGCTTGCTCGTGAAAGTGGGCTATGGGCGTCGGGCCCGGAGGCAGCACTCGCACATTTTCTAGGTCTGGGTTGCTTCACTGCGTTTGCGCGCTGGTATCAACGGGCTTCTCATAAACCCTCACAGGCAAGAAAGGCGGATGTCGGCGAACCGTTCAGCAACGTCGCGGCGTCGGTCGTCATTGCGCTTGAACTGGACCTCGACGAGATCCTGGCGTTCGCAGGCGAGATGGTTGCTAAGAACCTGCCAGCTACGCGCCCCTCGCAAGCAACGGTGGATCGGACCTGGGTAGGCACCACCGTTCGTTTCCGCCCTTTTTCGGAGAGGGCGCGTGGGTGCGTCGCTCGTTTGCTGCGACCTCAGTGGCTTGGTCAGGTTGCGCCGGCGAAGCGATCGATCCTGAAATCGTCGAGTGGCGTTTCGCAGCGGCCGGTCGTGATCAGTTCGGCCATGGCCTCGCCGACGCCCGGGCCGAGTTGAAAACCGTGCCCGCAGAAACCGAAGGCATGGAACAAGCCCGGCGTCGTTGCCGACTGCCCCATGACCGGCAGCATGTCGCTCGTATAGCCCTCGCATCCGGACCATGTGCGGATGACCGCGACCTTTGCGATCGCCGGAAGCAGCCGCGCGACGGCGCGCAACTGTAACGGCAGGCGCCTGGGGTCGGCTCTTGCGTGGCCGGGTTCGAGATCCACCGGCACCCTTTCGGCCGCGCCGCCGAAGACGATGTTGCCCCGCTCGACCTGACGCAGGTAGGCCCCATAATCCTTGTCGCGTGTCCATATGCCGACCACCGGCAGGATCCGGTGCGGCAACGGCTCTGTCACGCCCATCTGCGGGCCGCGCGCTTCCAGTGGAACTTCTTCTCCGAATTGCGCAGCGACGCGGGCGCCCCAAGCGCCGGCGGTGTTGAGCAGGTACTCGGCGGCGAATGCGCCTTTTGAGCTAGCGATACGGAATCCGGCGTCGGTGTGGCTGATCTTATCGACCTTGGCATCCTCGACGATCTCGACCCCCAGCTTGTGGGCAGCCTCGGCAAAGGCCGGTGCGATGAGCCGGGGATTGCCGCTGCCGTCATGCGGCGAGAATGACGCAGAGATCGCCTCGGGACCGAGGCCGCGAAACCGGGAGCGGATTTCGCGCGGGCCAAGTTCCTCCAGCTCCAGTCCCCAGGGTCGCGCCGCCTGAGCATAGGCCCGCATGTCGGCAAGACTTCCCTCATCGAAAATCAGTCGGATGTGGCCGGTGGCGCGAAATTCGACGTCGCCGCCAAGCATTTTTTCGGCCTCGCCCCAGAGCTTGAGCGAGCGATGGGCAAGCGGCAACTGGGATAAATGGCGGCCCGTGCGCCTGATGTTACCGAACGAAGCGACGGTCGCCCCGGAGCCGATCCGGCGGCGCTCGATCAACGTCACGCGCGCGCCGCGCCTGGCGAGAAAATAGGCCGAAGCCGTCCCCATCAGTCCGCCGCCCAGCACGATCACATCCATAGTCATTCCTTAGCGAAGAGCAGCAGATCCTTGGATGCATCCATCTTGTCGGCGCCGCGGCATTGCGTCAAAGATGGGTTTGGACGGAAGTCATAAGCTCGCCCTATGGAGTTGGGATTTGCGGGCCCGGCAGCTCGAAGTGTTCATCGCCGTCATGCGCGCAAGCACCGTGACCGCCGCGGCGCGGATGCTGAACATCTCGCAGCCCGCGCTCAGCCAGATACTGCTTCATACCGAGGACGAGCTTGGCTTCACCCTGTTCGAACGGGTCAAAGGCCGGCTGCGGCCGACGCCTGAGGCGCTCGAGATCTTCGCCGATGCCGAGCGGCTGTCGGCGGGACTGGAAGGTTTGCGCCGCAAGACTACCGACCTGCGTCTCGGGCGGACCGGGCTGGTGCGGGTCGCGGCTTCGCCACCGCCGGCCATGGCGATATTGCCGCGCGCCTTCACCGCATTCCGGACGCAGCATCCGGACATTTTGCTGCGTTCCAACAGCGCGCCGATCGCCGCGATAGTCGACATGCTGCGCGCCGGCGATGCCAGCCTCGGCGTAGCCATGGACGACCGGCTGCCTCCCGATATCGAGGCGGAGGTGATCGGTAGCGTCGGCTTCGCCTGCCTGCTGCCTGCCGGGCATTCACTGCAGAAGAAAACGGAGCTGACGCTCGCCGACCTGGCCGGGGAGGAGCTGATATCCTATCGCGGCAATACCCGCCCCGCTGACGAACTGGCCCACGCTGCCCGCGCGCAAGGCGTGGCGCTTTCACCATCGCTAGAGATCGACGTCTCTATTTCCGCGATCGGTTTCGTCCAGGCCGGCCTGGGTATCGGCCTGGTCGACGCGCTGCTGCCCTGGCACCAGTTCGCCGGCCTTGCTGTCAGGCCATTGTCGGCCGGACCGGAATTTCCGATCGCGCTGCTCACGTCGCGTGCCCGGGCCCTGTCGCGCGCCGACGAGATGATGCGCGACGAAATCCGTACGGCCTGTTCCGCCGTTCTCGGTGAGCATCGCGCCAAGGCATAAGCAGGACTTATATCCTTCCCCCTCATCCATCTTGGACGTTGATCGTCCGCTCGTGCGAGTTTTGGTCGGCAGACAGGAAGGGACGCATCATGGACGGTGCCATCGCGGCGGACGAGGCGCAGAACGAAGCCGACTGGAAGGTCGGCGTCGATATCGGCGGAACATTCATTGACTTCTGCGCGCTGGAGACCCGTTCCGGCCGGGTCGCCTCGCTGAAGGTGCTGACGACGCCGGACGATCCGGGCGCCGAGCTGATGGCGGGCCTCGCCCTCCTGGCGGAACGTGAAGGCTTCGATCCCACCCATATGACGCGCTTCGTGCACGGCACGACCGTCGGCATCAATACCATCATCCAGCGCAAGGGCGCCCCGCTCGCGTTGTTCACCAATGCCGGCTTCGAGGACGTGATCGAGCTCGCGCGGCTGCGAATGCCGGACATGTATTCGCTGTTCTGCGCGCGGCCGGACCCGCTGATCTCGCGCGACATGGTGTTCGGCATTCCGGCCCGCATGCGTGCCGATGGCAGTGAAACTCAGGCACCTGACCTCGCCGTCGTCGAACGGGCGGTTGCGGCTGCGAAAGCAGGCGGAGCGCAAGGGATTATCGTGTCCTTCCTCCATGCCTGGCGCAACGCCGCGCAGGAAGCCTCGGTCAAGGCCGCGATCGCCCGTCTGGCACCGGACGTCTTCGTCTTCACCTCTGCCGAAGTGTGGCCGGTCATCCGCGAGTATGAACGCAGCTCGACTGCCATTCTCAATGGCTATGTCCATCCGCGCGTCTCGGGCTATCTGACAGCGCTGGAAGAGCGGCTGAGGAGCTGCGGTGTGCCGGCGCGCCCGATGCTGACGAAATCGAATGGCGGGCTGATGAACGCCGCCGAAGGCAAGCGCGCATGCGTGAACATGCTTTTGTCGGGAACGGCTTCCGGCGTCATCGGCGCCTCGTGGCTGGCGCGTCAGGCCGGCGAAGACAAGATCCTTACCCTAGACATCGGTGGGACGTCGGCCGACTTCGCGCTGATCATAGACGGCGAGGCGCAGTTCGGCACCGGCGAGCTGATCGGTGAATTCCCGCTCCACATTCCATCCGTGTCGGTGAGCTCGATCGGCGTGGGCGGCGGCTCGATAGCCAGTGTCGATGCGCAAGGCGTGCTGCGAGTCGGGCCGGAATCGGCCGGTTCGACACCGGGACCGGCATGCTACGGCCGCGGCGGCGAACGGGCGACGGTGACTGACGCCATGGTGGTGTGCGGATGGCTCGGCCACAGCGAGATGGCCTATGGCCAGCTCCGGATCGATACTGGATTGGCGCATCGCGCGGTCGGCGAGCTTGCCGCCCGGCTCGGCCGCACGATCGAGCAGACCGCGCAGGCAATCCTCGATATCGCGGTGTCGGAAATGTTCGTCGAGGTCGAGAAACTCGCCTCGCGCGCTGGTGTCGACCTGCGCGATTTCACGCTGATGCCATTCGGCGGCGGCGGCCCGATGCTCGGCTCTTTCCTTGCCCGCGAACTCGGCATGAAACGAGTGGTGGCGCCGCGCCGCCCCGGCGTGGTCTCGGCACTCGGGGGGTTGGTGGCGGATCTGCGCGGCGATTTTATCCGCACGATCTTCAGCCCGCTGTCCTCAGCGTCGCTTCCCGCCATCCGGGAGGCCTTCGAAGCGCTTGCGGGTGAGGGGCGTCATTGGCTCGCAGAGCAGGGGCATGACGCGGCCGCGGAACTCAACCTCTTCTGCGACATGCGCTATGTCGGGCAGAGCTATGAGATCGAAGTCGTCCTTTCGCCGCAATGGCTGGCGGATGGCGATATGGCCGCCATCGTGCAGGCTTTTCACCTCACCCATCAGCAGCTCTACGATTTTCACGATCCAGATGGCGATATCGAGCTTGTGAACATCCGGCTGTCCGCCATAGGCGCAGGGCCGAAGCTTTCCTCCCTGCAAATCGATGAGGTTGATGCCCGAGCCAATCCGGCGCGCCGGCTCCCGGTCTATACGGGCCTCGGCGTCGAGACCGTCGACCTTCACGACCGGCAGACCCTCATGCCTGGCAGCACGTTCCATGGGCCTGCCGTGGTCGTTCAGGAAGACACCACGTTTGCGATCCCCGCGGGGACGCAGGCACGGGTCGACCGCCATCTCAACCTTCTGCTGACGTTCCCGGAGTGACGCCATGTTTGACCGGACAAACCTGCAGGTTCTGGCGAACCATGCCCGCGCGGCGGCCGAGAATATGGCCCACACGCTGCACCGCACCGCGCACTCCGCCTTCGTCAAGGAGACGCAGGATTTCACGGTGATGCTGATGGATAGTGGGGGCGCGACTTTCGCCGTGCCGATGGAACTCGGCGCCACCTGGTATCCGGGGCTTTCGTATCATCGGGCTATCGCGATGGTCAGCGACTACCGACCGGGCGATGTTGCGTTCACCAACGATCCCTATTCCGGCCACGTCGCCACGCATGCGCCCGACACGCATCTGTGGAAGCCGGTTTTCGTCGACGACGAGATCGTCGCCTGGACCGGCGGGCACATCCACAACACCGACATGGGCGGGGCGGTGCCTGCTTCGCTCAGCCGGGCGCTGACCGAAATCCATCAGGAAGGCATCCGCTTCCCGCCAATGAAGCTGGTGAGGGAGGGCGTCTTCGACGAGACCATCCTGCGCATCATGAGCACCAATGTGCGCAAGCCAGACCTCAACATCGGCGACATCAAAGCGCTGGTCGGCGCACTCAAAACCGGCGAGCGCAAGATCCAGGCGATGGTGAGGAAGTTCGGCAAAGCCGGTTTCATCGAAGGCGTTGCCGCTCTTCTCGATCACGCGGAGGCGCAGGCGCGCGACGTGCTGCACGCCATGCCCGACGGCACATGGGAATTCGCCGACTATGCCGACGAGGATTCGGTCGAAGCCAATCCCTGCCGGCTGAAGCTGAGGCTGACGATCAAGGGCGACGAGGCGGTGCTCGACTTCACCGGCTCCGACCCGCAGCTCGGCTCATCTCTCAACGTACCCTCGGGCGGCGACCCGCGTCACACCATGCTGCTGGTGGGCGCCTATTACGTGCTCTATACGCTCAACCCGAAGCTCCTGCTCAACACGGGCCTCACCCGGCCCTTCACCTGCATCACGCCGCAGGGTTCGGTGCTGAACCCGGTCCATCCCGCGGCCGTCGGCATGCGCTCGCTCACCTGCGCCCGGCTGCGCTCTGTCATTTTCGGCGCCTTCTCGCAGGCGGTGCCGGAGCGACTGCCCGCGGCGCCGGCCGGCAACAATTGCATCGTCAACGTCATGACCGTCGATGAGCGCACCAGCCGCAGCGTGATCGCTGCGGTGAACCCCGTGGTGGGCGGCGGCGGGGCGATGCCGCATCGCGATGGGACAAATGGATCGGGCGCCGATGCCGCCTATCTGAAGAACACGCCGATCGAGATCACCGAGACCGAGACGCCGGTCGAGTTCGTCAGATACGGGCTCGCCAGGGACAGCGGCGGCGCCGGCCGCTGGCGCGGAGGGTTGGCGACCGAGATGGCCTTCCGGGTCTTCGCTCCCGACTCCAGGATCACGGCGCGCAATCGCGACCGCAGCTTTTTCCGTCCCTGGGGCGTGCTGGGGGGCAAGGCGGCTGGCCTCTCCGACATGGTCGTCAATCCGGGAACTTCGCACGAAAGGCGGCTCGGCAATGTCGACACGGCGGTCCTGCAACCGGGCGACGTGCTGGAGATCCGCTCCGCCGGCGGCGGCGGCCGTGGTGATCCGCATCAGCGCGAGCCCTGGCGGGTGGCACAGGACGTGCGGCGCGGCTACGTCTCGCCGGCCGCGGCCGAGCGCGACTATGGTGTGGTCATTCGTGACGGCGCGGTCGACGAGGAGGCGACGGAGCAGCAGCGCGCGCGGCGCAAGCCCCCTGTCGGCCATTTCCATTTCGGCCCCGAGCGCGACGGCTACGAAGCGCAGTGGACACCGGCGGCCTATGACCGGCTCCAGGCCTTCCTGGACGCCTTGCCGATCCACTGGCGGTTCTTCGCCAAGACCGAGATCTTCCGTCGCATGAAGGGACGCGCTGGGCCGGAAGGCGTTCAGGCGGCCTTCGATGCGGTCTGCGAGCGTTTCCCCGAACTGCCGCGTCCTCGTCCGGTACAGGAGGCTGCGGAATGATCACGGCCGGCCGCATCGTCCGGCTGGCGGAGCGCGACCGGGCAGAGGTGCATTTCCTTCTCGACGGTGAGAGGCGCGGCGCGCTCGCGGGCGACACCGTGCTGACCGCCATGCTGGCGTCCGGACACGCCTTGCGGAACTCCGAGTTCGGATCGGAGCCGCGCGCCGGCTTCTGCCTGATGGGAGCCTGCCAGGATTGCTGGGTTTGGCAAGTGGAGGGACCGCGCCTGCGCGCGTGCACAACCCTGATCGCCGAGGGGATGCGACTGCGCACGACGCCGCCGGAGAACTGGCCGTGAGCGATGTTGCCTCGCCGCGCATCGTGATCGTGGGCGCAGGCCCTGCCGGTATCAGGGCTGCGGCGACGCTGGTCGATGCTGGCTTGCATCCGATTGTGATCGACGAGGGGCAGCGCGCAGGCGGCCAGATCTATCGCCGCCCGCCGGCCGGGTTTACCCGCACGCCGGAAGAGCTCTATGGATCGGAGGCGGCCAAGGCCCGCGCGCTGCATTCGCTCTTCGACCGCCTGGCCGAAGAGCGGCGGCTCATCCATTGCGCCGGCACCTCGGTCATCGCCGCGCATGAGGGGCGGCTGCATGTGCTGGGGGAGGGCGGCGTGCAGGTGATCGGCTACGACCGCCTGATCCTTGCCACCGGCGCGTCCGACCGCGTCGCCCCCGTTCCAGGCTGGCAGAACGCCGGCGTCTACAGCCTGGGTGCTGCGCAGATCGCACTCAAGGCGCAGGGCGTGGCGCTCGGGCGACGGATCGTCCTTATGGGATCGGGGCCTTTGCTGACCCTGGTTGGTGCCCAACTCGTCAAGGCTGGCGCGGATGTGGTGGCGGTGCTCGACACCTCCCCATGGCGCCAGCAACTGCGAGGCCTGTGGGATCTTGCCGCTCGGCCAGCCGTCGCGTTGCGCGGTTTGGTTATGCGGGCGCGGCTTGGTGGCCGCTACCATGCGGGCGTGACGCTCGAACGGATCGAGGCCGACGGGTCGGGCGTGGTGGCGGTTCGCTGGCGCGACGCCGGCGGAAGGGAGCGCGTCACCTCATGCGACATGATCGGCATGGGCTGGCATGTGCGGGCGGAGACGCATCTAGTCGAGATCGCCGGATGCGCGTTCACCTATGACGAGCAGTGGCGGCAATGGTTGCCGAAGATCGACGAGATGGGGCGGGCCGGCAACGGCGTCTACCTTGCAGGCGATGGGGCTCGCCTGCTTGGGGCGGACGGCGCGGAAATCGCCGGCAGGCTCGCCGCGGTCGCATGCCTGTCCGATCTCGGAATTCCGGCGCCCGCCACCAGCGCCGAGCTGCTCAAGCTTAAGCGCCTCAAGCGCTTTGCGCGCGGTCTGGCCATCGCCTTTCCCTGGCCGAAGGAGATGGCCCGGGCACTCCCCGACGATGCGATCGTCTGCCGCTGCGAGAACGTGACAGCAGGAAGCATTCGCGCGAGCGTGGAGCATGGCGGCGGCGAGGCCAACCGAGTGAAATCGCTGTCGCGCGTCGGCATGGGCCGCTGCCAGGGACGCTATTGCCTGCCGGCCGCCGTCGAAGTCATCACGGCGCAGGCCGGATGCGCGCCAAAGGATGTCGGCCGGTTTCGCGGACAGGCGCCTGTGCGGCCCGCGCCTGTCGGCGCTTTTCTCCAGGAGGGCTGATGCGAGCGCGAAAGTCGTGGCGAGCCTTAGAAATCGGCGACCTTACCCCAGGACGAAGCATCGAAGCGCCGCGGATCGTAGGATTTCGGGTCGACAATCGGCTCCGAGCCGGTGACGAGATCGGCCACCAGGTGTCCGGCGCCGGATCCTATGCCGAAGCCGTGTCCCGAAAATCCGGCAGCCAGGAAGAAGCCTGGAACGGCATCAATCTCGCCGATCGCGGGCACGCCGTCCGGCGTGCTGTCGATATAGCCGGCCCAGGCCGCGCTGATCCTTGTCTGGCGCAGCGCCGGCAACAGCTCGAGCGCGCGGGCGTGGGTCAGGCGGATGGTCGCCTTGTCCGGGACCGGATCGAGAATGCGCATGCGCTCCATCGGCGTCGGTTGGTCGAGCCGCCAAAGCTTGAGCGTTTCGTGCCCACAACGCACACCCTGCAGGCCGCCGGGCGCAAGGCTGCGCCACCGCTTCAGGAACATCGGCACGAAGTGCGACGAGAAGCGCAGCTGCTGCGGCGTGACATCAACGCGTCCCCGACCGCTTATGGCGAGGGTATAGCCGCCGTCGCCGCGGTGCGTGACCGAGATGCGCGCCGTGTGCAGCGCGTCCGGCAGGCCCTCCGCCCCGGGCGAGACGGACAGGATCGAGGAGCGGATCGATGCCTGTGGGAAGCGGAAGCCGAGCTGACGGCAAAAGGAGGAGGCCCAGGCGCCGCCGGCCAGGACCGCCACCTTCGTGCGGATCGTCCCGCTTTCCGTGACGATCCCGCTCAATCGCCCGCCTTCGGTCTCGATGCCGCGCGCTGCGCAATTCTGGTGCACCGTGCTTCCGAGCTTCAGGATGGCGCGGGCGACCGCTGGCGCGGCTCGCGATGGATCAGCGGTGCCGTCGCTCGGCGAGAAGACGCCGCCCTTCCATGGTCGGCCTGTTGCGCGGCCCCGCTCACTGGCCTCGGCGCCGTCGAGCATAAGCGTGGTGACGCCGGCCGTTCTGGCGAAGTCGCGCCAGCGCGCCCACCTGGCCAGTTCCGCCTCCTCATTGCTGAGGTAGAGCAGGCCGCAGCGGCGAAAGCCGGTGTCCTCCCCGCTGTCCGCCACGAAACGCTCCCACAGATCGAGACTGCGTGTCGCCATCGGCAGTTCACGGGCGTCGCGGTTCTGCTGGCGGCACCAGCCCCAGTTGCGGCAGGACTGCTCGGCGCCGATGCGCCCCTTTTCGACGAGCACGACCTTCATGCCGCGCCGCGCCAGGTAGTAGGCCGCAAAGACGCCGACGATGCCGCCGCCGATGACCACCGCGTCCGCGGATTGCGGCAGTTCGCTCGAAGTCTGAATTTGCTGCAGCGGCGCGCGCATGATTATCTCCGCCATGGGGCTTCAATCTACCGCGCTGCGCAGGCATGCGCTGCTGCAGTTGAGAGCGAGGCAGAATTTTATTCCGGCAGTCCGGTTGAATTCGGAAGCCGATGCGCTTCAATGCGGTGTCCGATCCGATGGACAGGCCGTTGGGCTGTGCTAGTGTCGCTGGGTATTGGCAGCACGGCATTTTGTGCTGTGGCATGCGTTCCGTGGAGACGGCCATGAAGCTGGATCGGATCGACATCAAGATCCTGCACGAACTGCAGAAGAACGGGCGCATCACCAATGTCGAACTGGCCGAGCTGGTGCATCTGTCGCCGAGCCCATGCCTGATGCGGGTGAAAAAGCTCCAGTCGGAAGGCTACATCGAGGGCTATTCCGCACAGGTCAATATCGGCAAGCTCGGCCAGACGCTGACGGTGTTCACTGAGATCACATTGAAGAACCATCGCCAGGTCGACTTCGCCCGCTTTCTCGCCGTGGTGGAGAAGATCGACCAGGTCATAGAATGCCACCTTGTCTCGGGCGGCTACGATTACCTGATGAAATTCATGACCGCCGGCATCAGCGAGTATCAGACGATCATGGAACGGCTGACCGACATGGATATCGGCATCGACAAGTATTTCAGCTTCGTTGTCCTGAAGTCGCCGATCGTCAAGGCACACATGCCGCTGCCCAGCCTGTTCCCGATGTAGTCGGCTATGGCCGCGCCCTGACTGCGGTTGTCGCAGGTCCCTTACAGTGTGTCCGGCCCCAACAGAGGATGCAGCCTCTCCAGTTCGGCCTGCATCTCGGCAATCATCCAGGCAGCGATGTCGGACACGATCGGTCGCAGCGGTCGTGAGGGTGGCGCAACCAGCTGATGGGTCCGGCCCGTGTTGATCTGCCTGTCGGATGCCCGAACGAGCGTCCCCTGAAGCAACGCCGTTGAAACATTGCTGAGCCAGCCGAGCGCCACGCCTTGGCCGTTCATGGCTCCCTGAAGGACGACCGCATAGTCCGAGAACTCCAGCCACTTTGCCCGGCTTGTCTTGCGGTCCGCCACGCTGCCCCAGGCATCCTGCCACTGCTGCTTAGCATCGGTCAGATGAAGCAGGACATGACCTTCCCCGTTTCCTGCATGCACTAACTGGCCGTGGGTCGACAGATAGGACGGGCTGCACACCGGCACGATGATTTCCGGACAGAATGGCCAGTGGTGATAATGCGTATCGTCGTCGGCCAGGAATCGCGTGGCAAGGTCGACGTTCTCGGCCGGGCCTCGCAGGACGCCCGCGATCAGTTCGAACCTCAGGTCGACGTTGGGGAACCTCGTGTCGAACGCCCCCAACCTCGGAACGAACCAATGGGTTGCGAGAGAGCTCGAAAGAGAAAGGGTGACGACCGGCCTCGCGTCGCTGTTCTTCCTGATCGTGCCGATCACGCCCTCGATCCCTTCAAATGCCCCGCTTACGGCCGCATAGAGGGCGCGCGCCTCCGCGGTCGGGGCCAAACCCGCTGGACCTCGTGCGAAAAGACCGACGCCAAGATGGGCCTCCAGCTGGGCGATGCTGCGGCTGATCGACGGCTGCGTGACGTTGAACTCGCGCGCGGCCGCCGTGAAGCTGCCCGTCCGGACGGCAGCTTCGAAGACAAGCAGTCCGCGCGCGGACGGAACGAGTTTTGCAAAACCGGCCATGCGTGCAGCGTATAGCTGCCCAAAGTATTTTCAAGCTTACCGCCGCGCTGCAAATGGCGAACTATAACCCTCGCGAATGGGCGGGACCAGACATGAGCGTAGCGGCAACTCGAGCAGGCACAGCATCCAGCGATCCCCTGCTTCAGCCCTTTCGGCTGAAGGGCCTGATGCTGCGCAACCGCATCGTCAGCACCAGCCATGCCTCGATGCTCGACGAAGGCGGCCTGCCGCTCGAACGCTATCGGCGTTACCATGAGGAGAAAGCGCGGGGCGGCCTTGCGATGACGATGGTGGGCGGCTCGGCGATGACGTCGCCCGATTCGAGCTGGGGCGGCGGTCAGCTGGATCTTTCGAGCGATCGCATCGTACCCCATCTTCAGTCGCTGTCGCACCGCATTCATCGCCACGGCGCGGCCGTGATGTGCCAGGTCTCGCATCTGGGCCGGCGCGCCACTGCCTATGCCGGAAACTGGCTGCCGCCGGTGGCGCCGTCGCGCGTTCGCGAGATGCGAAACCGCAATTTTCCGAAAGAGATGGATGGCGCCGACATCGACAGGATCGTCAAGGATTACGCGAGTGCCGCCAGGCGCTGCGTCGAGGGCGGTCTGGATGGCGTCGAAACCGTCACCGGGGGCCATCTGATCGGCCAATTCCTGTCCCGCCGAACCAACAGGCGTACCGATGCCTTCGGCGGCTCCCTGGAGAACCGGGCGCGCTTCGGCCTGATGGTCCACGAGGCGATCCGTCATGCGGTGGGTAACGACTTCGCCGTCGGCATCCGTTTCGTTATCGACGAGGCGGCGGACGACGGATCAAATTTCGAGGAGTGTCTTGCCTTCGCCAAGCTGTTCGAGCGGGAAGGCCATATCGATTTCTTCAACTGCATCGTCGGCCGCATGGACACCGATCTGGCGTTGGCCGAACAGAACATGCCTGGCATGTTCACCAGGAGCGCGCCGTTTCTGCCCTTGGTCGGACAGTTCAAACGGGAGACCAGACTGCCCGTCATCCATGCAGCCGGCATCAGGGATGTCGCCACGGCCAGGCATGCGATCCGCGAGAACCTGATCGATCTGGTTGGCATGACGCGGGCGCACATCGCGGACCCAAATATCGTCAACAAGGTGATGCGGGGAGAGGAAGAGCGCATTCGCCCGTGCGTCGGCGCATCCTACTGCCTGTACAAGAAGGTGCAGTGTATCCATAACCCGGCCAGCGGCCACGAAACGATCGTCGGGCATGTTATTGACCGGGCCGAAACATTGAAGCGGGTGGTCGTGGTCGGCGGCGGTCCTGGCGGGATGGAGGCGGCAAGGATTGCAGCCGAGCGCGGGCACAAGGTGACCCTGCTCGAGGCCGGAGCGCGGCTTGGCGGGCAGGTGCTCGTTGCCGCCTCTGCCCATCACCGCAAGGACCTCATCGGCATCGTCGACTGGCGTGTCGACGAGCTGGCTCGCCTTGGGGTCGCAGTCCGTCTCAACACCTATGCGGATGCCGAGCTCGTCCTTGCCGAAAAGCCGGACGCCGTCATCGTTGCCACCGGAGGCATTCCTGACATGCAATGGCTGGATGGCGCTGAACACTGCGACAGCGTCTGGGACGTTCTGACCGGAGTCGTGCCAGCCAAGGAGGATGTGCTGATCTACGACGAGACCGGACGTCAGGCCGCCATCTCCTGTGCCCTCCACTTGGCGCGTCAGGGGCGCGTGGTCAGCTTGGCCATGACGGATGACACCCTGGCGATCGAGACGCCTTATCCGGACAGAGTGAGTTTTCGCAAACTTGCCTCGGAGCTCGGCGTCCGCGTTGCCGGCGATCTGCGCCTGGTCAAGGTCGCGCGCCAAGGCGACGCGATCGCCGCCATGTTCCGGCACGAACTCACCGGCGCAGAAACGGAAATGACCGCGGCGCAACTCATCATCGAGCGCGGCACGGTGCCCGTCGAAGAGACCTTCCAGGAATTGCGCGGCCGCGCCGCCAACGACGGCGTCACCGATCTTGCCCTCATGATGGGAGCAAGCACAGAGCAAGCTGATGGCACGCAGGCCGCTGGATCGTTCGTCCTGCACCGCATTGGCGACGCCGTTGCCAGCCGGGATGTCTACTCGTCGATCTATGAGGCCTACCGGCTCTGCTCGCGATTGTAGCGTCGCGAGAGGCGCTCATGAAGCGCGTGACCGAGATGGATGCCGGCACCGGCAAGCGTTTCAGCTTCGTGGTGCTGAAGCGCTTGCGTCGTCAAGAAGCATATGCCTTGCTCAGCCTGTTTGCGATGTGAGGCGCGATCCTTTGCCTAGACTAGCGGTGGCCGTACTGGCTGACCAGTTCGGGGTCGCGGACGAGCCCGTCGAGCCACGTCGGATCGAGCTTCGGCACCGAGGAGAACAGAAGCTTGGAATAGGGGTGGGCGGGCGCTTTCAGCCCGTCGGGTGAGATCTGCTCCACCCGCTCGCCATTGTACATGACCATGATCTCGTCGCAGATCGCCTCGACGACCGAGAGGTCGTGGCTGATGAAGATATAGGAAAGCCCAAGCTCGCGCTGCAGCTCCTTGAGCAGCTCGATGACCGCGGCTGCCACCACCGTGTCGAGCGCAGAGGTGATTTCATCGCAGATGATGAGCTTGGGATCGGCTGCCAGCGCGCGTGCAAAGTTCACCCGCTGCTTCTGGCCGCCCGAGAGCTCCGACGGACGACGATAGCGCAGCGCTCTCGGCAGCCGCACCATGTCGAGCAGTTCATCGACGCGCTTCGAGCGTGCCTGCCTGTTCATCGCGTGGTAGAAGGCCAGCGGGCGGGAGATGATGTCTTCGATCGGCTTGGCCGGATTGAGCGCGGTATCGGCATACTGGAACACGATCTGCATCTCGCGCAGTTGGTCCTGGCTGCGTTTGCTTGCGGCGCGCTCCAGTTGCTTGCCGTCGAAGACGATATCGCCGGCCGCTGCCGGATGGATGCCGGCGATGACGCGCGCGAGCGTCGATTTTCCGCAACCGGATTCGCCGATGACGCCGAGGTTGCGGCCTTTCTCGACGACCAGGCTGACGGCATTGACAGCCCGGATAAGTGGCAGTCCATCGTCTCGCACCGCGCCATAGCCGGCCGTCACATTGTCGATGCGCAGCAACGGCTTCGCGCCGGCATCTGCGTCCGCGTGCGCTTGCCGCCGCTTCGGCTCGAAGGCCGCGAGCAATTCGCGCGTGTAGGGGTGGCGGGCCGCAGAAAGGATTTCGGTGGTGCTGCCGGCCTCCTGCACTTCGCCGCCCTTGAGCACTACGATGTGATCGGCGATCTGGGCGACGACGGCGAGGTCGTGTGAAACATACACACCTGCTATCCCGCCAGCCCGCATCACCGACTTGAACGCCTTCAGCACGTCTATCTGCGTCGTCACATCGAGGGCCGTCGTCGGCTCGTCGAAGATGACCAGCTTGGGATCGCCGATAAGCGCCATGGCCGCCGATAGCCGCTGCAACTGGCCGCCGGAAACCTGGTGCGGATAACGGGCGCCGATCCCTTCCGAATCCGGCAACGACAAAGCCCTGAACAGCTCGACAGCGCGCTTTCGCGCCTTCTCGGGGGGCATCAGCCTGTGGATGCGCGTGACCTCGATCACCTGCTCCATGATGGTCGCCGAGGGATTGAACGAGGCGGCGGCACTTTGTGGAACATAGGCAATGTCGGTGCCCCGCAGCCTGGCTCGCTGCTTTTCGGAAAGTGCGGCCATGTTCTTGCCGTTCACATTGATCTCGCCGCCGGTTATCCGGCAGCCGGGGCGTGCGTGCCCCATGAGTGAGAGCGCCACCGTCGTCTTGCCGGAGCCGCTCTCGCCGATCAGCGCGAGGATCTCGCCGTCGGCGATGTCGAGGCTGACGCCCTTGATGATTTCGACGATCCGTCCGGAATCGGTCTTCGCCTCGATCCTCAGGTTCCTCACCTCGACGAGATTGGTCATGCGTCCCTGTCCCTGATCTTCTGCGGCAGGTTGTCGATCAGCAGGTTGACGCTGATGGTGAGGCTGGCAATCGCCAGCGAAGGTACGATGACTGCCGGCGCCGCGAACGGCAGGCCGCCGATATTCTCACGCACCAGCGCGCCCCAGTCCGCCAGAGGCGGCTGCAGCCCGAGCCCGAGAAAAGACAGGCCGGAAAGCAGGAGCACGATGAAGACGAAGCGCAGGCCGAAATCGGCGAGCACCGGGCGGATAATGTTGGGAAGGACCTCCGAGCCGATGAGGTAGGCGGTGCTTTCGCCGCGCACGCGGGCGACGGTCATGAAGTCCATGGTGTTGATGTTGACGGCAAGCGCGCGGGCAAAACGGTAGGCGCCAGGGATATAGATCACCGCGAGCGTCAGGATCAGCACCGGGATCGACGAGCCGACCGCGGCAACGACGACGAGCCCGAACAGCTTGCTGGGGATGGAGTTCATGGCGTCGAGGAAGCGGCTGAGGCAGGTGTCGAACCACCCGCCGGTGACGGCCGCGACCATGCCGAGCACGACACCTGAAAAGCAGGCGATGAAGACGGCGGCAAGCGATATGCCCACGGTGTAGCGCGCGCCCATCAGCACCCGCGAGAGCATGTCGCGGCCGAGATAGTCCGAGCCCAGCCACAGGCCTTGGCGCATCGGGCCGAAATAGTCGTCATCGACGATGTCGCCGATCGAATGCGGGATGATGTAGGGCGCGAAGATGGCGATCAGCGTCCACGCCAGGATAACCAGCGAAGCCACGACGCCGACAACATTGTAGCTGTGGCCGAGCAGGGATCGTCGGGAGGCTGCAGCGCGTGCCATCGTCATCTCAGCCTCGGGTTGGACATGATGGCCACGATGTCCGCGGCCGTGATGAGCAGCAGATAGCCGAGGCAGAAGATCATCGCGCAGCTCTGGATCAGCGGCAGGTCGCGTGTCGCGACGGCATCGACCATCAGCTTGGCGATGCCAGGATAGTTGAAGATTGTCTCAACGATGATGACGCCGCCGACCAGATAGGACAGCGACAGCGCAACCGCGTTGACGATCGGGCCGAGCGCATTGGGAAGCGCGTGCTTCAGCACCATGCGGCCGCGCGAGGCGCCCTTGAGCAGCGCCATCTCGGCGTAGGGCGTGGAGAGCGTTTCAATCACCGCGGCCCGCGTCATGCGTACCATCTGGGCGGAGATGACGAAGGTGAGCGTGATCACCGGCATCGCATAGATGCGCACCAGGTCGGTCAGCGAATGCGCCTCGTTGACCGAGGACAACGCCGGCAGCCATTTTAGATAGACCGCGAAGAGCAGGACCGCCAGCGTCGCGACCATGAACTCCGGCACCGAGATCACCCCGATCGAAAGCACGGTGACAGCGCGGTCATAGAGCGAGCCGCGCAGCATCGCGGCGGTAATGCCGAGCGTCAGCGCCAGCGGAACCGACAACAGCGTTGTGATGGCGGCTAGCTTCATGGTGTTGACCAGACGGCCGCCGATCAGCGCTGCCACCGGCATGTTGTTGGCATAGGACGTGCCGAGGTCGCCATGGAGCAGGCCGAGAAGCCAGCGCAGGAAGCGCAGGATCGCCGGATCGTTGAGGTGCATGGCCTCGCGCAGGCCGGCGACCGCCTCCGGCGTCGCCGCCTGGCCCAGCAGGATCGACGCGGTGTCGCCAGGCAGCATGCTGGTGGCGAAAAACACGGCGAAGAGCACGATCAGAAGCGTGACGAGCGCGATCCCAAGCCGCTTCACCACGAGGTTCAAAACCCCAGACGTCATGGAGGCTCCTGCGGTTGCGTTCGGCCGAAATATTGCTCGACGCGGTGCCGGAGGCCGGCTGACCGGCCCCCGGCAGGCGCCTCTCAGGCTTCGAGCCAGAGATACTCGGCCATTGCGTAGCCCATCATGCCACCAAGCGGGTTCGCTTCCAAACCCTTCACCTTGCTGGAGAGGGCATCGACGTTCGAGATATAGGCCGGGATGATGGTTCCCGCCTCCTCGGACACCATGGTCTGCATCTGGTCGTAGATCTCCTTGCGCTTGGCCTGGTCGAGGGAGCCGCGCGCCTCGACAAGCATCTTGTCGAACTTCTCCGACTTGTACTGGCTTTCGTTCCAGGGCGCATTCGATGCGTATAGCAGCGAAAACAGGATGTCCGGGGTCGGGCGCGGATTGATATTGCCGAAATGGACCGGCGCCTTGAGCCAGTAATTGTCCCAGTACCCGTCGGAGGGGACGCGCTGGACATCGAGCTTCATGCCGATATCCGCCCCGGCCGCCTGGATGATCACGGCCATGTCGATCGAGGAGGTGGCAGCGTCGGAGGCAATCACCGGGATGGACTGGCCGAGCACGCCTGCCTTCTGGAAGTGGAACTTCGCCTTGTCCGGATCGAAAGCCTTCGGCTTGAGGCCGGCGTTGTGGAAGATGTTCGCCGGCGAGACCGGCTGGTCGTTGCCGATCTCTCCAAGGCCGCGCAATGCCGATTTGACGATCTGCTCGCGGTTGACGAGATATTTCATGCCGGCCACGAAGTCGGCCTTGCTGCCGGGGTCCATATCGAGCCGAATGTTGAGGTCGGTGTAGTTGCCCGAGGTCGTCTTCGACAATTCGAAACCCTGCTGGCCGCTGATGAGCTTCATCGCGCGCGGATTGATCGAGGCGGCGAAGCCGATATCGCCCGACAGAAGCGCGTTGACGCGCGCGCTGTCGTCGCTGATGGCGATGAACTCGAAGGAATCGAGATAAGGCT
>NZ_JAIUHU010000010.1:0-225166 GCF_020165275.1 Mesorhizobium sp. Ca11 | reverse complement strand
CTGTCCGAAAGGACGACCAGGATTCATTCGGTCTCCTTCCCACTTCAACCATACACCAGAACCAACACACAGGATTCCAGGGTCTTCGCGACGGAGCTTCGCTCCTGCTCCGCCCTCGAATGACGATCGCGATGGGCGTTTCGGCCAATCCCCAACGCACCTGCCAACGCAAACAGCCGATCGATCAAAATCCCTGTGCAGAGCGTTGCTTCAGAAGAATTGTGGTTTACCAATCCCGGCGTCGCCATCCAGCCGCCCTTGACGGCGGATCGCGATGACCGCGACCGACCACGACGATCAAGAATGAACTTCGGCCATTTAAAGAGCCGGACCTAGCCGGACAGGGCTTCCGTCATAGAAACGCGACAATCGAAAACGGCTGAGGTCGTGGCCGGTTTCATTTCCCTGGATCATGTCGCAGACGACGCGGCCGATGCCAGGCCCGATACCGAATCCGTGGCCGCTCATGCCCGTCGCGACGAAAAGACCGCCGATCGCCTGGACCCGATCCACGACGGGAACGACATCGGGCATGGCGTCGATCATGCCGCCCCAGCCGGCCTTCAGGCGAACCGTCTCGAACCGGGGGAAAAGCTGTTTGAAATTGCGCTCGATCGAGCGAAGCTTTGCCGGCTCAGGGGCTGGGTTGAGCACGCGCATTCTTTCGAAAGGGCTTGCGGAATCCGGCGCCCAATCGCGCGGCGTCGACCAGCCATCCGGGTAGCCTGACGGAGCGAACGGGAAATAGCGCGTGCCGAACGGATTGTCCCTGAGGGCGGGAATATACTTGGTGAAGTGCCGGAATGCGTCAGGCCCCAGATAAAGCAAGTGGCTGCCGCCCGCAGCGAGCGTATATCCGCCATCCTGCCTGCGCCTGAAAGCGATGTGGTCGTCGGCGGCCGCGCCTCGATAGACCTCAGGCATGGGTTCTGTGGCGGCCGCGGTAACGCGGACGCTGAGCTGGGGGATGGCTACGCCATGTCTCGCCAGGAACAGGGACGACCAGGCGCCGCCCGCGACCAGCACGGTTGAGGTCTCGATATATCCCGCCTCGGTCCAAACGCCCTTGATCCTGCCGGCTGCGATCTCGAGGGTGCGCGCCGCGCAATTCTCCACGATCCTGGCGCCTTTTCGCACGGCAAGCCTGGCTAACGCAGGCACCGCCAACCAAGGTTCCGCGCGCATATCGGAGGGCGTCGTCATCGCGCCCTTGAACCTGCGCGACATGCCGGTGATGAGTTTTGCGGTCTCGTCGGCGCCCAGGAGGCGTGTGTCGAGCTCATGGATCGCGGCGATCCTCATGAATTCTTCGAACTTGGCCATATCCTTGTCGGCGTTCGCCAGGTAGGTCACGCCTGTCTGGTTGAGCCCGATGTCCTCGCCGCATTCCTCGGCCAGTTGCCGCCATAGGCGAATGGCCTCGATGACGATCGGCAGCTCATCCGCGTCCCGTCCCTGCTTTCTGATCCACCCCCAATTGCGAGAGGACTGTTCGGCCGCAACGCGGCCTTTTTCCAGCAGCGTCACCGGAATGTTTCGGGAAGCAAGGAAGAGGGCCGTCGTTACGCCGATGATGCCGCCGCCGACGATCACCACCTCCGAAGCCTTCGGCGGAGGACCGGGGTACTGGACTGGATCGGCTTCGGTGAACGGGAATGTCGGCAAATGGCGCACCCGGAAGGACTGGTTGAGGGTTCTGGCTTACCGGTTGTCACCGTCCAGCATCAGGAGCAGCCGAAGGCTGACCGTTGTCCCACGGCAGTCGCCCGGAATGAGTCAGTGGCGAAGCTGTTGGATTAGCCCCTATACCGGCGCTCCGGCCACCGACCCTCGCACCACCAGATCCACTGGCCAGACCTCACCACGAGCCCCTTCTTCCAACCCCGATATCCGCGCCGCGAGCCGTTCTGCGACACGCGCGCCGGCGAGGCGGATCGAGGAGCGTGTCGTCGACAGCGGCACCGGGAAATTCTCCGGCCGCAGCCAAGGGAAGACGTCGTCATGGGCGATCAGCGAGAGGTCGCCCGGAATGGTGAGGCCGAGATCGCGCACGGCGCGCACCACACCCAGCGCCATGATGAGGCTGGAGCAGACGATCGCCGTCGGCGGCTCAGCCTCCTCGAGCAGGCGGCGAGCGGCGCGGTAGCCGTTTTCCTCGGTCATCGCCACGGAGTGGATGTGGCGCTCGCCGAGCGCCAGCCCGTTCGCGGCAAGCGCGCGGCGCATGCCGCGCTCACGGTGGATGGCGAAGGTCTCGCGCTCGTCGCCGTTGATCAGCGCCAGGCGCTTGTGGCCGAGCTGGATCAACAGCCTCGACGCTTCGTGGAAGGCGCCCTCATTGTCGATGTCGAGATAGGGATAGTCGAAATCGAAGCCCTCGCTGCGGCCGTGGACGATGAAAGGGATGCCCAGCGTGTTGACCAGCGCCAGCCGCTTGTCGGCCGGCCGCGGCGCGGACAGGTAGACGGCGTCGACCTGGCGGTTGGCGACGATGCGCCGGTAGGTCGTTTCCTCGTCGTCGGCGTCGGCGGGCGAAAGCACAAGGTCGAGCTCGTGCGCACGCGCATAGTCGCCGAGGCCGGAGAGGAATTCGACGAAGTGCGGATCGATGTCGACGGCGGCCCCGGTCGGCAGCACATAGCCGATCATTCCCGACTTGCCGGTGGCGAGCCGGCGCGCGCTGGGGTTGGGCCGGTAGCCATGGCGCTTGGCGGCGTCCACAACCCGGCGCCGGGTCTCCTCGTTGACCTCTGGGTAGCCGTTCAGCGCCCGGCTCACCGTGGTCTGCGAGAGCGACAGCATATGCGACAGCTGCTTGAGGTTCATCGGAGGCCCTCCCGCCTCAAAGCGCTTTCAATTTTGAATCGGTCTGACGATTGTTGGCGAGATCATCAAGCAGGACGACCTTAGAGGCCAGACAGCGTCGTTTGAAGCAAAATTGCTGCTGCAGCGCCAAAAAAGCATGCTGCGCCGCACTTTTTTCGCTTAATCTTCTCCTACTTAAATCGATTAATGACGTCGCCCACTTGACTCCAAGGCGATTCAATGGCGAGATCAAAATAGCCAAAGCGCTTTGGAAGTCTCTTCGAAAGGTTGCGGTTGCCCTTTCGCTGAGTCACAGTTCCGCGGCGTCGGCGGACGAAATGGAGGTTTCGTCCTTTTTGTGATCACTGGGAGGACTTGCGATGAAGAAAATGCTTCTCTTGGGTGCGGCATTCGCGGCACTCACCCTCAGCCTGCCGGCGCAAGCCGAACTGAAGTTCAAGCCGGGCGAGGATTCGAAATTTCATTGGGCCAATTACGACGACCTCAAGAAGGTCGACCTCAAGGGCGAGACGCTGACGATCTTCGGGCCGTGGCGCGGCGAGGACGAGGCGCTTGTCCGATCCGTTCTCGACTATTTCCAGGAAGCGACCGGCGCTGAGGTGAAATATTCCTCGTCCGAGAATTATGAGCAGCAGATCGTCATCGACACCCAGGCCGGCAGCCCGCCCAACATCGCCGTCCTGCCGCAGCCGGGCCTCATCCAGGATCTTGCTTCCAAGGGCGTGCTGACCCCGCTGGGCGACGACGTCGCGGCCTGGATCAAGGAAAATTACGCCGCCGGCGACTCCTGGGCCAAGCTCGGCACGTATACGGGCAAGGACGGCAAATCGGGCTTCTATGCCTTTCCCTACAAGATCGACGTGAAGGGGCTCGTCTGGTACTCGCCCGACAATTTCGACGAGGCCGGCTACAAGGTGCCGAAGACCCAGGAAGAACTCGCCGATCTGGAGAAGAAGATCGTCGCCGACGGCGGCAAGCCCTGGTGCATCGGGCTGGGTTCGGGCGGCGCCACCGGCTGGCCGGCGACCGACTGGGTCGAGGACATCATGCTGAGGACGCAGCCGCCGAAAGTCTACGACAAGTGGGTGAAGAACGAGATTCCGTTCACCGACCCGGCCGTTGTCAACGCCATCGACATCTTCGGCAAGATCGCCACCGACGACAAGATGGTGGACGGCGGCGCCAAGGCGGTCGCGGCGACCGACTTCCGCGACAGCCCGAAGGGCCTCTTCACCGTGCCGCCCAAGTGCTACATGCACCACCAGGCATCGTTCATCCCCTCCTTCTTCCCGGAAAACGTGAAGCTCGGCCAGGACGCCGACTTCTTCCCCTACCCGCCTTACGCCTCCAAGCCGGAACTGGGCACGCCGCTGGAAGTGGCCGGCACGCTGGTGATGATCACCAAGGATTCCAAGGCCTCGCGCGAGTTCATCAAGTTCCTCGAGATGCCGCTCGCGCATGAATTGTGGATGGCGCAGAAGAGCTTCGTCACCCCCTTCAAGGCGGCCAACAAGGAGGCCTATGGCAGCGACGCGCTGAAGAAGCAGGGCGAGATCCTGGTCGGCGCCACGACGGTCCGGTTCGACGGATCCGACCTGATGCCGGGCAAGATCGGCGCGGGTTCGTTCTGGACCGGCATGGTCGATCTGGTGGGCGGCAAGTCCGCGCAGGACGTCGCCGCCGACATCCAGAAAAGCTGGGACGGCATCAAATAGCATCCTGAAATCTTCCTAATCCTCCTATTGGACCCGGGCTACGGCCCGGGTCCGACCGGCGGTCCGCGCCGGAAGCCTTCGCGTTTCGATTGTTCCGAATAACCGAAAGTCGGTGCATCCGATCGCCAGCCTCGGCCGGCCGATCATGCGCAGGGAGAGGGACCCATGGCGGCTCAGATTTTCTCGGCCATATTCGTCATCATCATCGGCGTCGGCGGCTGCGTCGCCTATTTCTGGGGCGCCAACAAACTGCTCGATCTCGTCTTCCCATCACGCGGCGTCTCTGGCACCGCCGCCGTCGACAATTTGCGCCGGCAGGGAATGGTGCGGCCCTGGCTGTTCGTCGGCCCGGCGATGATCATCCTAGCCATCTACCTGATCTACCCGGTGATCGCGACGCTGTGGCTCTCCTTCTTCGACCGCGGCGGCACCAATTTCGTCGGGCTCGCCAATTATGAATGGGCGGTCAGCGATCATGATTTGCGCAATTCGATCTTCAACAACATCCTGTGGCTGGCCGTCGTGCCGGCCGCCTGCACCTTCCTCGGCCTGATCATCGCCGTGCTCACCGACAAGATCTGGTGGGGCACCATCGCCAAGAGCCTGATCTTCCTGCCGCTGGCGATCTCCTTCGTCGGCGCCAGCGTGATCTGGAAATTCATCTACGAGTATCGCGGCGAGGGCCAGGTGCAGATCGGCCTGCTCAACGCCATCATCCAATATTTCGGCGGCCAGCCGCAGGTTTGGATATCGCTGCCGTTCTGGAACAATTTCTTCCTGATGATCATCCTGATCTGGATCCAGACCGGCTTTGCGATGGTCATCCTGTCGTCGGCGCTGCGCGGCATTCCGGAAGAGACGCTGGAAGCGGCCGTGATCGACGGCGCCAACCCGTTCCAGATCTTCTGGAAGATCATGGTGCCGCAAATCTGGGGCACGATCGCCGTGGTGTGGACCACCATCACCATTCTGGTGCTGAAAGTGTTCGACATCGTGCTGACGATGACCAACGGCCAGTGGAATACACAGGTGCTTGCCAATCTGATGTTCGACTGGATGTTCCGGGGCGGCGGCGATTTCGGCCGCGGCGCGACCATCGCCATCATCATCATGATCGCGGTCATCCCGATCATGGTCTGGAACATCCGCCAGGCCAACAAAGAGACGGGAGGGCACTGAGATGGCGACCAAGACCGGAAAGTCCTTTGTCGGCCGCTTCGGCGTCCATATCGCCGTGCTCGTCTTCGTGGCGATCTGGACCATCCCTACCCTCGGCATCCTCGTCTCGTCGCTGCGCGACAAGGACCAGATCGTTGCCTCCGGCTGGTGGAACTCCTTCGCCAGCTCCAGCCAGAGCGAGGCGGGACGGCTGCCGGGCGCATCGGCGCAAACCCAGAAGGACGGTAAATACGTCATCGAAGGCAATATCTTCGGCGATGGCCCCAAGCGCGAGATCAGCGCCTTCGGCGTCAAGTCCTCCGCGCCGACGCAGTACAAGGCGGGATCGGTTGCCGACCTCGATGATGGCGTCACGCTGCAGATGAATGCTGACGGCGGCTTCGTGCTGTCGTCACCGAAGGCCTTCGAGGGCGACCGCGGCCAGCGCGTTTATTTCGCCTCCTCGGCGCCGCCGAAATTCACCACGGACAACTACGATGCGGTGCTGTTTTCCGAAGGCATCGGCCGCTCGTTCATGAACTCGCTGACGGTGACCATCCCGGCGACGATCATCCCAATCCTGATCGCAGCCTTCGCAGCCTACGCGCTGGCCTGGATGCGCTTTCCCGGACGGCCGCTGCTGATCGCGGTGATCATCGGCCTTCTGGTGGTTCCGTTGCAGATGTCGCTGATCCCGCTGCTCAGGCTCTATAACGGGGTCGGCGCCTTTTTCGGCGTGCCGTCCAAGACCTATCTCGGCATATGGCTGGCACATACCGGCTTCGGCCTGCCTTTCGCCATCTACCTGCTGAGGAGCTATATCGCCGGCCTGCCGCGCGAGATCATGGAATCGGCACGCATCGACGGCGCCAGCGACTTCGAGATCTTCGTCAAGATCGTGCTGCCGCTGTCCTTCCCGGTGCTTGCCTCCTTCGCCATCTTCCAGTTCCTGTGGGTATGGAACGATCTACTGGTGGCGATGGTTTTCCTCGGCACGGCGCCCGATCAGATCGTGCTGACAGCCAAGCTCAACGCGCTGCTCGGCTCGCGCGGCGGCAAGTGGGAGATCCTGACCACATCGGCGTTCATCACCATTATCGTGCCGCTGTTCGTGTTCTTCTCGCTGCAGCGCTATTTCGTCCGCGGGCTGCTTGCCGGCTCGGTGAAAGGAGGTTGAAGACATGCAATCGGCTTTGAAGGCGACGTCGCAGCCAGACCCGGCCGTGGACCGCGACTGGTGGCGGGGCGCGGTGATCTACCAGATTTACCCGCGCTCCTATCAGGACTCCAACGGCGACGGCATCGGCGACCTGAAGGGCATTGTTCAGCGCCTGCCCTATATCGCTTCGCTCGGCGTCGATGCCATCTGGATCTCGCCCTTCTTCAAATCGCCGATGAAGGATTTCGGCTACGACGTGTCGGACTATTGCGACGTCGACCCGATGTTCGGAACGCTCGCCGATTTCGACGCGCTGGTGACGGAAGCCCATCGGCTGGGGCTCAAGGTGATGATCGACGAGGTGCTGTCGCACACCGCCGATATCCACCCCTGGTTCAAGGAGAGCCGTTCCAGCCGCAACAATCCGAAAGCCGACTGGTATGTGTGGGCGGACGCAAAGCCCGACGGCACGCCGCCCAACAACTGGCTGTCGATCTTCGGCGGCTCGGCCTGGCAGTGGGACACCAGCCGCCAGCAGTATTACATGCACAATTTCCTGGCCGAGCAGCCCGACCTCAACTTCCACAACGCAGAAGTTCAGGACGCGCTGCTCGACATCACCCGCTTCTGGCTGGAGCGCGGCGTTGACGGCTTCCGCCTCGACACGATCAATTTCTACTTCCACAGCCAGGGGCTGGAGGACAATCCGCCGCTGCCGCCGGAACAGCGCAACGACCAGACGGCGCCCGCGGTCAATCCCTACAATTACCAGGACCACATCTACGACAAGAGCCGGCCGGAGAACCTCGGCTTCCTGGAGCGCTTCCGCGCGCTTCTCGACGAATATCCGGCGCAGGCGGCCGTCGGCGAGGTGGGCGATTCCCAGCGCGGCCTGGAGGTGGTCGCCGCCTACACCGCCGACGGCAAGCGCGTGCATATGTGCTATTCCTTCGACTTCCTGGCGCCGGAGAAGATCAGCGCGGCGAAAGCGCGCGCGGTGCTGGAGGCCTTCGGCACGGTCGCCAGCGACGGCTGGTCGTGCTGGGCCTTCTCCAACCATGACGTGATGCGGGTCGCCTCGCGCTGGGCCGCCAACGAGGCGGATCCGATCGCCTATCTGAAGGTGATCTCGGCGCTTTTGATGTCGCTGCGCGGCTCAGTCTGCATCTATCAAGGCGAAGAGCTCGGCCTTGGCGAGGCGGAGCTGAAGTTCGAGGACCTGCAGGATCCCTACGGCATCCGGTTCTGGCCGGAGTTCAAGGGTCGCGACGGCTGCCGCACGCCGATGGTTTGGGACGCGGCCGCCAAGAATGGCGGTTTCTCGACCGCCAAGCCGTGGCTGCCGGTGCCGGGCAAGCACCTGTCGCAGGCGGTCAACGCGCAGCAAGGCGACGCAAGCTCGCTGCTCGAACATTACCGCCGCTTCCTAGCCTTCCGGCGCCAGCATCCGGCGCTGACCAAGGGCGACATCAACTTTATCGAAAGCGACGGCGACACCGTCGCCTTCACGCGCCGCGAGGGCAATGAGCGGATCGTTTGCGCCTTCAATCTCGGCAGCAAGCCCTCCGAGGTCGATCTCGGCAAAGGTGCGCTGCAACCCTTGCCCGGGCACGGCTTTTCGGGACAGACTGGCAGCGGGCCAGTCCGCCTCGGCGGCTACGACGCCTGGTTCGGACGCATCGACTGAACTTGCAAAACAGGGATCAACGGGAGAAGAAAAACATGGCCGATGTCACGCTCAACCAGGTGAAGAAATCATACGGCAACCTCAACATTCTCCACGGCATCGACCTCGATATCAAATCAGGCGAGTTCATCGTCTTCGTCGGGCCGTCGGGTTGCGGCAAGTCGACCTTGCTGAGGTCGATCGCCGGCCTCGAGGAGATCACGTCGGGCGAGCTGAAGATCGACGGCGAGGTGGTGAACGACGTGCCGCCGTCGAAGCGGGGCATCGCCATGGTGTTCCAGTCCTATGCGCTCTATCCGCATATGACGGTTTACGACAACATGGCCTTCTCGATGAAGATCGGCAAGGAAAGCAAGGCCGAGATCGACAAGCGCGTGCGCCAGGCGGCGGAGATCCTGCAACTGACCAAATATCTCGACCGCCTGCCCAAGGCGATGTCGGGCGGCCAGCGCCAGCGCGTCGCCATCGGCCGCGCCATCGTGCGAAACCCGAAGGTGTTCCTGTTCGACGAGCCGTTGTCGAATCTCGACGCAGCACTGCGCGTCGCCACCCGCATCGAGATCGCCAAGCTCAAGGAATCGATGCCGAACACCACCATGATCTACGTCACGCACGACCAGGTCGAGGCGATGACGCTGGCGGACCGCATCGTGGTCTTGAAGGAAGGCGTTATCGAGCAGGTCGGCACGCCGATGGAACTCTACAAGCGGCCCGGCAACCTGTTCGTCGCCCAGTTCATCGGCTCACCGGCCATGAACATATTGCCGGCGAAGATCGAGAAGGCCGGCAATCCGACCGTGGTCAGCCATGTCGGCGGCCGCAAGGCGACGGTGCCGATCGCGACGCCGGCCTCGGCCAATGGCGCGGCGGTCAGCTTCGGCGTGCGGCCGGAGGATCTCGCGATTGCCTCAGGCGCGGACTTTCTGTTCGAGGGCAAGGTCGACTATATCGAGCAGCTCGGCGAGGTTCAGCTCGTCTATATCGATATCGGCCGCGCCGACCTGCCGCTGGTTGCCAAGCTGCCGGGCAATGTCGACGTCAAGCGCGGCGAGACGCTGCGGCTCAACGCAGGCGCCGGCGATCTGCACATCTTTGATGCCGACGGCCATTCCTTCACGCTGCATCGCGAGGAAGCAAAGGCTGCCTGACGCTAGCGAGTTTCACCGAAACGGCGAAACTCTCTATCTCTTTGTTTTCACGCAATTCCGGACGGAAAACCGCTTACACTTTTCCTGGAATTGCTTTATCGGCAGGCTGGCGTTCCCGGCAAAAAAAGAGAGCGGCGGGCCTGGCCCGCCGCTCTCTCTTTCAAATCACAGTCGGCTGTCAACGGTTGCCGAAGTGGTCGCGGTCGGCACCCTGAGGCGCCGACTTCTGCACGTCGCGCGACGAGTTCAGCAGCTTGTAGACAGGCGAGTCAGTGCCGATCGACGACGTAGGGGTGGTATCGACCGCCGGGGCCGGCTGGTTGACGCCACTGTTGTTGTAATTGTCGCTGCCCGCAAAAGCAGCGCCGGAAACGGCCAGCAGGGCGGCCGTGGCAAGAACGATCTTCTTCATTTCAGTGCTCCTGAATCTTGTGGTCCGACCGATGCGGCGGGCAAGCCCGCCGCCGGTTCAAGTCGACCGTTAGTTGTTGCCGAAAAGGTTGTGGTCGGCGCCCGTCGTGGCAGGCTGCTGAGTGGCCGGCGCAGACTGGCGGACCGCAGCCGTGTAGGACGAGTCGACCTTGGCCGCCGCCTGATTGGCTTCATTCGGGTTGTAATGGTCGCTACCAGCAAAGGCGCTGCCAGAAATTGCCAGAAGGGCTGCGGCAGTGAGAACAATCTTTTTCATTTTTGCTACTCCAGTATCTTTATTCAGTCCGTCTAGCGGCGTGTCTTGGGAATGAAATCGCGTCGTTCGGACAGCGCTGATTTGGGTGAGCCGAGGGCGGGATTCCAATCACGAAGTTTTTCCGTCTGGACCATGATTCGGCATCTTGAAGTTTTGATAAGCATGCCTATGACTTTATTTTTATCACATTTAATCAATGACTTATGCAAATTTGACCGTTGGCTCACCAAATGTATCGGAGCGCCAACGTTCACACCGTCCTGCACGCACCGTCAACAGAAACGAACCGTTCAGTTCGATTTTAGAATCTCCTAATAGTCACTTTTCGATACTATTAACCATCATACCCCGTTCCACAGGCCGATTCGGCCCGCTCCATGACCGTGTTCAGACTTCAGGCCAGCGGGCATTCGCGCCGGAAGGGTCGCGGTCGCCCTGCTTGTCGGCGTTCAAAATCGGGGCTCGAACCGCGAGTTGAACGCCAAAATAGTCGAGATGGCGCCGTTATGGCTTGCCTTGCCAAGCAAGGATCGAGTGTTTACAGGCGTTGTCCTGGGGTCAGGGCAACGATTACGACCGGCGCAGCCGCCGGCCGGAATTGCAGAGCGGGGGTCAAGGACATGCCTCTTTCCGACGTCTACGCCGTTGCGAGCCGGGACATCGTTTTCGAATCTTTCGACGGCGAAGCTGTCGTGCTCGACCTCTCAAACGGCAAATATTTCGGCTTCTCCGATTCCGGCAGCAAAGTGTGGCAGGCGCTGTCCTCGGGTGTCGGCACCGAAGCGCTGATCCGATCGGCCGCTGGCAGAATCGACGCCGCCGCGATCGAGGCATTCATTACGCAGCTGGTCGAGTTCGGGCTGCTGGCACCTTCCAGCGCAACGCCGCTGCCGTCATCCGACGATTTGCCGGCGGCGCTGGCTGCGGCGAGCGAACCGCTCACCGTGAGCGTCCATGACGACCTTGCCGACTTGATCATCGTCGACCCAATCCACGAAGTCGAGGAGCCGCTCGGCTGGCCGGCTGTCAAGCAGGTTTCCTGAACCGGCGAAGGGTCAGGGCGGCCGGAACAGACCATGCCACATGTGACGCTCGAGACCCTGCCGGACTATGCCCGCTTTCTCATCGCCGCTGCCGAAGGCGCGGCGGTGCAGTTTCCGGTCCGGCGTGCTGTCCGCCTGCCAGGGCTGGAATTGATCGCGCATCTCGATCCCGGCGCGCTCGCTGATGCCCTTGGCCAGGCCTTCATCGAAGCCGAAGGCGATCCGCGGGACTCCCGCCAATGCCGTATCTTCATCGGCCATCCAGGCATCGGCGACATGCCGGAACCGGCAAGCTGGGGCGATGCGCATTTCACCGAGCACGGCTTTGCCCGGAAACTTGCCGAGGCAGGGCTGCGCGGCCATCATTACCACGATCTGGATTTCTGGCAGGTCTACGATCCCGCCCGACGGATCGGCGTCCAGTTGATGCGGTCTCCCGACGCGTTTCCGCCTTGGGAGCAGGGGTCGCCGCTGCGCGCCTTCCTGCACTGGGAATACGCCGCGCGCGGCATGCGCCTTGCCCATGCCGGCACGCTGGGCCTCGACGGCAGGGGCGTGCTGCTGGCAGGCGCCGGGGGTGTGGGAAAATCCGGAACCGTCGTTGCAGGACTGCTCAACGGGCTGGACAGCGTCGGCGACGATTACGTGCTGATCGATCTTTCCGGCGGCGTGACGGCGCGACCGCTGTTTTCGATCCTGAAGCAGGATCCGCCGGGTTTCGCCCGGCTTGGGCTGGAAAGGCGGCTGGGAACCGGCCGCCCGCTCAACTGGCAAGGCAAGCATGCCTTCCACATTCACGAGATCGCGCCACGGCCAGTAGGTGAGAGTCTGGACATTTGCGCGTTGCTGGTGCCACATGTCAGCGGCGGAAAGATAAGTTCGATCGCACCGATTTCGCGCAAGGATGCCATCATCGCGCTGGCGCCGTCCGGCATCGCCCAGATGCCTGGCGAACGCGAAAGCGGTTTTCGCTTCTTCAGCGATCTGACCCGGCTACTGCCATGCTACCGGATTTCGCTTGGGTCACGCCCAGGAGAAATCGCCGGTACGATTGCGGATTTCCTTGTCCGGAGCGCCCGGTGAAGTTGAGCGTGATCATGCCTGTCTACAACCGCGAGCGCTATGTCGTTGCGGCATTGCGTTCGCTCATCAGGCAGCGCGACGCCGCCGATCTCGACATCATCGTCATCGATGACGGCTCGACCGACGGTTCGGCCCAAGCGGTGCGCGCGATGATGGACGAAGCATCTTGCATCCGGCTGTTTCGGCAGGAAAACATGGGCGTGACCCGGGCGCGCAACAGCGGGCTCAGCCGGCTCAAGCCGGAGACGGAACTGGTGTCCTTTCTCGATTCGGACGACATCTCGCCAGCCGGGCGCTTCGCGGCGGATCTGGACCTTTTCAGGCGCGATCCTTCTCTCGAGCTCACCTATTCCAGGATGATGCTGGTCGACAGGATCGACGACGAGACGCTGGAGCCGACCCGCGACAGCACCAGCATCACGGTTCGCGGCATCCATCTCTCGGCGGCGATCTTCTCGCGCCGTCTGGTCGACCGGATCGGCGCTTTCGACGAGGACTTCGTCCAGGCCGAGGATACGGACTTCCTGCTGCGCAGCTTCGAGGTCGGCCCCCGATGCGCGCTTCCGGACACGCTGGCGCTTTATTACCGGCGGCACGCCGGCAACATGACAAGGCAGCAAGATGTCCAGTCGCGCGAGTTCATGCGCGCGATCTACAAGTCGATGAAGCGGCGCAGGGCCAACCCTTCGCTCAAGCCGATCGAAGGCATCTTCGAACTGAAGAAACTCGCGGACTGGCAGCTCATGTCATGAGCGCATACGGCGTCGTCATTCCGGCCTACAACGCCAGCGCCACGATCGCGGAGACGCTGCGATCGGTGTCGGCGCAGACGTTGCGGCCCGAACTGGTCGTGGTGGTCGACGACGGCTCGACCGACGATCTCGCCGGCGCGATCGGCGGCATCGACCTGCCCCTCAGGCTTTTGCACCAGGACAATGCCGGACCCGGCAGCGCGACCACCCGCGGCATCGCCGCGCTGTCGACGCCCTTCGTGGCCACGCTCGATGCCGACGACCTTTGGCTGCCTGGAAAGATCGCGGCGCAGCTTGCCCATCTCGAACGGCTTCCCGGCGTATCCGGGGTCTTCACCCATATGCGCGCCTTCCGCGACGGAGAGCCCGACGCAATGGCCCCGACCGCAACCCCCGGCTGGTCGCGCTCGACGATGCTGATGCGCCGGGAGACCGCGGAGAGCGTCGGCCCGATCGTCGATCCGCCGGGCGGCCGCGGCGAGATGATCGACTGGATCGCCCGCGCGCGGGAAAGCGGTTTTGTCCTCGACATGATGCCTGATGTCCTGGCGCTGCGGCGCATCAGGCCGGGGAGCCTGTCCTATGGGCGCGACGCGGCACGCGACCGCGGTTACCTGGAAGTGGCACGCCTGGCCATGCTGCGACGGGCACAAAGCAAAGCCAGCTCCCGCTGATGGCGAAGATCCGTCGCATCGGCAGGCGTTTTCCAGAGTATGGCTGGTCCTGGCCGACCGGCTCGCTCGACCAGTTGCTCAAGGCGGCACTTCTGCCCGACGAAGAGGCGGCGCGCCTTTGCGCCGCCGGCTGGCTGAACGAGAACGACATCGACCACGTCTCCTTCCGGGAACACCGCTTGCTTGCCGCGATTTCCGACAGGTTCGGACGCAAGCTTGCCGACAACGCCGCTTATCCGCGCCTGGTCGGCCTGCAGAAGATGCTGTGGACGAAGTCGCGCATGGCCATGCGCGAGGCCGAGCCCGCACTGAAGGCGATGGTCGATGCCGGCTGCACGGTGATGTTGATCAAGGGCGCCAGCCGCACCGCGCTCGATGCCGCCGCGCAGCGCGGGCGCGTGGCGCATGACATCGATATACTGGTGCGGCCGGGCGATATGCAGCCGGCCTTCGATGTGCTGCGCGACCGCGGCTGGCAGATCGCCAGCGGTGTTTCCCCGCAATATCTGCGCGCACGGCTGGGATCGCTGCGCTCGATGAATTTCTTCAAGGGCAATTACGGCGACATCGACCTGCATCAGCTTGCCTATGACGGGTCGCAGCAGAACACCGAGGACGACCTCGCCATCTGGCGCCGCGCGATTGCCGCCAAATTCAGCGACGTCAGCGTAGTCGTCCCCTCGGCAGCCGACCGCATCGCGCTCGCCATCGCGCATGGCGGCCTCGACGCACATACGCATAGCGACTGGCTGGTCGATTGCACCGTGGCCATCGAGGGCGGCACTGTCGACTGGACCATATTCCTCGATGTCATCGCCAGGCGCAGTCTCGCCGTCGCCGCGGCGGTGGCGCTTTCCTATCTTGCGCTGGAGATCGGCATCGCGGTGCCGGAGGCCGTCTTGGCCAAGGTGGTGGACATGGCCGACCGGCGCGGCGCGGCGCGGCTGTCGTCGGTTCTGCAGGCCAAGCCGCGCACCGATTTCGGCGCGCTGACCTGGCTGTCGCGGGGATTTGCAAAGCAGTTGCGCCTGCAGCGCAAGAAAGGCCGGCTGAAGCAGACCGAGCCCGACATCGTGTGGCGCGGCAAGTCCGTGACGACCAAGGCGACAGGCGGGCCTGCCGCATTTGTGCTCTCGCAAACCCTGGACGGACCGCAGGGCGAAGCCAGCGAGATGATGCTCGATCTTATCGTGCGCATCGTCGTCCCGCCGGTCAGGCGACGCATCGAGATGGAGATCAATGCGGGCGACCGGCACGTGGCCCGGCTGCGCTCGATGTCGATCAGCCGTTCCGGCGGGGAGCGGATGCTGCGGTTTCGCGGCAAGGTGAAGCTTGAGGGGACAGGACGGGCCCTGGTGCTGGAGGCTCGGCCGTCACGCCAGTTTCGCGTCTGGGACAACGAGCAGGCCGTCGCCAGCTATGGCGCGCTGCCTTTCCAGCTCGTTTCGGCGAAATTCTCTCCGACCGGCTGACATCAGCGCAACAGTCCGGGACGGCTCAAGAGCCTGGGGTAATCAGCTTCAGGAAGGGGAAATAGGTTCGATATCGGCCGATATCGCGGGTCAGAAGTGGAAGATGGCCGACCGCAGCGTGCGCACCAATGAAGAAGTCCGGCAAAACACCAGTCTTTTGTCCTTCTGACCGGCGGTACTGTGTAAATACCTTTCCGGCAAGGAAAAGAGCGGCCCTCGGCATGGGAGCCATTTCAAGACCGGCCGCATCGAGAAAAGCGTCAAGATCCTCGATGCGGGCGTAGCGTACGGCGAGCTCGGCATAGACCGCATCGTTGATCAACAATGGTCCGTTGAGGCTCGCCGCCTCAAGCTGAGCAACCGACCAATCTGCCCAGTTTGAATCGTCAGTAACAAGGTCAAGCAGGACGTTGGTGTCGATGAGCGTCACGCTTCACCACGCGTCAGCGCCATGATCGCGTCGGTCGTAAGCCCCTCGCCGGCATGGCCGCGCAACTTGGCGAAGCGGCTCGCCGTTTGCTTTCTGTCGACACGAGCAAGCACTACGCTCCCATCGGCGGCGCGCCGGAAATCGACCCTGCTTCCCGGGACGATCCCCAACAGATCGCGGACCGGTTTTGGAATGGTGACCTGTCCTTTTGACGTAACGGTGGTGGCCATCTTCGCTCCTCAGTAATACCAATTGTAAGCAAGGTATTACCTATTGGGTCGAATTTCAACGGGCTTCTGTCAAACTCCATAGCGCTCGGTGCGGATAATCCCCGCCGGAACGCCGGCGCCAATCAGGGCATCAGCGGCGGCCGAGACGAAGGCGTTCGAGCCGCAGACATAGGCCAGCCTCGGTGCCTTCGGCAGGCGCTCGACGGCTTGCGCCATCATGCGGGCGTCGACGCGCCGGGAATAGTCGGGCGGCCGCCTCGCCGGCTCGCGGGTCAGCGTCAGCACCAGATCGAACCCGTCACGACGATCGTCGAGGCCGATCAGCTCGTCGCGAAAAATCACCTCGTCCCAGACCCGGGCCGAGAACACCAGCGCAACGGGCACCGCTTTGTTGCGCAGCGTGCGATGGCGCACCATCGCCATCAGCGGCACGACGCCCGAGCCGCCGCCTACCAGAAGGATCGGCCCGCCGTCGCTCTCCTCCCAGATGAAATGGCCCCCCAGCGGTCCGCGCAGCTCGATCTCGTCGCCGACGGCAGCGACATCGTGGAAGAAGGGCGAGACCTCGCCGTCGTCGAGCCGCTCGATCGCGAGCTCGACGACGGCACCTGCTTCGGGCGCCGAAGCTATGGAATAGGATCGGCGCGCCTGATAGCCGTCCGGCGCCGTCAGCCGGACTTCGACATGCTGTCCGGCCAGATGGGCGAAGCGCCGCGACGGCTGGAACCAGAAGCTGGTGACGCGTGGCGTGCGCTTTTCGATGCGGGTGATCGTGGCTGCCTGCCAGGGCGATTGCGGCGACGGCTCGGCGCTCATCGATTGCTGCTCACAAATCGCCCCTCACGGGTCACTGGAATAGCGCTGCTCGCGCCAGGGGTCGCCATACATGTGATAGCCGCGCAGCTCCCAGAAGCCCGGCTCGTCGCGCTCGGTGAACTGCAGCCCGTTCACCCATTTGGCCGATTTCCAGAAATAGAGATGCGGCACCAGAAGCCGGGCCGGCCCGCCATGATCAGGCGTGATCGGCTTGCCTTCGTAAAGCAGCGCCACCATCGCCTTGCCGGTGATGAGGTCCTTGGTCGGCACATTGGTGGAATAGCCGTCAAACGACAGCGCCAGCGTGTAGGCCGTCGGCGGCTCGATGCCGGCATCGGCGAGGATGTCGTCGATCATCACGCCCTGCCAGGGCGTGTTGAACTTGGTCCAGGCCGTCACGCAATGGATGTCGCGCGTCATCTTGCTTTGCGGCAGGGCGTTGAACTCGGCCCAGTTCCATTTCTTGAGCGGTCGCGGCCCCTGCTTCAAGGTGAAGGACCAATTTTCGGTGCGCACGCGCGGCGTCGGCCCGGCCGAGAGAACCGGGAAACCTTGTTCCAGGTACTGGCCCGGCGGGATGCGCGCGTCGGCGTCGGAAGGAGGACGCCGTCCGGAAAAAAAGCCGCGCGTGACCATCGAGACGCCTCCTGCACCGGTGGAAGGATGCGGGGAGTGTTCTCGAATATACCTCTACGGGCAACAAGAATCTTGGCGACCCGCCTTGCAACAGGCAGGTCGCCACGACGTCGTCAGCCGGCCGCGAAAGGCACTGCGACGAAGATCTGCTGGTCGCCGCGATCGACAAGCAGCAGCACCGACTTCTTGCCCGACTTGGCTGCCTCGGCGATCGCCTGGTTCGCCTGTCTGGCGTTCTTTACGGGCGTCTGGTCGACGCCGATGATCACGTCTCCCGGCTGGAGGCCCGCCGCCGAAGCCGCTTTGTCCGGATTGACACGCTCAATCACGGCGCCGTGCTGGTTGTCGGCAAGGTTGAGCTCCTGCCGGATATCGGGAGTGATATCGGTCAGCCCGAGGCCGAGCGACGGCACGCCCTGGCCCGCTGACGGCTTGCCGCCTTCGCCATTCGAGGCGGTCTGCACCTCGTCGGTGTTGCGGCCGACGTCTGCGGAGACCTGAACCGCCTTGCCCTTACGCCAGATGTCGACGGTTTCCTTGTTGCCGGGCGGGACATCTGCGACGGCGCGCGACAGGTCCTTCGGATCCTTGATCTCCTGGCCGCCAAAGCCGGTGATCACATCCCCGACTTCAATGCCCGCCTTGGCCGCCGGCGAGCCCGGCGTGACCGACGAAACCAAGGCTCCGGCAGGATGGTCGAGGCCGATGGCGCCGGCAACATCCGGAGTGACCGGCTGGATCTGCACACCGAGATAGCCGTATTCGATGTCGCCGCCCTTCATCAGCTTGGCCACGACTTTCTGGGCCTGATCCGACGGGATGGCGAAGCCGACGCCGACGCTGCCGCCATTGGGCGAGTAGATGGCGGTGTTGATGCCAATCACATTGCCATGGATGTCGACCAGCGGACCGCCCGAATTGCCGTGATTGATCGGCGCGTCGATCTGAATGAAATCGTCGAACGGCCCGCTATGGAGATCGCGGCCGCGCGCCGACACGATGCCGGCGGTAACCGTGGTGCCGATGCCGAATGGGTTGCCGATCGCCAGCACCTGGTCGCCGGTCATCAGCTTGCTGGAATCGCCCCACTTGACGGTCGGCAACGGCTTGTCTGCCTTGATCTTGAGCACAGCCAGGTCATGCTTCGCATCGTGGCCGACAAGCTTGGCCGGAAGCTCGGTGCCGTCGTCGAGCGTCACCTTGATCGAGCTGGCGCCGTCGATGACATGGTTGTTGGTTACGATTGTGCCATCCGCGCTGACGATGAAGCCGGAGCCGAGCGCCTCGCTACGTGGTGCCCGCTGAGGGGGCGTCTTGGGCATCGGCATGCCCTGGTCGCCGAAGAATTGCCGGAAATAGTCGTCGAAAGGCGAGTTGCCGTCGAAGGGCGAACCCTCGCTCATGGCGTCCGGCTGGCCCTTCATCATTGTCGTGACTGTTACGACTGCCGGCTTTGTGGTGGCAACGATGGGAGCGAAGGAGCCGTTAGGCGCGGTAACGCCGGCGGCGGGAGTTTGCGTAGTGGCGACGGCGTTGCTCAATCCGGCGTTGTTCGTGCTCTCGGCAAAGGAACCAATAACGGGAGAAATGATCAGCGCAGCGCCCAACAGGGCCGCGACGCGATGTCTGCGAAGAATGTTCATGGGTGACATGGTCGTTTCTGTCCGGGCGAGAGGTTGATCGGGCACCCCGGATGTGTCTCGAAGCACGCATCCGTTGGCGTGTCGGCGACCGGGATTGCCTGCCTCGCCTTGCATGGCAGCCGGCCGGATCGACAATCAGGATTTAGGGTGCGGAATGGCCTGAATCAGGGCCTTTGGATGACCTTACGAAGATTTAATTCAGAGAGCGCTTACGAACCGCTCTCTCCGACGCAGATAAGCGGAGGCGATCTCACGCATTCGCTGGCCGGTAAAACTCGGGCCATGGCCGCCATGGCCGATGCGGATCGGCAGGTCGAGCAGGCGCCGCATGGTGCGGCAATAGGCCGTGCGGTCCGAATCCGGCAGATCGTCGATCAGCATGCCGTCATAGATGGCATCGCCGGCGAGGAAGAGGCCATCGGCCTCGTCGAAAAGCGCGATCGAATCCGGCGAGTGTCCAGGCAGATGCAGCACACGGAATTTGCGGTCGCCGAGATCGACGATGTCGCCTTCGTCGAGCGCACGCGTCAGCGGTGCTGAGGGAATCCGGTAATCGGCCGCCTTCCAGTCCGGCGCCGGCAGTTTCGAGACGGCGCCGTCGAGATTGTGGAACATGTACGCGTAGGTGACGGCATCATTCATGGCGTCGAACCGCGGCGCGCTCATCTTCGGGCCCAGGCGCAGCGGGAATTCATGCAGCGAGCCGACATGGTCGAGATGGATGTGCGTGGCGACGACGATGAGCGGCTTGCCGGGCGGCGTGTCGATCTCAGGCGCCAGCGGACGGATGCCCATGCCGGTATCGACCAGCAGATCCGCCTCGCGGCCCTTCAGATGCCACATATTGGCGCGCACGAAATCATGCACGAAAGGCTCGGTCAGCATCGTCGTGCCGGCATCGACTTTCGCCTTGCCGAACCAGTCGCCAACCTCAAGCTCGGGCATCGAGCCGCCGCCCATCAGATGAACGGCTTCCCGACCTTGTATTTTTTCGGCACCAGCCGCTTCAGGTAGGCCATGCCGGCTTCCGAAAGCTGATTGGCGTCCGGCTTCATGAAATCGTCGGGCATGTGGCGGGTCTTGCCGGCCACCGCCTTCAGTGGCACCTTCTTCAACACCGTCTTCGACCCGTCATATTGCAGCGCGACCGAGCCGCCGCCTTCGCCTGCGACAGCAACCGCGAAAGCGCCGGCGTCGAAGGCTTCCTTGGCGTCCACGGCGCTGATCGCGCCGACGTAACCGCGCGGCATGTAGCCCAGCGCGTCGACCCGCGCGCGCTTGCCCGGCAGGCCTTCGGCCAAGGCCCGTTCGAGCGCCGCCGGCAGGTCGCTGCCCGACAATTTGACGTTGCCGTGCTGATCGCGCTCCAGCTTGTCCGGCGGCACCAGGCTTTCGACCAGCGCCTTGCCGTCGGCAGTGCTGACGCCCTCCGAGACAGCGACGATGCAGCGCTTGTGGCGGTCCAGCTTTTCGCGCACCTCATCGATGAAGCGCTTCGCCGAGAAGGCGCGCTCCGGCACGTAGATCAGATGCGGTCCGCTGTCGGGATCGAGCTGCCATGCGGCCGCGGCGGCGGTCAGGAAGCCGGCATGCCGGCCCATGACGATGCCGACATAGATGCCGGGCAGGGCGCGGAAATCGAGGTCGACGGAGAGGAATGCGCCGGCGACGAATTCGGCCGCCGAGATGAAGCCCGGCGTGTGGTCGTTCTCCTCGAGGTCGTTGTCGATGGTCTTGGGCGCATGCACGAAGGCGATCGAGCCGCCGGCGGCATCGGTCAGGATCTGCTGCGTGCCCGACGTGTCGTTGCCGCCAATATAGATGAAGGCGTCGGCGCCGGCCTTTTTCAAGCCGTTGAGGATGACCTCGCAATAGGCGGCGTCCGGCTTGTCGCGGGTCGAGCCGAGGGCGGCGCTCGGCGTGCCGGCGATCAGCCGCAGCCTGTCCTCGGGGATGGCGGAGAGATCGACATAATTGCCGTCGCGGATGCCGCGCACGCCGTGGATCGAGCCCAGCACCTTGGCGCCGGGATGACGTTTGCGGATTTCCAGCGTGGCGCCGACGACCGTCTGGTTGATGACGGCGGTCGGGCCGCCGCCTTGCGCGATGACGAAGGTTCCAGACATGCTCGATTTCTCCCGAAGCGAAGGTTTTCAGGTACCTTGGCCTGTCTTGCGGCATCGCGCAACGGAAGAAACGGTATCTCGAAATGGCGGCCAGACAGGTCGCCTGGAAAGATCAGACCACGACGACCGGGTTCTTCTTGGAAACGCGGCTGTAGAGGTCGATAATGTCCTGGTTGATCAGGCGCACGCAGCCCGACGACATGGCCTGGCCGATGCTCCACCATTCGGGCGAGCCGTGGATGCGGTAGCCGGTGTCCTTACCGTTCTGGTAGATGTAGAGCGCCCGGGCGCCCAGCGGATTGGTGAGGCCGCCGGGCTGGCCGCCTTGCCATTTCACCAGTTCGGGCTTGCGCTGGATCATTTCCGGCGGCGGCGTCCAAACCGGCCATTCGCGGCCGTACTGGATGTTGGCGCGGCCCGACCAGCGGAAGCCGTCCTTGCCGATGCCGACGCCGTAGCGGATGGCGTCGCCGCCCGGCTGGACGAGATAGAGCATGCGCTCCTGCAAGTGGACGACGATGGTGCCGGGCGCCTCGCCGGTCTTGTCGACGACGATCTGGCGGCGGAACTGCGGCTTGACCTTCTGCCACGGCACCTCCGGCACCTGGAAGCCGCCGTCGGTGAGCGAGGCATACATGACGTCCGGGCCGGTGATGTTCTTGTCGACGCTGATCGCCGGACGCATCGGCGGCACGGAACCGGTGACGGTGTTGTCGAGCTGCATTTGCGGCAGGTCGAGCGTGTCGGTGGTGCTGCAGCCGGCAAGGCCGAGCAGCGCCATGGCGCCGGCGCCGGAAAGCATGGCGCGGCGGGAAAGCTGAATTTCGGTATCGATTGCTGCGCCGTTGGAAGGCGACGTCAGACGTTGCGGCAACTCGCGCATGCACAAACCCTACGCTGCCGGCGGGGGTCCGGCCGGATCGCAGGCATTTTCGCCATTCATCGTTGAAAAAGGGTGAAAGAGCCCGTGCCGGGCTTAACCCTAACGGATCGTTATGGCGGTAGATGAGCCGCCGGCCTCGGCGCTGAAGATTTTTCCAACGGCCCCTTTACATTCTCCCCGGCCCCAGGATTTATCCTTTTCTTTGCGTTCAAGGAGCAGGGAAATGTCCTTCGAAAACTGGGCTGCCTTCGCCGCCGCCTCTTCCATTCTTCTCATCATTCCTGGCCCGACGATCCTCCTGGTCGTCTCCTATGCGCTTGGGCAAGGCTGGCGCACCGCGTTGCCGATGGCAGTGGGCGTGGCGCTGGGCGACTTCACCGCCATGACGCTGTCGATGCTCGGCATTGGCGCGCTGCTTGCGGCTTCGGCAACGGTGTTCACCATGCTCAAGGTGATCGGCGCCGGCTATCTCATCTATCTCGGCATAAAACTGTTCCGCGCCGGCGGCGCGCTGAAGGCCGAACCGCGCACCGACGCGGTCTCGGCGGCACGGATGATGGCGCATGCCTGGCTGGTGACGGCGCTGAACCCGAAGAGCATCACCTTCTTCGTCGCCTTCCTGCCGCAATTCCTCGACCGGCATGCCGACTTCTGGACGCAGATGCTGATCTTCGAGACGACCTTCCTGACTTTGGCCTTCGCCAATGCCTTCGGCTACGCGCTGGTCGCGTCCAGGGCCAGGGCGATCGTGCGCAACCCGAAGGCGATCCGCATCTTCAACCGCACCGGCGGCACGCTGCTGGTCGGCGCCGGCATCGCCACGGTGGCGATGCGGTCGGCCAACTGAAGCTATGAAGGACGCATTCGGTCTTACCTATTCCGGTGCGACCGAAGCCGGGTTTTCGTCCTACGCCCGCGCTGTGCATGAATTGCAATGCTTCATCGGCGATCCGGTCAGCTCCATCGACCGCGCTATTGGCGAAAATCCCGGTTTCGTCATGGCGCATGTATTCAAGGGCTATCTGTTCGGCCTGGCGACGGAGCGCGAAGCGACTGCCGTGGCCAAGGCGTGCTACGAGGCGGCGTTGCCGCTTGCGGCGACGACCCGCGAGCAGGCGCATGTCGCCGCACTCGGCCATCTCGCGGGGGGACACTGGCACCAGGCGTCGCGCATTCTGGAAGATGTCGCCATCGACCACCCGCTCGATGCTGTGGCGCTGCAGACCGGGCATCAGGTCGATTTCTTCACCGGCAATGCGCGCATGCTGCGCGACCGCATCGGCCGGGCGCTGCCGGCCTGGCAGAAAGACATGCCGGGCTACCACGCTATTCTCGGCATGCAGGCCTTCGGGCTGGAGGAAATGGGCGATTACGCCCGTGCCGAATCCCTGGGCCGAGAAGCCATCGAGATCGAACCGCGCGACGGCTGGGCGCAGCATGCGGTCGCGCATGTCATGGAAATGCAGAGCCGGCAACGAGACGGCATCGCCTGGATGCGCGCCAATCCAGATGCATGGACCAAGGAGAGTTTTCTTCAGATCCACAATTGGTGGCATCTGGCGCTGTTCCATTACGATCTCGGCGAAACCGACGAGGTGCTCAAGCTCTATGACGGGCCGATCTATGGCGACCGCTCGACATTGGCGCTCAATATGGTCGATGCCTCGGCGATCCTGTGGCGCCTCGCTCTGGGCGGCGTCGATGTCGGCGACCGCTGGGCGGCGCTTGCCGCCAACTGGAGTCCAAAAGCCGCCGCCGGCAATTATGCCTTCAATGACGCGCATGCGATGATGGCCTTTGTCGGCGCAGGCCTGGAGGCGCCGGCCAAGACGCTGCTCGAAGCGCAGCGCGAGGCGATGCGCGGCGAGGATGACAACGCCGCCTTCACGCGCGATGTCGGCCATCCGCTGACGCTTGCGATCAAGGCTTTCGGCGAAGGCAAATATGACGAGGCCGTGCGCCTGATCCGGCCGATCCGCTCGATCGCGCATCGTTTCGGCGGCAGCCATGCGCAGCGCGACGTGATCGACCTGACGCTGATCGAGGCCGCGTTGCGCGCCGGCGATACGGCGCTCGCGCGGGCGCTGACGGACGAACGGCAGCTCGCCAGGCCCGACAGCCCGCTGTCGGCGCTGTTCTCGCGTCGCGCCGCCGATTTGTCAGAGAATTGACCCGGAGCGGATCTTGTCTTAAAAACTGCCGAGCCAGATTTTTTCGAGATCCGAAAAAATTAATGGCAATGGGAGGAAATCATGTATCTCGGCCTCGACCTGGGCACTTCGGGCGTCAAGGCGCTGCTGATCGACGACAGTCAGAAAGTCATCGGCTCCGGCCATGGCTCGCTCGATGTCTCGCGGCCGCATCCGGGCTGGTCGGAGCAGGATCCGGCGCATTGGATCGAGGCCTGCGAGGCAGCGATTGCCGAACTCAAGGCCTCGCACCCGAAGGAGCTTGCCGCGGTCAAGGGCATCGGCCTTTCCGGCCAGATGCACGGCGCCACACTGCTCGATGCCTCGGACAAGGTGCTGCGCCCCTGCATCCTGTGGAACGACACGCGCAGCCATGTCGAGGCGGCGGCGCTCGATGCCGATCCGCGCTTCCGCAAGCTCACCGGCAACATCGTCTTCCCCGGCTTCACCGCGCCGAAGCTTGCCTGGGTGAAAGAACACGAAGCCGCGACCTTCGCGGCCGTCGCCAAGGTGCTGCTGCCAAAGGATTACCTGCGGCTCTGGCTGACCGGCGAGCATATTTCGGAAATGTCGGATTCGGCCGGCACCTCGTGGCTCGATGTCGGCAAGCGCCGCTGGGCACCCGAATTGCTGGCGGCGACATCGCTCGACGAAAAGCACATGCCCTCGCTGGTCGAAGGCACAGCCAAGGCCGGCGCCTTGCGGAACGAGCTCGCTTCGAAATGGGGGATCGCGACGGGCGTCACGATTGCCGGCGGCGCCGGCGACAACGCGGCCTCGGCCTGCGGCATGGGCACGGTCGGCGCCGGCCACGCTTTCGTGTCGCTCGGCACGTCGGGCGTGCTGTTTGCGGCGAACGCCTCCTATCTGCCCAATCCGGAAAGCGCGGTCCACACATTCTGCCATGCGCTGCCCGACACCTGGCACCAGATGGGCGTGATCCTTTCGGCCACCGATTCGCTCAACTGGCTGTCGGAGATCACGGCAAAGAGCGCCGGCGACCTGACCGGCGAACTCGGCGATACGCTGAAGGCGCCGACGGGCGTTACCTTCCTGCCCTATCTCTCCGGCGAGCGCACGCCGCACAATGATTCCGCCATTCGGGGCTCCTTTACCGGGCTGGCGCATCAATCGAGCCGGGCCGTGCTGACGCAGGCCGTGCTTGAGGGCGTCGCTTTCGCCTTTCGCGACAGTCTCGAGGCGCTGAAGATGGCCGGCACCACGCTGAGCCGGGTGACCGCGATCGGCGGCGGCTCGCGCTCGCGCTATTGGCTGAAGGCGATCGCTACCGCGCTGCAGGTTCCGGTCGATATTCCGACCGACGGCGATTTCGGCGCGGCGTTTGGTGCGGCAAGGCTTGGGTTGATTGCGGCTACGGGGGCCGATCCGCTTGCCGTCTGCACTGCGCCGGCCACGGATGCGACGATCGAGCCGGATGTCGGGCTGGGTGGCGCTTATGCTGATGCGTATCAAGGGTATCGGGCGCTGTATCCGGCGATAAGAGCGATAACTGCGTGACTATGTGCGAGGCCCCCCTCTCTGCCCTGCCGGGCATCTCCCCCGCAAGTGGGGAGATTGGATGTCACGCCGGCTTTCGCCAATCGCCGGCGTTGCAAGGAGAGGCGAGGCCTCGAAGCTGCCAATCTCCCCCCCTGAGGGGGAGATGGCCGGCAGGCCAGAGAGGGGGGCCTCGCATCCCACCTCTCCAGTTATCACTGCGCCGGCACCTTATCCAAAAACCCGGTGACACTCTTCAGCCGCCCATTCTCGATGACGCCGATGTCGGTGCCTTCGATGACGGATTCCGTGCCTTCCGGCCCAAGATTCCACGAGAAGCGGATGCGGTCGGCGAAACCGTCCGGCTCACCCTTCAGCGAGAAGCGGAAGCCGACGAAGCGCTGTTGCACGCCGTCGATCAGCGCGGCGATGCCGTCATGGCCATCGCCTTGCATGATCGGGTCGCGATAGCTGACGTCGCTGGTGAAGGCGGCTTCGAGCAGCGCCTTGCGGCGCTGCGCATCGATCTCGTTCCAGGCGGCGATGTAATTGCGGGCGATCGTGTTGAGGTCGGTCATAGTCATGGTCCTTCGTTGGATCGTTTCGACATGACGCTTTTCGCCCGGCAAAAGAGTGAAACCAATTACGCCTGAGGTAATCGGGAAACCATCTCGGAGAGGAAGGAAACCATGAGCAGCGGATTTTTCGGCGACATCAAGACAATCAAATATGAAGGGCCGGATTCGACCAATCCGCTGGCCTACCGCTACTACAACCCCGATGAGGTGGTGGCCGGCAAGCGGCTGGAAGACCATCTGCGCTTCGCCGTCGCCTACTGGCATTCCTTCGCATGGCCGGGCGGCGACCCATTCGGCGGCCAGACCTTCGACCGACCCTGGTTTGCCAAGCCGGGCGGCGTCGACACGATGGAACTGGCCAAGCTCAAGGCCGACGTCGCCTTCGAGATGTTCTCGCTGCTTGGCGCGCCCTATTTCTGCTTCCACGACGCAGACGTGCGCCCGGAAGGCAAGGATTTTTCGGAGAGTGCCGCGCGCCTCGACGAGATCACCGACTATTTCGCCGACAAGATGAAACAGACCGGCGTCAAGCTGCTCTGGGGCACGGCGAACCTTTTCTCGCACCGGCGCTTCATGTCCGGCGCGGCCACTAATCCCGATCCGGATGTGTTCGCCTATGCGGCGGCGACGGTGAAGAAATGTATCGACGTCACCAAGAAGCTCAAGGGCGAGAACTATGTGCTGTGGGGCGGCCGCGAGGGCTATGAGACCTTGCTCAACACCGACCTTGCCCGCGAGCAGGAGCAGGCCGGCCGCTTCCTCAACCTCGTCGTCGACTACAAGCACAAGATAGGCTTCACGGGCACGATCCTGATCGAGCCGAAGCCGCAGGAGCCGACAAAGCACCAGTACGACTACGACGTCGCGACGGTCTACGGCTTCCTCAAGCGCTTTGGGCTGGAGAAGGAAGTAAAGCTCAACATCGAGCAGGGCCACGCGATCCTGGCCGGCCATTCCTTCGAGCATGAGCTGGCTTTGGCGAATGCGCTGGGAATCTTCGGTTCGATCGACATGAACCGCAACGACTACCAGTCGGGCTGGGACACCGACCAGTTCCCCAACAACGTGCCGGAAATGGCGCTGGCCTATTATCAGGTGCTGCAAGGCGGCGGCTTCAAGACCGGCGGCACCAATTTCGACGCCAAGCTCAGGCGCCAGTCGCTCGACCCGGACGACCTCCTGATCGGCCATATCGGCGGCATGGATGCCTGCGCACGCGGCCTCAAGGCGGCGGCAAAGATGATCGAGGACAAGGCGCTGTCCGGCCCGCTCGCCGAGCGCTATGCCGGCTGGAACACCGCCGAAGGCAAGGCGATGCTTTCGGGCGAGCGCACGCTGGAGGAGATCGCCGAGCGCGTCTTGAAGGAGAAGATCGAGCCGCAGCCGCGCTCCGGCCGGCAGGAACTGCTGGAGAACATCGTCAACCGCTACGTCTGATCGCTCAGGCGGAATGCCGAGCGTATAGCATTCGCGCGGGGCAGAACTTCACGACAAGGTTTTGCCCCGAGCCGCCCCTCAATCGCCCCGCTCTTGCCTTCAAACAGCCGTCACGGAACTCGTATAAACGTGGCTCCTGTGGCGGGTGAAGAAGAAGGAGGCGAACCGATATGCAGCACGAACGCGAGATCGACGCCCTGCTTTCGTCCGGTGAAACCGGATCGATCATCGACCGGCTGATGGCCTTGCCCCATTCGAAAGAGGGCGGCCGCAAGACAAATGAATGGGACCGCGCGGTCGCCGCGCGGTTGGAAACGGCGCTGGCCAAGAGCATGCGTACGCGCATCGTCGGCGAAGGCCGCGACGCCGCCTGACAATTCCCGTGATTTGACGAAAAGAGGTGGCTTCTCCATCCTGCACCGATGATACGCGCGGTGCTGCTTGACCTTGTGGGTGTCGTCTATGATGGCGATACCCCGATCGCAGGAGCCGTGACCGCGGTCGGGCGTTTGCGCAAGGCCGGCCTGCCGCTCCGCTTTGTCAGCAACACGACACGCTCGCCGCGCAGCAAGATCGTCGCGCAACTTGCCGCCATGGGCATCGAAGTTGCGGATGAAGAATTGCTGACGCCGGCGCGCGCTGCGATCGAATGGTTGCGCAGGCATGGCCGCGAGCCGCATCTGCTCATCCATCCCAATCTCGAAGCAGAGTTTTCGGGCCTGGAGGGAGGAAGCGGCAAGGCGGTCGTCGTGGGCGATGCCGGCGAGGCGTTCGGCTACGCCAGTCTCAACCGTGCTTTCCGCGCGTTATCCGCCGGTGCCGATTTTGTGGCTTTGGCCACCAACCGCACCTTCAAGGATGCGGACGGCCAGCTCAGCCTCGACGCCGGCGCTTTCGTTGCGGCCCTCGAATTCGCCAGCGGCCGAAAACCCGTCGTGCTCGGCAAGCCGTCGCCGGACTTCTTCCTTTCGGCGCTCGCCGATTTGAACTGCCCTGCGGCCGATGCGGTCATGGTCGGCGACGACGCGGAGAGCGATGTCGCCGGCGGGCTGCGTGCCGGGCTCGGCGCGGCGCTGCTCGTGCGAACCGGCAAGTACCGACCCAAGGACGAGACGCGATACGATCCAGCTCCGACGGCAGTGGTCGATGACCTCGCCGCCGCGACAGACTGGATTCTCAACCGCGCCGCAGCCTGACCGGGGCCTCGCCGAAAGCTCTTGAAAATGCCCTGGAAAATGCTGCGGCGGAGGAAAAGCCCGTACGCCCGGCAATGTCGGCCATGGCGATGCGCGTATCGACCACGAGCCGCCGGGCGGCGCTGAGGCGCAGCCTCAGATAATAGGCGCCGGGCGTCTCGCCGATCGACTTGCGAAAAATGCTTTCCAGCGTCCTTGCCGTGACGCCGGCGCGTTTTGCCACGGCGTCGATGGTGAGCGGCTGGTCGACATGCGCTTCCATCAGCCGGATCGCCTGGGCAAGCCTAGGATCGTAGCCGTCGAGCCGGCCGAGCGAGACCAGCGGCTGCGCGTCGGTCGCGGCGCGCGCCTGGTCGTAGATGAAGACGCTCGCCACATCGAGCGCGGCGGCCATGCCGAGTCTCGTGCGGATGAGATGCAGCATCAGGTCGAAGGTCGGCGAGGCGCCGCCGGAGGTGAAGACCGGCCCGTCGATGACGTAGCGGTCCGGCCGCACATCGACGCCCGGAAAGGCGGTCGAGAAATCCTCCATGTCTTCCCAATGCGTGGTGGCGCTGCGGCCCTCGAGCAGGCCGGCGCGTGCCACCAGCCAGGTGCCGGCCTCGACACCACCGCAAGCGCGTGCAGCGCGCGCTGCCCTGCGCAGACCCGCGAGCAAGGCCGAGGTGGCGTAGTTCTGCGTGCCGAAGCCGGCGACGACAACCAGCATGTCGGTGGCCTCGGCCGCGTCGAAGCGGCCGCTGACGGCCACGGGGAGGCCGCATGTCGTCACCGGCGCCTCGCCGGTGACCGAGACCAGCTTGAAATCGAACAGCGTCTCGCCCAAGATGCGGTTTGCTGCGCGCAGCGGGTCGACCGCCGAAGCCACGCACATGATCGAGGACCCCGAGAACACGAGGAGCGTAACCTTGAGCCTCTCGCGCTCGGATCGAAAGATGGTCGGCTTTTCGCTTTTGATCATGAGAGCTTCGTAAAACGCAAAACAGTTTCCGGCAAGTCGGGCATTCTTGGTGAATTGCCGTGCATGCCGTGCCGCTATCGGCTCCCGCTTCTGGGTGGCATGCATGGCCGATCGAATCTGGGAGGATCAAGATGCCGCTTGCGATGAACCGCGAGGTCTTCATTACCTGTGCCGTGACCGGCTCCGGCGGCACGCAGGACCGCAGCCCGCATGTGCCGCGTTCGCCCAAGCAGATCGCCGATTCGGCGATCGACGCCGCCAAGGCGGGTGCGGCGATCGTCCATTGCCATGTGCGCGACCCCGAGACCGGCAAGCCGAGGCGCGACGTGCATCTCTACCGCGAGGTGACCGAGCGCATCCGCGAAGCGAACGTCGACGTGGTGCTGAACCTCACCGCCGGCATGGGTGGCGACATGGTGTTCGGCTCGCCGGAAGCGCCTTTGCCGCTCAACGAGAAGGGCACCGACATGGGAGGCGCCACCAACCGCATGGAGCATGTGCGCCAGTGCCTGCCGGAGATCTGCACGCTGGATTGCGGCACGATGAATTTCGCCGAGGCCGATTATGTGATGACCAACACGCCGGGCATGCTGCGCGCCATGGGCGGCATGATGACGGCGCTGGGCGTCAAGCCCGAGATCGAGGCCTTCGACACCGGACATCTGTGGTTCGCCAAGCAGCTGGTCGAGGAAAAGGTGCTCGACCCGGATGCGCTGGTGCAGCTCTGCATGGGCGTGCCATGGGGCGCGCCGGACGACCTCAACACCTTCATGGCGATGGTCAACAACGTGCCCTCGACCTGGAACTGGTCGGCCTTCTCGATCGGCCGCAACCAGATGGCCTATGCGGCGGCGGCCGTGCTTGCCGGCGGCAATGTCCGCGTCGGCCTGGAAGACAATCTGTGGCTCGACAAGGGCGTGCTGGCGACAAACGCGCAGCTGGTCGAGCGCGCGGCCAGCATCGTCACCAATCTCGGCGCGCGTATCCTGGGGCCTGAGGAAGTGCGCAAGAAGCTCAACCTGACCAAGCGGGCACCGATCGCGGCCGCGGCGTAAGGCGGGCGCTGGCCATGGCTGATACCGTCAAGTTCACTGCGATGAAGGACGGCGACAAGGAAGACTATGAATTCCTGACCGCCCATGAGATCGACTACGCCGCCAAGACCGGCGACCGGCTGCTCGACGCGCTCGTACAGCTGGATGAGGGTCTTTCCGGCTACAAGATCACCCGGCTCGGCCATTCGCTGCAGGCGGCGACGCGCGCCTGGCGCGACGGCGCCGACACCGACTGGATCGTCTCAGCGCTACTTCACGACATCGGCGACATCTACGCGCCCTACAACCACGACGAATATGCGGCTGCGATCCTGAAACCCTTCGTGCGCGAGCAATGCACCTGGGTGGTGGAAAAGCATGGCGACTTCCAGCGCCTCTATTATGCGCATCACCTGGGCGGCAACCGGCATGCCCGCGAGCGCTTCGCCGGCCACCTCTATTTCGATGACTGCGACCAGTTCTGCGAGCGCTGGGACCAGTCGAGCTTCGATCCCGACTACGAGACGCTGCCGGTCGAGTTCTTCCGGCCCTTCGTGCTCGAGGTCTTCGCCCGAAAGGCCTACGATCCGGCGGTGATCCGCGCCGGCGAGCGCGTGGCCCTCACAGATCCCGAAACAGCCAAGACGAGAACCGGAGCCTGACAAGCATGAGCATCATCAACAAGGCGGCCGCGATCGGCGGCGGTGTCATCGGCGCCGGCTGGGTGGCGCGGCTGCTGCTCAACGGCATCGAGGTGTCGATCTTCGATCCGGATCCGGAAGCCTCGCGCAAGGTGGGCGAAGTGATGAAGGGCGCGCGCCGCGCCTACAAGCAGATGCTGCCCGGCGGCCTGCCCAAGGAAGGCAAGCTCACCTTCGCCAAGACCATCGCCGAGGCGGTTGCCGACGCCGACTTCATCCAGGAAAGCGTGCCGGAGCGGCTCGACCTCAAGCACAAGGTGCTGGCCGAGATCGACCAGCATGCGCCCGCCAACGCCATTGTCGGCTCGTCGACCTCCGGCATCAAGCCGACCGACATGCAGGTGGCGATGAAGAAGCATCCGGAGCGGCTGGTCGTCGGCCATCCGTTCAACCCGGTTTATCTCTTGCCGCTGGTCGAGATCGTCGGTGGCGAGCAGACCTTCCCCGAGGCGATCGAGGTGGCCAAGGAGCTCTACGCCTCGATCGGCATGAAGCCGGTGGTGGTGCGAAAGGAGATCGAGGCCTTCGTCGGCGACCGCCTGCTCGAGGCCGCATGGCGCGAGGCGCTGTGGCTGGTCAAGGACGGCATCTGCACCGTCGAGGAACTCGACGACATCATGCGCTATTCCTTCGGCCTGCGCTGGGCGCAGATGGGCATGTTCCAGGTCTACCGCGTCGCTGGCGGCGAAGCCGGCATGCGCCACTTCATGGCGCAGTTCGGGCCCTGCCTGAAATGGCCGTGGACCAAGCTGATGGACGTGCCCGAGTTCAATGACGAGCTGGTCGACCTGATCGCCACGCAGTCGGACGAACAGGCGCACGGGCTGTCGATCCGTGAGTTGGAGCGCATCCGCGACGACAATCTCGTCGCGATCATGGAGGCGCTGTCGAGGCAGAACAAGGGCAAGGGCTGGGGTGCCGGCGCGCTGCATAAGGACTATACCAGGCAACTCGCCAAGCTGGCAGCGAAGAAGACTCCATCCAAAACTGCCGAAAAGCCCAAGCCGGCGAAGAAGGCAGCCAAGCCGGCAAAGGCTGAGAAGCCCGCCAAGGGCGATAAGGCGAAGAAGAGCAAGAAGAAGGGCTGAGGCGATGCATTTCGGTCTTTCGGAAGAACAGAAGCTCATCGTCGAGACGACGCGCGCCTTCGTCGAGAACGAGCTCTACCCGCATGAGCGCGAGGTGGAGCGCACCGGCGTGCTGCGCCGCGAGCTGATCGACGAGTTGAAGGCCAAGGCGATCGAGGCCGGGCTTTATGCCGCCAACATGCCGGCCGATGTCGGCGGCGCCGGCTTGGACACGGTGAGCTGGCTGCTCTACGAGAAGGAGCTTGGCCGCGCCAATTACGCGCTGCACTGGACCTGCGTGGCGCGTCCGTCCAACATCCTGCTTGCCGGCACGCCGGAGCAGCGCGAGAAGTATCTTTTCCCGTGCATCCGCGGCGAGAAGTCGGACTGCCTGGCGATGACGGAGCCTGGCGCCGGCTCCGACCTGCGCGGCATGAAGGCGACCGCGGTGCAGGACGGCTCGGACTGGGTGCTCAACGGCACCAAGCATTTTATCTCGCATGCCGACATCGCCGATTTCGCCATCGTGTTCATGGCTTCGGGCGAAGAGGATTCGCCACGCGGCAAGCGCAAGAAGATCACCGCCTTCTTCGTCGACAAGGGCACCAAGGGCTTCACGGTGCGCGACGGCTATCGCAATGTCTCGCATCGCGGCTACACCAATTCGATCCTCGAATTCGACGATTGCCGGCTGCCGGCTTCCCAGGTGCTCGGCGAAGTGCACAAGGGCTTCGACGTCGCGAATTCGTGGCTTGGCGCCACGCGTCTCCAGGTTGGCGCCACCTGCCTCGGCCGCGCCGAACGCGCGCTCTCGCATGCCATCGAATATGCCGCGCAGCGCCAGCAATTCGGCCAGCAGATCGGCAAGTTCCAGGGCGTCTCGTTCAAGCTCGCCGACATGGCGACGGAATTGAAGGCCGCGGACCTGATGGTCTTCGAAGCCGGCTGGAAGTACGATCAGGGCACCGTCACCGATCAGGACATGGCGATGGCCAAGCTGAAGGCCACCGAAATGCTGGCCTTCGTCGCAGACGAGGCCATCCAGATCCATGGCGGCATGGGACTTATGGACGACCTGCCGCTGGAGCGCATCTGGCGCGATGCCCGCGTCGAGCGCATCTGGGAAGGCACGTCGGAGATTCAGCGACATATTATTTCGCGGGCGCTGCTGCGTCCGTTCGGAGCTTAGAGCATGATGCGCCAAGGCCCGGATCCGGCCTTGGACAAGATCGCGCTCAAACGAAAAGATGGCCATGCATAAACTCGAACGTCTCCTGCGCCCGAAATCGATCGCCGTGTTCGGCGGGGCGCAGGCCGCCGCCGTCGTGGCGCAGTCGATCAAGATGGGCTTTGCCGGCGAGATTTGGCCGGTGCATCCGACCAAGGACGAGGTCGCCGGCCGCAAGGCCTATCGCTCCGTCGCCGACCTGCCCGGAGCACCGGACGCCGCGTTCGTCGGCGTCAACCGGCATCTGACCATCGAGGTGATCAAGGCGCTGGCCGAACGCGGCGCCGGCGGCGCCGTCTGCTTCGCCGCCGGCTTCCTCGAGACCGAGGCCTATGACGAGGACGGCGAGCGGCTGCAGGCCGAGCTCGTCGCCGCCGCAGGCCAGATGCCGATCATCGGGCCGAACTGCTACGGCCTGATCAACTATGCCGACGGCGCGTTGCTTTGGCCCGACCAGCACGGCGGCATCCGGTTGGCCGAAGGCGGCAAGGGCGTCGCTATCATCACCCAGTCGTCCAACATCGCCATCAACATGACGATGCAGAAGCGCGGCCTGCCGATCGCCTTCCTGATGACGGCAGGCAACCAGGCACAGACCGGCCTTTCGGAAATGGCATTGGGCCTGATCGAGGACGAGCGCGTCACCTCGCTCGGCCTGCATATCGAGGCCTTCGATTCGGTCGCCGGCTTCGAGAAGCTGGCGGCACGGGCGCGCGAATTGAAGAAGCCGATTATCGCCATGAAAGTCGGCCGATCGGAGCAGGCAAGGCAGGCGACGGTGTCGCACACGGCCTCGCTGGCCGGCTCCGACGCCGCCTCCGGCGCCTTCCTGAAGCGTCTGGGCATCGCGCGCGTCGATTCCATTCCCGCCTTCATCGAGGCGCTGAAGCTGCTGCACATCACCGGACCATTGCCCGGCTACAGGCTCTCGTCGATGAGCTGCTCGGGCGGCGAGGCTTCCGTGATGGCCGACAGCGCCGAAGGGCGCTGGGTGCATTTTCCGGCCCTGACGGCCGAGCACCGCGCGCATGTCAAATCGACGCTCGGACCGCTGGTCGCGGTCGCCAATCCGCTCGATTACCACACCTTCATCTGGAACAACGAGCCGGCGATGACCGCCACCTTCACCGCCATGGTGTCGGGCGGCTTCGACCTCAACATGCTGGTGCTCGACTTCCCGCGCCCGGACCGCTGTTCCGACGTCGACTGGTGGGCAACGCTGCGCGCCTTCGAGGCGGCGCTGAAAACCAACAAGGCGCAAGGCGCGATCGTCTCCTCGCTGCCAGAAAACCTGCCGGAGGAATACACCGCCGGATTGATGGCGCGCGGCATGGTGCCGTTGTTCGGCATCTCGGAAGCCATGGACGCCGCCCAAGCCGCCGCCTTCATCGGCTGGGCTTGGCATGAGCCGCAGGCGCAGCCGGTCGACACCACCGCGGCAGGCACGTCCGAAGCCAAACGCGTAACGCCGGACGAGGCCGAGGCCAAGGAAAGGCTGATCAAGGCCGGCCTGCCGGTGCCGAAGGGCGAACGCGCCTCCAACGCGGTGGAGGCGGTGATCTCGTCCATGACGCTGGGCTTCCCGGTAGCGTTGAAAGCGCTCGGCGTGACGCACAAGTCGGAAGTCGGCGCCGTCAGGCTGAACCTCAAGGACGCCGAATCCGTCAGCGCCGCCGCGCATGACCTTCTGCCGCTCGGCACCGGGCTTTATGCCGAGCGCATGGTGCGCGACGGCGTCGCCGAGCTGATCGTCGGCTTCACCCGCGATCCGATGTTCGGCGTGGTGATGACGCTCGGCACCGGCGGCGTGCTGGTCGAGCTGTTGCGCGACAGCGTGACCCTGATGCTGCCGGCGACGCGCGACGACATCGAGGCGGCATTGCGCGGATTGAAACTCTATCCTCTCCTCGAAGGCTATCGCGGCCGGCCGCGGGCCGACGTCGACGCCGCCATCGACGCCATCGCCGGCATTGCCGACTTCGTGCAGAAGAACGAGGGCGAGATCGAGGAACTCGACATCAACCCGCTGATCGTGTGCGCCGAAGGCAAGGGCGCCTGGATCGCGGACGCCCTGCTGGTGCTTGGAGAGAAGAAGAATGGCTGACGTCATCACCACCCGCCGCGAAGGCGCTGTCCTCGAGGTCACGCTCGACCGGCCGAAGGCAAACGCCATCGACCTCAAGACGTCGCGGCTGATGGGCGAGACCTTCAAGGCGTTCCGCGACGACCCCGAGCTGCGCGTCGCCATCGTCAAGACGGCCGGGGACAAGTTCTTCAGCGCCGGCTGGGACCTGAAGGCGGCGGCGGCCGGCGATGCCGTCGACGGCGATTACGGCGTCGGCGGCTTTGCCGGGTTGCAGGAGCTGCGCGACCTCAACAAGCCGGTGATCGCCTGCGTCAACGGCATGGCGGTGGGCGGCGGCTTCGAGCTGGCGCTGTCCTGCGATCTCATCTACGCCTCGGACCATTCCTCTTTCGCGCTGCCCGAGATCCGCGCCGGCACGCTGGCCGACGCTGCGACCATTAAGCTGCCGAAGCGCATCCCCTACCATATCGCCATGGACCTTCTGTTCACCGGCCGCTGGATGGATGTTGCCGAGGCGCATCGCTGGGGCCTGGTCAACGAGGTGCTGCCTAAGGACAAGCTCGAGGAGCGCGTCTGGGAGATCGCAAGATTGCTCGCCAGCGGCCCACCGCTGGTCTTCGCCGCAATCAAGGAGACGGCGCGGGTGGCCGAGGCGCTGACCTTCCAGGACGCCATGAACAAGGTGACGCGCCGGCAGCTGCCGACGGTCGATAAGCTCTACGGGTCGGAAGACAATATGGAAGGGTTCCGGGCTTTCGCGGAGAAGCGCGAGCCGGTTTGGAAGGGCAAGTGATTCTGCGGAGATGACGGAGCGAGGCCTTGGCTACCTGTTCCGCACCCATGACCGACTACAAAACCCTCATCGACGCAGAAACCTGGGCCTTCATCGAGAAGACCAATTCCTACTATCCGCCGGACACGATCGACTACACGATCGAAGAGCAGCGCGCGATCTATGACCGGATGTGCCGGGAGTTCTTTGCCGGCTATCCGCAGGGCGTGACCGCCTTGACGACAGGCATCGCCGACGGCATCCCGATCCGCATCTATCGCAACGCGGAGCCGAACGACGCTGCGATGGTGCTCTACCTTCATGGCGGCGGCTTTATCCTGGGCGGGCTGGAGAGCCATGACGATGTCTGCGCCGAGCTTTGCGCCCGCACCGGTTACGAGGTGGTCTCGGTCGACTACCGGCTGGCGCCGGAGCATCTGCATCCGGCCGCCTTCGACGACGCCATGGACGCGTTCGAATGGGCCGCCAAGACCTATGACTGCCCTGTCGTGCTTTGCGGCGACAGCGCCGGCGGCAATCTCTGCGCGGCGGTAGCGCATGCGACGCGCGGCCATGAAAAGAAGCCGGCCGGCCAGATGCTGATCTATCCCGGGCTCGGCGGCGACCATTCGCGCGGCTCCTACGTCACCCATGCCGAGGCCCCGATGCTGACCGTGCGCGATCTCCACTTCTACAAGCATATCCGCACCGGCGGCATCGACCAGACCGGCGACATCACGCTCTATCCGCTGGCCGACGCCGATTTCGCCTATTTGCCGCCGACGGTGCTAATCACCGCCGAGTGCGACCCGCTGTCATCCGACGGCGAGGCTTATCGCGACCGGGTCATCGCGGCCGGCGGGCGCGCCGCCTGGTTCGAGGAGCCGGGCCTGGTGCATGGCTACCTCAGAGGCCGCCACATGATCGGCCGGGCACGGACGAGCTTCACCCGCATCGTCGAGGCGGTATCGGCGCTCGGCCGGGGCGACTGGATCTGGTAACGCCCCTGGCGACCGCAAACACTTTCCACCCCGCTATCCTCCCATGAACCTTTCCATGCCGGCCAGCGACTGACGGCCAGGCGCCGCAATGGCGCGGCCCGGAAAGGAAAGCCGCCATGACCAGAAACCCAGAGACTTCGCGGTCTCCGGGAACAACGGGAATCCAGCGCGATCACCCCCTTCGGGAAGGGGTCGACGCGCTGGGCTTCCGGCTGATTCCGTTGACCCTGCCCAGCAGCCGGCGTATCGTCGCCAAGAGGAAAACAGACAATTCGAACGGGGAAGAACGTGCCGCAACGCCGCGCCTTGCCCTGGTTGGCGCGGTAGAGGCGGACGTTCCTTCCAGCGGCTTCGGGGGGAGTTCAATGTCTGGCGTTCGCGGCTCGTTCCTGCGTTCCCGTGGCCGCCGTTTGCGCCGCGCAATCGCAACAAGCGGCGGAATTCTGGCTTTGGCGCTGTCCGCCGGCTTGTGGCTCGGCGTTGCGAAGGCGCAGGAAACGCAGATCATCTATCCCGGATCGATGGCGGTCACCGGCTTCCCCGGCACCACCATTCCCGATTTCGATCTGGGTCTGCCCCCCGGCGTCGACCCGGTCGACGAGACCTTCATCGATACGTCCCGCGCATCCTTGCGCATTTTCGACGTCTCGCATCTCGGCGGGCCCGCTTCCGGCCAACTCGTCAACACGCGGCCGCCCTTCGAGGTGACGGCCGGGCAGATCGGCGAGGTGTTCGGCCTCGCCTATGACGATGGCGTGCGCGACGGCGTGCCCTCAGGCGTTCCCAACCTCTACGCGGCTGCGACCTCGCTGCATGGCGTCGAGATCGTCACGCCGGACGCCGACCATGACGGCAGGCCGGAACGGCAGCGCCGCGGCACCGCGGGCGCCACTTTCATGCAGGGTCAGTTCGGCACCGAGAATGGCGGCGGACCAGGCACGATCTGGAAGATCGACGGCATCACGGGCGCCGTCTCCAAATTCGCCGACATCGATACCAACAGCGGGCCGGGCATCGGCAACCTCGCCTTCGATGCTACCCATCGCCAGTTCTTCGCTTCGGATCTCGATACCGGACTCATTCATCGCATCGATATCGAGGGCAATCTGATCGACAGCTTCGACCATGGCGTCGCCGGGCGCCCCGCGCATGGATTAGCCCCGGTCGCCGACGACACCGCCGTGATGGACATCCAGGCTGCCGCTTTCGATAGCGAAGACCCCGCGACCTGGGGCTACACGCAGGATGCGCGCCGGGTCTGGGCCGTCGCCTATCATGGTGGCCGGCTCTACTATTCCGTCGGCGAGAAGGCCGAAATCTGGTCGGTCGGCATCGCGAGCGACGGAGGCTTTGCCGGCGGTCCGCGCTGGGAACTGACGGTCAAGGCGGACCAGGACTATGCCGTCACCGACATCGCCTTCGACAATAAGGGCTTCATGTATCTCGCCCAGCGCGGCCCGGTCGAGAACCGCTACGATTACAGCCGCTTCGCCGATTCCGGCAAAGGCGAGCTGATACGCTACTGGCGCGAGGATCCGGACGATCCGGCAACGGAATCGGCCTGGGTCGAGGTGCCGCAGGAATATGCCGTCGGCTTCCCGCAGGGCAACCGGCAGTCGGCCGGCGGCGTCGACCTGCAATATCGCTATGACGCCGAAGGCAATCTCGACACTTCCGTTTGCACCGACACCGTCGTCAACACCGGCGACAAGTTGCGCGACAATCCCGAACTTGCCGAGCGCCTCGCCGCCGGCGGGCCGCTTGCCGTGCATGGCGTCCAGCTGACGCCAAGCGCGCTGGTCAAGCCGGCGAACGTTCCGCCCTTCGGTTCATGGTTCGTCGACTTCGACGGCTATTTCGAAGACCCGGACGTCCAAGGCCATGTCGGCGACGTAAGGGTCTGGCGCCCCTGTGAGGGCCGCGCCGGCTACTATGAGGAAATCCCCGGCGGCGGCTATCTGCCTCCGTTCTATCCGCCGGACTTCCCGCCGCCCGGCAACCTGCCGCCCTGCATGGATGTCGAGGACGTGCATTACTACTGCACGCCACGCGGGCTTCAGGCCGAACTCTATCTCCATGACCATGCCGGCTTTGGCGGCGATTCGATCAAGGCGCAGTCCAGGACGCCCGGCGTCGGGGTATCAACCCCCATGTCGCATGTTCCGGGCAAGCCCTACACGATCGACATCACCGGCCATGATCCGGGCGACACCGTCAATGTCGGGCTCTGCTTCTACCGCAAGTCCGACCAGGACAAGGGTGGCTACTATCCTTGCTGCAAGATGACGCTGCCGCTCAGAACGCCAGCCGTCAGCTGCGAACGTTGAGGGAGGGACAGATGAGCAATCTCGCCCTTTCCCGCTTCGTTTCGAGCAACCCGAAACCCGTCATGGAGACGATCATGAAACCCCTGTCATATGCCAGGCGCGGCGCGCGCTGGCTGATGGCGGCCGGTATCGCGGTCGCCATGATGCCGGCACTGCCGGCGCTCGCCCAGGACCAGGCTCCGGCCAAGACCAATCAGGCCGCCAATCCGGCGTCACGCGGTATCAATGCGGAGCTCGCGCGGATCGTGCCCTTCTTCACCAAGAAAGGCAGCCAGAAAAGCTGCGATACGGTCGAATATGTCCTGAGCTTCGGCATCCATGGCGACCCGCAGGACTTCGACCGCCCAAGCGTGGCCGCCCTGCTCAAAGCGACAAGGCTCGATTTCAAGGACCAGCTGCCGCACGGCCTGCAGATTGTCGGCGTCGATGTCTCCGGCGACGGCACCAGCGCCTCCGGCGGAGCGCTGCCCGCTGCTTCAATCGGCACGTCGGACAGCCCGAACGACACGGCCAGCGTTTCCAACTTCCGCATCAGCGCTGCCAACCTTGATGGCGCGGGTGCTGCGAACGAACGCGTCATCACCTTCCGCATCACCGCCAGGATAGACCACGCGACCTTTCCCGTGCCGACGACGGTCGACAACCAGGGTGAGATCGAGGTGGCCTTCAGGGGCGGTCCGGCAACAACGATCCACTCGCAGGATCCGGACAGACCGGACGACGGTGATTTCCTGACCGGCGTGAAGACCTCGATCAAGATCGACTTGATCAAGTGCAACCCGCCGCCACCACCTCCCGGCAAGGAATGTTTCAAAGTCGAGCGCGGCACGGTCGATTGCGTGCCAGGCGGCGGCGCCTTCATCTATCATATGCCGGTCGGCCCGGAGATGGGCGACAAATGGGTGCAGGTGTCGACGACGACGCCCGGCGTCAGCATCGTTCCCGACATGCAGAAGGTGCCGATCGGCGGCGGCGTGCTGAACTGGAAGATCATCGGCGCTTCGCCCGGCGAAACCATCCACCTCGTCGTCACCGGCATCGAGACCTATGCCGGGCCGAAGGAAGGCTGGGGGCTCTGCTGCACGCAGGTGATCGACATCGTCGTCCCGCGTGACCTGAGATGCCCGCCGAAGGACAAGGAGCCTGACCTCAAGGTCGAAAAACATGCGGACGTGCCGCGTTGCACGATGGCCGGCGGCTGCGACTTCACCATCACCGTCACCAATGTCGGCGACGCGCCCTATAACGGCAAGATCGTGCTCGACGAGGTGACGCTGCCGGCAGGCTCAGTGCTGACCTCCGGGCCGAACGCGCCCTGGGTCTGCGCGCCCGGCACGCCGCCGATGACCTGCACCTATCCGGCGACTACGCTCAACCCCGGCGCCTCCGTCAACCTCAAGCTCGGCTTCAAGCCGGCGGGCGGCTGGCAAGGCGGCGTGCTGCGCAACTGCGCCGCCTATGACTACCAGGCCAGCGGCAAGCCGCTGTTCGGCAGCCAGCAGAACGACCGCGGCTGCGCCTCGATCCCGATCTGCCGCCGCGGCGATCGCGATCCGCAGTGCAATCCGCCGGTCGAGAAGAAGGTCGACCTGATCCTTAAGAAGCGCGCCCGTACCCCGGTCTGCACGCCGGACGGCGCCTGCACTTTCGTGATCGACATCATCAACAACGGCACCGGCACCTATAACGGGCCGCTGACCGTGATCGACACCTACCCCGGCGGCGCGCCGACCTCGTCGACCTTCGGGCCGAGCCCGCCATGGACCTGCGGACCGAACGGCCCTGGCCAGTTCCGCTGCGACAATGCCGGCATCTCGCTGCCTCCGGGCGCCTCGACGCCGATCGTCGTCAGAGCGGTGATGCCGGCGAACTACCGGCCGGACACGGTGGAGAACTGCGCCGAGGTGAAGGGCATTGCCGGCGAGGTCAACCTCGCCAACAACAAGGCCTGCGCCACCGAGCGCATCCGCCATCCGAATGGCGGCCAGGCCGGACTGCGCATCGCCAAGACCTGCGATGGCTCGCTTGCCGGCGCTGCGGTTGTTTCCTGCCGCATCACCGTCACCAATGTCGGCATCGCCGCCCCCACCGGCCCGGTGCGGGTCAACGATGCCGCCACGCTGGTGTCGGGCGGAGCGCCTGTGCAAATCCAGAGCGTCACCCCCGACGGTGCGGACTGGGCTTGCGGACCGGTGCCTGCCAACACGCTGTCGTGCCAGATTCCCGGCGCCGTGATGACGCCCGGAACCAGCCGGCACTTCGACGTGACGGTGAGCGGCAACGGCGCGTTTGAGAATTGCGCGCGCGGCTCCTACGGGCCGGCGCCGGGGGACGATATCGTCTACCCGATCGGCCAGGCCTGCGCGAAAGGCGGCGGCGGCTCGACCATCCGCGTCGAGAAGACCGGCGATGCCGAGTGCCGGCCGGGAGAGCCCTGCTCATTCGAGATCACCATCACGAACGATGGGCCTACCCCCTTCTCCGGCCCGGTCCGCATCGGCGATGCGATCGGCATCGACGGCATCGGCAGGCTGGAAGGCGTCCGGATCACCGCGATCGAGCCGCCTTTCGGCTGCTCGCCGGAGCCGGCGACGCTGCCGGCGTCCTGCATCGCCAACCTGGCGCTCGGCGCCGGGGAAAGCCGCAAGCACCATGTCACCGTGACCCTTCCCGACGACAGGCGGCTTGCCGATCTCAAGGGCACGGTCACGGGACAGAATTGCGTCGGCGTGCTCTCGCCGAACACGCCGGTGCAAAGCGGCGGCGACGTGCTGTCGCGCACGCCGAGCGGCATGCAGGGCGATCGCGGCAAGGCCTATGCGTGCCATCCCTTCACCGTCAGCCGAGAGGTTAAGAACCAGTGCTTGTATGGAATGGTGCTGAACTCGGCCGGCCGTTGTGTCTGTCCGGAAGGCACCATCTTCCGTGACGGCCAATGCTCGTCCGGTGGCAGCAAGCTTCTGCCGCTGCCGCAGCGTTGCGTCCTGCTGCAGGGCCAGATCCGCACCGAGGACGGACGCTGCGTCTGCCCGCGCGGCACCGAGCTGGAGAACGGCAAATGCGTGCGGGGCGAAGAGCCGCAGGAGCCGCAATGCACGCTGCGTCCCGGCCAGTACCGCGACCAGAACGGCAACTGCGTCTGCCGCCGCGGCGAGCTGGTGAACGGCGTGTGCCAGGTCGTCCCGCCAAAATGCACGATTCGTGGCGCAGTGCTGACGACGGACGGCTGCGTCTGCCCGAAAGGCACGCATCTCGACCGTGCCGCCAAGGCTTGCGTGCCTGACAGGGAGCCGCCCGCCCAGTGCCGTATCCGCGGCCAGTCCCGCAACGCCGATGGCGATTGCGTCTGCCCGAGTGGCATGGAGGTGCGCGGCGGCGCCTGCCGGCCGATCGTGTCGAAGCAGTGCCCGGTCCGCGGCCAGCTGCGCGACGCCAACGGCAACTGCGCCTGCCCGGACGGCCTGGTGGCGCGGGGCAAGGCCTGCCAGCGGCCGAAGCCGAGCCAGGAGCAGTGCGCCATTCGCGGCCAGGTCCACAACAAGCGGGGTGACTGCGTCTGCCCGCGCGGGACCGAAATCCGCAACGGCGCCTGCCGCAAGGCGTCGGTGGAATGCGCACCGGGTGCGGAGTTCATCGACGGACAGTGCCAGCCGGTTTTCACCCGGCGGCGCTGCCCGGCCGGAACGGCCGGACAGTATCCGGATTGCTACCCGATCCGCAGGCAGCCGGACATCGAGATCAACCCCGGCATCCTGCTCAACCCGAATGTGCTGCAGCAACTGGTGCCGCAGCGCCAGCCGCGGCGCATGCTGCAGGATCCGGCGGGCGCCAACATCCAGAACTTCAAGCCGTAATCTTGGCTGAAGACCAGGACCCGCCGGAGCGATCCGGCGGGTTTTCTTTTCCACATCGAAGAAAGCCCTATGTCAGGCGGGCTAATGCACCTGCCCTAAACATGCTTCCCCCTGGCCGGATCATGGTCCAGCGCGTTTCACCGTTTTACGGAAACGGTGAAACGCCCTATCTCTTTGTTTTCACGCAATTCCGGACGGAAAAGCGCTCGCACTTTTCCTGGAATTGCTCTAGGCAATCGCCCTGACAGGCGCGACCACGCGCACAGGACCGCCGGGAGAATTTGCGCCATGAGCAAGAAGACCCTGATCGCGCCATCGGTGCTGGCGTCGGATTTTTCGAAGCTGGGCGACGAGGTCGAGGCCGTCGCGGCGGCCGGCGCCGACTGGATCCATCTCGACGTGATGGATGGTCATTTTGTGCCCAACATCACCTTCGGCCCGCCGGTGATCAAAGCGATCCGCAACCGCACCAAGGCCTTCTTCGATTGCCATCTGATGATTGCGCCGGCCGATCCTTACCTGGCGGCCTTCGCCGAAGCGGGCTGCGACGGCATGACGGTGCACGCCGAGGCCGGGCCACATCTCGACCGCTCGCTCCAAACCATCAAGAACCTCGGCAAGAAGGCAGGCGTCTCGCTCAACCCGGCAACGCCGGAAACGGCGATCGAATATGTGCTCGACCGGCTCGACCTGATCCTGATCATGACGGTCAATCCCGGTTTCGGCGGACAGGCCTTCATCCCGGCGATCGTCGACAAGGTGAAACGCGTGAAGGCGCTGATCGGAAGCCGGCCGATCCACATCGAGATCGACGGCGGTGTTTCGGCCGAAACCGCGCCCCTGGTGACCGCGGCCGGAGCCAATGTGCTGGTAGCGGGCGCCGCAGTCTTCAAGGGCGGCAGCGTCGAAGCCTATAGGGCAAATATCGAAGCAATTCGAACGGCTGCCGACAGGGCCGCCAGTTAAACATATAACGGTGCGAGCCTCGCGGGAGTTGTACAACCGCGACAGGGATCGAACGATTGTTCATTCTATGAAGCGACGCAGGAACATCGACTTTTCCCTGAGATTCTACTTTGTTCAATAAATAGACGATCCGCTTGTCTTAAAGTCGAATATCATCATCTTCCGCTTGAGACACCTCATTGCCCGGCTGTATGATACATGTACGGGAATTGCTTCGCCGCGGGGCCCTGGCGAACCAGGGGCAAAGCAACAGGAGTTCGATTGACAAACGGAAGCACCGAGCCGGGCGAGAGCAAGGGCGCCAAAAGCACGCTTGCCAGTTCGGTCTACCAGCAACTCCGCGACGACTTGCTGCGCGGAGCCCTGGAGTCCGAGACGAAACTGCGTGTCGAGTGGGTCGTTTCCCGCTATGGCGCCGGCGCCTCGCCGGTGCGCGAGGCGCTCAACCGCCTGGCCGCCGAGGGCCTGCTCGGCCGTCACGACCAACGCGGCTTCTTCCTGATGCCGGTCAGCGCCGCGGAACTGGAGGAGCTGACGCGTACGCGCTGCTGGCTGGAGGAGCGGGCGCTGCGCGAATCCATTGCGCACCGAACCGCAGAATGGGAAGAGCAACTGGTGCTTGCCCTGCACCGCCTGGCGCGCGCCGAGCGCCGCCTGCCGGATGACCCGGCAACCAACAATCCAGAATGGGAAAAGCTGCACCGCGCCTTCCATCGCGCCCTGATCGCGGCCTGCAGGTCGCACTGGCTGATCGGCTTTTGCGATCAGCTCTCCGACCAGGCCTCGCGCTACCGCCTGATCGCGCAAAACGCGCCAGGCACGGGGCGCGACGATCTCGGCGAGCACCGCATCATCGCCGAACGCACGCTGGACGGCGACGCCGACGGCGCGGTCGAGGCGCTTCTCAATCACTACCGCCTCACCGCGGCGATGTGCATGGAACGCCTCGCCCAGGGTTATGATCCGGGGGCCGGCAAGTCCCAACGCGGCCGTAAATAGCCGATCGAAAAATCAACGCAGTTTTTGCTCCGGGCGCCAAATCTGGTATTCGCTCAGGCGAGCGCAAGGCATGCGCCATTCGGCCTTCGTCCGCCCTGAGGACATTTCATGACCAATCATCTCTTCAGCGCTTTCCGTTCCCGCATGCCGGCGCCCGGCCGGCTGCTGATGGAGACGGATGACGGCCGTTCGATCACCTATGGCGACATGGTGGCGAAGTCGGCGCAGCTGGCGCATGCCCTCGCGCAGGCCGGCGTCGAGCCCGGCGACCGGGTCGCGGTCCAGGTCGAGAAGAGCCCGGAGGCGATGCTGCTCTATCTCGCCTCGTTACGCACCGGCGCGGTCTTCCTGCCGCTCAACACCGCCTACACGCTGCCCGAGCTCGACTATTTCTTCCGTGATGCCGAGCCGAAACTGATCGTTTGCGATCCGGACCGTCTTTCGGGCATCGAACCGCTTGCCGTGGCGATCGGCGCCACGGTGCTGACGCTTGGCCGCGACGGACAGGGAACGCTGGCCAGCCAGGCTTCGCGACAGGCGACGGATTTCAGCGATGTCGCGCGCGGGCCGGACGATCTTGCCGCGATCCTCTACACTTCCGGCACGACCGGCCGTTCCAAGGGCGCGATGCTCAGCCACGAGAACCTCGCCTCCAACGCGCGCGTGCTGGTGGAGCAATGGCGCTTCGGCGCCGACGACGTGCTGATCCACGCGCTGCCCATCTTCCACACACACGGCCTGTTCGTCGCCACCAACGTCGTCTTGATGGCCGGCGCGACAATGTTTTTTGAGCAAAAATTCGATCCCGCGCGCATTCTGTCGCTGATGCCGCGCGCGACGGCTTTGATGGGCGTGCCGACCTTCTATGTGCGGCTGTTGCAACAGGACGGCCTGACACGCGAGGCGGCGAAGACGATCCGGGTCTTCATCTCCGGCTCGGCGCCGCTCTTGGCCGAGACGCACAAGGCCTGGCGCGAGCGCACCGGCCACGCCATCCTCGAGCGCTACGGCATGACCGAGACCAACATGAACACGTCCAACCCCTATGACGGCGAGCGGCGCCCGGGCACGGTCGGCTTCCCCTTGCCCGGAGTCTCGCTGCGCATCACCGATCCCGAGAACGGCAAGTCGCTTCCCCAGGGCGAGATCGGCATGATCGAGGTCAAGGGCCCGAACGTCTTTGCCGGCTATTGGCGCATGCCGGAAAAGACAAAGGCCGAGTTCCGCGACGACGGCTTCTTCATCACCGGCGACCTCGGCCTGATCGATGCCGACGGCTATGTCCACATCGTCGGGCGCGGCAAGGACCTGATCATCTCGGGCGGCTACAACGTCTATCCGAAGGAGATCGAGAGCGAGATCGACGCGCTCGACGGTGTCACCGAAAGCGCGGTGATCGGCGTGCCGCATCCCGATTTCGGCGAAGGCGTCACCGCGGTGGTGGTGCGCAAGCCGGGCTCGGCGATCAGCGCCGCCGACATTACCGGCGCCATCGCCGGACGACTGGCGAAATACAAGCATCCGAAGCAGGTGATCTTCGTCGACGAACTGCCGCGCAACACGATGGGCAAGGTGCAGAAGAATGTGCTGCGCGAGGCGTATAAGGATATCTATACAGCCGGCTAACAGCACTGCGTCGTCATCCTAGGGCGAAGCAAGGAGCGAAGCGACGCGCGCAGACCCTAGGATCCATTCCGTGACGCTAAGGTGTTGCAACGGTTACAGAATTCTGCGCCAATGCGCTCTGCGGCAGAGGTCGCGGAATGGATCCTCGGGTCAAGCCCGAGGATGACGAAAACCGCGAAGGCCTACGCTCCAAACGCCTTCTCGCCGCCGATCCAGACGTTCCTGACATCCAAGTCCTTCGACAGCCCAACAATGTCGGCGGCGGTGCCGTTGGCGAAGCGGCCGAGGCGGTGGGCCTGGCCGATCGCCTCGGCCGGATAGAGCGAGGCCATGCGCAGAGCCTCGTCGAGTTCCAGGCCGACGACGCGATGGACGTAGCGCACGGCGGAAATCATGTCGAGATCGGCGCCGGCCAGCGTGCCGTCGGCAAGCCGTAGGCTCCCGTCCTTGCGGTAGATGGTGCGGCCGTTGAGCGTGAACGATGTCATGTCGGTGCCGATCGTCGCCATGGCGTCGGTGACCAGCACGATCTTGCCAGGCCCCTGCTTGCCGCGCAGCGCAAGCATAATCGTCGCCGGATGGACATGGATGCCGTCGGCGATGATCCCAGCATACAGGCCGCCGGTGTCGATCGCCGCACCGGCCAGGCCCGGCTCGCGGTTGCCGATCTGGCTCATGGCGTTGAACAGGTGCGTGACCACCGTGGCGCCGGCTTCAGCGAAGGCGGTTGCCGTCGCGTAGTCGGTATCGCTATGGCCGAGGCTGACGACGACGCCGGCCTTGGCCAGCGCCGCGACACGGGCCGGCTCGACCGATTCCGGCGCGATCGTGGTGAGCAGGACGGGAAGCTCACTGCGCGCCGCGATCAGCGCCGCCTGGTCGGCGTCGGTCATCGGCCGGATCAGCGCCGGATCATGCGCGCCCTTGCGGGCTACCGAGAGATGCGGCCCTTCCAGGTGCAGCCCGAGGAAGCCCGGCGCCTTTTCCCGGGCGGCCTCGGCGCCGGCGGCGATGGCGGCGGCGGTGATCGCCGGCGTGTCGGTGATCAGCGTCACCAGCAGCGCGGTGGTGCCGAAGGGCGCGTGCGCCCGGCAGATGGTCTCGATCGAGGCGACGTCGGGATGGTCGTTGAGCATCACGCCGCCGCCGCCATTGACCTGGATGTCGACGAAACCGGGCACCAGCAGGCCGCCGCCGGTCTCGACCGCCGAAACGCCGGACGGAATCGCCCCGGCGGGCAGGATGGCCTCGACCACGTCGCCCTTGACGACGAGGGCGGCGTTGTCATGCCAGTCGGCGCCGTCGAAGATGCGGGCGCCGGTGAGTGCGAAACGGTCGCTCATACGGTTTCCGTCACCTTGCGCAGGTTGCGCGGCGCATCGGGGTCGAGGCCGCGATGGCGCGCGAAGGCCTCGACGAAGCCGTAGAAGGACACGATCAGCGGCAGCGGATCGGTCAGCGGGTGGCCGGTGGCGACATGGGGAAGAAGCCGCGCGGCCTTCGCCTTGTCGGATGTGATGAAGGCGGCGGCGCCCTTGGCCGTCAATCCGTCGGCCGCCTCGGCGACCGAGGGTTCGGACGCATCACGGGCGGCAAGCGCCAGGACCGGAAAACCCGGACCGACCAGCGCCAGCGGCCCATGCATGACCTCGGCGGCGCTGTAGGCCTCGGCATGCATGGCGCAGGTTTCCTTGAATTTCAGCGCCGCCTCGCTGGCGATCGCGAAGGACGGGCCGCGGCCGAGGATGAACAGCGATTGCGGGTTCTCCAGAGCGCCGGCGAGCGCCATCCAGTCGCAGGCGATCGCCTTCTCGAAATGGCCGGGAAGGCCGGCGAGCGCCTTGATCAATGCTTGGTCATCGGTGGCATGCGCCATCAGCGCAAGGCCGGCGACGGCCGAATTGACGAAGGTCTTGGTGGCCGCGACGCTGCGCTCAGGTCCGGCCAAGATATCGATGGCATAGTCGGAGGCCCGCGCCAGCGGCGAGTCCGCCGTGTTGGTGATGGCGACGGTGAGCGCGCCTCCGGCCCTTGCCGTTTCGGCCATGGCAACGATGTCGGGGCTCTTGCCCGACTGCGAGATCGCCAGGCAGGCCGAGCCTCGGAGCCTCAACCTGGCGCCATAGATCGACGCGATCGACGGCCCAACGGAGGCGACTGCCAGGCCTGCCGTCAGCTCGACGGCATATTTCATGAAGGTCGCGGCATGGTCGGACGAGCCGCGCGCCACGGTGACGACGAAATGCGGATCCCGCTCGCGAAGGCCGCGACCGGCCTCGGCCAACATGGCGGACGAGCCGTCGAGAAGGCGCGCGGCCGCTTCAGGGATCTCGTCGATCTCGCGCCGCATATGGGTGGTGCTGGCATTCATGGCCGGAGCTCCTCTCCCGGCCCGGTCAGCCGGAGTTCCGCGACGAAATCATAGGCGTCGCCCCTGTAGACCGAGCGGGTGAACTCGATCACCTTGCCGCTCGCCAGATAGGAAATGCGCTCGATCTGCAGTCCGGCAACCCCCGGAGGCACTTCCAAGAGGCGCGCATCGGCGTCGCCGAGATTGGTGGCGGAGATGCGCTGCACGGCACGTACCGGGCGATTGCCGGTCGTTTCCAGCGCCGCATAGAGCGAGGAGCCGATCGCTTCGGGATCGGGCAGGACGCTGGCCGAGAGCGCCGCGCGCTCGATCGCCAGCGGCGTGTCGTTGGCGATGCGAAGGCGCGCCACGCGCGCCACCAGCTCGGTCGAGGAGAGGCCCAGCACCATCATCTCGTCCGGCGACGGCGCATAGAGGCCGCGGTCGAGCCAGACCGAACGCACATTCATGCCGCGGCGCGCCATGTCCTCGGTGAAGGAGGTGAGCCGCGACAGCGACTGCTCGACACGCTCCATGCGCGGCGCGACGAAGGTGCCCGAGCCGTGGCGCTGAACGAGGATGCCGCCCTTGACCAGGTCCTGCACCGCCTTGCGTACTGTGACGCGGGAGATATCGGCCTTGCTGGCGATGTCGCGCTCGGAGGGCAATGCGTCGCCCGGACCGATCAGGCCGCGATTGACCGCTTCCTCGATGCTGCGCCTGAGCTGCAAATAGAGCGGTGCGCCGCTCTGCGAGGATTCTTTCAGCATGGAGAAGATCTGGTCGGCGGCGCTCATCGGGCGGCCTCCGAACCCTTGGCAAAGATGCGCACGGCCATCTGCACGGCGCCGCCCAGCGCATCGTCGAGCGGGGCCTTGAGCAGCGCCTGATAGCGTGCCGAAAGGCGCGGCGCGTAAAGCGGCGCCAGGCCGCCGAGCAGGCAGAGCGGAGCATGGTCGGCAAGCTCGAGCGCGTTGAGCGAGGCCTCGACATCGGCGACCGCCTTGGCGAGGATAAAATTGGCGACGAGATCGCCCTTCTCGGCATGCTCGAAAACCTTTGGCGCGAAGCCGCCGAAATCGCCCGGCTTGGCGTTGGTGGTGAATTCCACCACGTCTTCGGGATTGTTGCGGAAGACGGCGAGCATGGCGTCGGTCAAGGGCGAGCCCGGACGGATGCCGTCATAGGCAAGCAGCGTCTGTTCCAGCAGGTCGCGGCCGATGCGGGCGCCGCTGCCCTGGTCGCCGACCTGGAAACCCCAGCCGCCGATGGCGCGCGACTTGCCGTCCTTGCGCGCCATATAGGCGGTGCCGGTGCCCAGAATGGCCATGGCGCCGTCACTAGGCCCGACCGCGCCCTCTAGCGCGATCTCGGCATCGGTTTCGACACGACTCCGGCTGAAGGGCAGGATCGCCTCGAGCTGCTGCCGGTAGGTGCCGACATTGGCGCCGGCGAGACCGAGAATGGCCGGTGTTTGGGGAATCAGTTCCGGATCCGCGCCGGCGGCCAGAAAAGCCTGCCTGGCCGCCTCGACAATGTTGGCACGGGCGCCGGTGAGGTCGGTGCGGATGTTGGCGGCGCCGCTCTTGGCGCGGCCGACAACGGCGCCGCCGACGGTCGCAAGGGCCGCCCTGCAGCTGGTGCCGCCGCCATCGATGCCAAGCACGAATTTCACGCGATTTCTCCTCGGAGCCGGATAATACCAATAAAATACCAATAGCCAAGAGTTAATTTTTGTTCAAAAAAGATTAAGGCGCATTTTATTGAAAAATCACGCCAATTTGCCGACAAGGGAGGTCCGCCGCCTGAAATTCATTAATGCGTGTGGACAAGTGGTATTTTTTTGGTATTGTTCGCTCAATCGGAGGAAAATGCATGGCCGAGACGTGCACCGAAGCGCTCCACCAGAATGCCGAGGGGCTGGATGTCCAGGCCCCCGAAACCATTCTGGCGTTCCTGGCCAACGCCCAGATCGAGGCCGGCAAGGCCGTGCACGGCGCCATTCCGGCGATTGCCGTTGCCGCCGAACTCATCGCGAAGCAATTGAAGGGCGGCGGCAAGCTTGCCTATGCGGCGGCCGGCAGCTCCGGCTTGATGGCGCTGGCCGACGCGCTGGAGTTGCCGGGCACCTTCGGCATTGCGCGCGACCGCATCGCCATTCTCGTCGCCGGCGGCGACGACGCCTTCCGCACGCTGGCAGGCGGGCCGGAGGACGACACCGGGGAAGCGTCGGCGGCGGTTGCCGCGGCCGCCATCGGCAAGGGCGACTGCCTGATCGCCATCTCGGCCAGCGGCTCGACCCCTTATGCGGTTCAGGCGCTCCAGGACGCGCGGCGCCGGGGCGCCGCCACCATCGCGATTGCCAACAACCGGGGCGCCGTCCTATTCGAGCAGGCCGACGTCGCCGTCCTGCTCGAAACGCCGCCTGAGCTGATCGCCGGCTCGACGCGCATGGGCGCGGGCACGGCGCAGAAGATCGCGCTCAACATGCTTTCGACGCTCACTGCCATCCATCTCGGCCATGTCCATGACGGCTATATGGTCAATCTCACCGCCGACAACATCAAGCTGCGCGACCGTGCCGTGCGCATGGTCGCCGCCATCAGCGGCAAGAGCGGCGACGACGCCGCCCGCCTGCTCGAAGAGAGCGGCGGCAGCGTCAAGACCGCCATTCTGCTCGCCGCGGGCGCCGCCAGCGCCGACGCGGCCGAGAAGATACTGGAAGGAACCGGCCAGAAGCTCAGGCCGGCGCTTTCCGCGCTGGGGCATGATCCCGAAAAGTGGAACCCGCTTTTCGGAAAAGATCATGCCCTAACAAAGAGGTAGGGCCCTTTTCATCCCGATTTCCATCGGGGTGAAACGGGCTTGCGAGGGGAGCAAGGGGCGCTGAGCCTCTGTTCTCAAAACCGAACCTGAAAAAGGTCAACAGGGAGACTGAAGATGAAGACCAAACTACTGACGGCCCTTCTGCTCGGCACAAGCATCCTCGGCACGACCGGGATGGCGCTGGCCGAGGACGTGACGCTCAACATCGAAAGCTGGCGCGGCGACGACCTGACCATCTGGAAGGACAAGCTGATCCCGGCTTTCGAAGCCAAGAACCCCGGCATCAAGGTGGTGTTCGCGCCTTCGGCGCCGACCGAATACGACGCGGCCCTCGGCGCCAAGCTCGCTGCCGGCTCGGCGGGCGACCTGATCACCTGCCGCCCCTTCGACAAGTCGCTAGAGCTGTTCAAGAAGGGCAACCTCGCCGACCTGAGCTCGCTGCCTGGCATGGAGAACTTCTCGCCCGTCGCCAAGGCCGCCTGGCAGACCGACGACGGCAAGTCGAGCTTCTGCGTGCCGATGGCCTCGGTCATCCACGGCTTCATCTACAACAAGGATGCCTTCGACAAGCTCGGCATCAAGGTGCCGCAGACCCGCGACGAGTTCTTCGCCGCGCTCGACAAGATCAAGGCGGACGGAACCTACATCCCGATGGCGATGGGCACCAAGGACCTCTGGGAAGCCGCGACCATGGGCTACCAGAATGTCGGCCCGAACTACTGGAAGGGCGAGGAAGGCCGCCAGGCGCTGATCAAGGGCGAGCAGAAGCTCACCGATCCGCAGTGGGTCGAGCCCTTCAAGGAATTGGCCAAGTGGAAGCCGTATCTCGGCGACGGCTTCGAGGCGCAGACCTATCCGGACAGCCAGAACCTGTTCACGCTCGGCCGCGCCGCCATCTACCCGGCCGGCTCGTGGGAAATCGGCCTGTTCAACACCCAGGCGCAGTTCAAGATGGGCGCCTTCCCGCCGCCGGTCGAGAAGGCCGGCGACACCTGCTACATCTCCGACCACACCGACATCGGCATGGGCCTGAATGCGGCATCGAAGCATGCGGAAGAGGCCAAGAAGTTCCTCTCCTGGGTCGCCTCGCCGGATTTCGCCACCATCTACGCCAACGCGCTGCCCGGCTTCTTCAGCCTGAACTCCTCGCCGGTGAAGATGGAAGACCCGCTGGCGCAGGAGTTCGTCTCCTGGCGCGGCAAGTGCAAGTCGACGATCCGCTCGACCTACCAGATCCTGTCGCGCGGCACGCCGAACCTCGAGAACGAGACCTGGGTCGAATCGGCCAATGTGATCAACGGCACCGATACGCCGGAAGCTGCGGCCAAGAAGCTGCAGGACGGTCTCGACAGCTGGTACAAGCCGGCGAAGTAAGGGCATCGACTGCGATACCGGCCGGGCTCGGCCCGGCCGGCATTCAAACAGTTCCCGATAGCGATTGTCGGCGCAGCCTCCCGGCCTTACCCTCGCCGTGCGGGGAAGACGGAGCCGATCTGTCGCTGGCCTTGTCTTTCTCCTCAAGGGGACAGCCAAGCCGGGCATCGAGGCGTCAGCTAGCATCAACCGACCTGGAACCCAGAGACGGCGGGGAACCGAACTCATGGCTACCGAACTCATGGCTGCAGAAACGCGACCGAAAAGAGCGATCCGCTGGCATGTCGGCGTCTTCCTGGCGCCGGCAGTGCTGGTCTACACCGCATTCATGATCCTGCCGCTGTTCGGCACGCTGCAGCTTTCGCTGTTCCGCAACATCGAGCAGTCCCAGGTCTTTGTCGGACTGGGCAATTTCCGCACGCTGTTCGGCGATCCGAACTGGTCGGTGAATTTCTGGAACGCGCTGAGGAACAATGTCTGGTTCTTCATCATCCACATGCTGGTGCAGAACCCGATCGGTGTGCTTCTGGCGGCGCTTCTTTCCAGCCCTCGGCTGCGCTTCACCGCCTTCTACCGCACGGCGATCTTCGTGCCGACGATCCTGTCCTTCGTCATCGTCGGCTTCGCCTGGAAGCTGATCCTGTCGCCGATCTGGGGCGTGGCGCCGCATCTGATGGATTTCGTCGGATTGAAGAGCTTTTTCACGCCGTGGCTCGGCAAGGAGCAATATGCGCTCACCGCGCTCAGCCTGGTCTCGGTCTGGCAGTTCGTCGGCATCCCGATGATGCTGATCTATGCAGCGCTGCTGTCGATCCCCGACGAGGTGATCGAGGCGGCCGAATGCGACGGCGTCACCGGCATGGCGCAGTTCTGGAAGATCAAGCTGCCGCTGATCCTGCCCTCGATCGGCATCATCTCGATTCTGACCTTCGTCGGCAATTTCAACGCGTTCGACCTGATCTACACGGCGCAAGGGGCGCTGGCCGGGCCGAACTATTCGACCGACATCCTCGGCACCTTCCTCTACCGCGCCTTCTTCGGCTTCCAGCTGCAGGTCGGCGATCCCAACATGGGCGCGACCATCGCCACGATCATGTTCCTGATCATCCTCGCCGGCGTCTGCGTCTATCTGTTCCTCGTGCAGACGCGCCTGCGTCGCTACCAGTTCTGAGGCGCACCATGAGCACAGCCACACGTTCGCTTCCCCGCGCCATCGGCGCGCATGCGATCCTCCTGACCTACACGGCAATCGCGCTGTTTCCGGTGATCCTGGTGGTGATGAATTCGTTCAAGTCGCGCGCGGGCATCTTCGGCGCGCCGCTGACGCCGCCGACGCCGAAGACCTTCGACCTGATCGGCTACACCACGGTGATCGGCCAGGGCGACTTCATTCACTATTTCCAGAACAGCCTCGTCGTCACCGTCGCCTCGCTGTTCTTCGTGCTTCTGTTCGGCGCGATGGCCGCCTTCGCGCTGTCGGAATACCGCTTCCGCGGCAACACGATGATGGGGCTCTACCTGGCGCTCGGCATCATGATCCCGATCCGTCTCGGCACCGTCGCCATCCTGCAATTGATGGTGGCGACCGGGCTGGTCAACTCGCTGACGGCGCTGATCCTGGTCTATACCGCGCAAGGCCTGCCGCTGGCGATCTTCATCCTGTCGGAATTCATGAAGCAGGTGTCCAGCGACCTGAAGAATGCAGGCCGCATAGACGGGCTGTCGGAGTACACGATCTTCTTCCGGCTGGTGCTGCCGCTGGTGCGTCCGTCCATGGCGACCGTCGCCGTCTTCACCATGATCCCGATCTGGAACGATCTGTGGTTCCCGCTGATCCTGGCGCCTTCGGAGGAGACCAAGACCGTGACGCTCGGCGCGCAGCTCTTTCTCGGCCAGTTCGTCACCAACTGGAACGCGATCCTGGCGGCGCTGTCGCTGGCGATCCTGCCGGTGCTGATCCTCTATGTCATCTTCTCGCGGCAGCTGATCCGCGGCATCACGTCGGGAGCGGTGAAGTGAGCCGCAATAGCCAACTTTTGATAGGGCTGCGCTTCACCCTCTCAGGAAAAAATGGAGCAGTCAGGTGAGCGATAAAACCCCTCTTCGCGTAGTCGTCGCCGGCCTCGGCAATATGGGCCGCAGCCATGCGCTTGCCTACCACAGCAATCCAGGCTTCGAGATCGCCGCACTCGTCAACCGTTCCGACGTGCCGCTGCCGGACGGGCTCGCCGGCTACGGCATAAGGCGCTCCTTTGACGACGCGCTGCGGGACGAGAAGCCGGATGTCGCGGCGGTCGCCACCTATTCCGACAGCCATGCCGACTATGCGGTGCGGGCCCTAGAGGCCGGCTGCCATGTCTTCGTCGAGAAGCCGCTGGCGACCACGGTTGCCGACGCAAAGCGAGTCGTCGATGCCGCGAAGGCCAACGGCAAGAAACTGGTGATCGGCTATATCCTGCGTCACCATCCGTCCTGGGTGCGGCTGATCGCCGAGGCGCGTAAGCTCGGCGGCCCATATGTCTTCCGCATGAACCTCAATCAGCAATCCTCCGGCCACACCTGGGAGACGCACAAGCAGCTGATGCAGACGACGTCGCCGATCGTCGATTGCGGCGTGCATTATCTCGACGTGATGCTGCAGATCACCGACTCGAGACCCGTCGAAGTACGCGGCATGGGGGTGCGGCTGAGCGACGAGGTGGCGCCCTCGATGTACAATTACGGGCACCTGCAGGTGCTGTTCGAGGACGGCTCGGTCGGCTGGTACGAGGCCGGCTGGGGGCCGATGATCTCGGAAACGGCCTTCTTCGTGAAGGACGTCATGTCGCCGAAGGGCTGCGTCTCGATCGTGATGAAGGAGGGCGTCAGGTCCGACGACATCGACACCCATACCAAGACCTCGACGATTAGGCTGCATAGCGCGGCGACTGGGCCGGACGGCAAATTCGCCCGGGAGGACCAACTGCTGTCGATGGAAGGCGAACCGGGCCACCAGGAGCTTTGCGACCTCGAACAGGCCTTCCTGCTCAAGGCCATCCGCGAAAACATCGACCTCACCCGCCACATGGACGATGCCGTGAAATCGCTCGCCGTCTGCCTTGCCGCCGACGAGAGCGTGCGCAGCGGCAACGCCGTGAAACTCTAGAACAGGAACGACGCCGTGGGCTCGCTGAAGATCGAGAATGTGAAGAAGGCTTTCGGGCCGATCGAGGTGCTGAAGGGCATCGATCTCGAGGTGACGGACGGCGAGTTCGTCGTCTTCGTCGGCCCGTCCGGCTGCGGAAAATCGACGCTGCTGCGCGTCATCGCCGGCCTGGAAGATTCGACCTCCGGCCGCGTGCTGATCGACGGCACGGACGTTTCCGTCACGCCGCCGGCCAAACGCGGCATCGCCATGGTGTTCCAGACCTATGCGCTCTACCCGCATCTGACGGTGAAGAACAATATGGCGCTTGGCCTGAAGCAGGCCGGCACGCCGGCGGCCGAGATCGAGCGGCGCATCAAGATCGCCTCCGCGATGCTGTCGCTGGAGCCCTATCTCGAGCGGCGCCCGGCGGAACTGTCGGGCGGCCAGCGCCAGCGCGTCGCCATCGGCCGCGCCGTGGTGCGCGAGCCGAAGCTGTTCCTCTTCGACGAACCATTGTCTAACCTCGATGCCGCGTTGCGCGTCAACACCAGACTTGAGATCGCGCAGCTGCACCGGCGGCTGAAGGCGACGATGATCTACGTCACCCACGACCAGGTCGAAGCGATGACGCTGGCCGACAAAATCGTGGTGCTCAACGCCGGCCGCATCGAGCAGATCGGCAGTCCGATGGAGCTCTACAATTCGCCGGCCAACGAATTCGTCGCCGGCTTCATCGGCTCGCCGAAGATGAATTTCATCGACGGCGCCAGGCTGGGCGAGACGGCCAAGACCATCGGCGTGCGGCCGGAGCACGTCACCGTCGACGCGACGTCGGGCGCCTGGAAAGGCACGGTCGTGCATGCCGAGCATCTCGGCGCCGACACCAATCTCTATCTCGACTGCGAGAAGGCCGGGCTGATCACCGTGCGCATCTTCGGCGTCTACAACGCCGAGCCGGGCGCGACTCTTTACGCGACCCCGGATGCGGCGAAGACGTATCGGTTTGGGGCGGATGGGAAGGTGCTGAAGTAGCGCCGGCTTCCCCTTCTCCCCTTGTGGGAGAAGGTGGCCGCGAAGCGGCCGGATGAGGGGGGTTGGAAGGATCTCGTCGCGGCAGAATGAAGCGTGGGATATCTTCAATCTTCAAGGCGGCACTCCGCTGGAGCACCCCTCATCCGTCTCGGCGCTGCGCGCCGATCCACCTTCTCCCACAAGGGGAGAAGGGATAGTCGCACCTTACTCGTCCGCTTTGAAGGTCTGCTTCTGCTGGCCCAATCCCTCGATGCCGAGCTCGACGACGTCGCCGAGCTTCAGGAACACCTGCGGCTTCATGCCGAGGCCGACGCCGGGCGGGGTGCCGGTGGAGATGATGTCGCCGGGATGCAGCGACATGAATTGGCTGAGATAGGCGACCAGATATTTCACGCCAAAGACCATGGTCCTGGTCGAGCCGTTCTGCATCGTCTTGCCGTTGACGGTCAGCCACATCTTCAGGTTCTGCGGGTCGGCGACCTCGTCTTTGGTGACCAGCCATGGCCCGGTCGGGCCGAAGGTGTCGCACGACTTGCCCTTGGTCCACTGGCCCTGGCGCTCGGCCTGGAAGGCACGCTCGGAGACGTCATGCGCGACGCAGTAGCCGGCAACATAATCCAGCGCGTCGTCCTCCGAGACATACTTCGCCGTCTTGCCGATGATCACGCCGAGCTCGACTTCCCAGTCGGTCTTGACCGAGCCGCGCGGGATCAGCACGTCGTCATCGGGCCCGACGATCGCCGAGCTTGCCTTCATGAAGATGATCGGCTCCGGCGGCACGGTGGCGCCGGTCTCGGCGGCGTGATCGGAATAGTTCAGGCCGATGCAGATGAACTTGCCGGTGCCGGCGACGCAGGCGCCCAGGCGCGGCTTGCCGGGAACCACCGGTAGCGACTTCGGATCGAGCTTCGAAAGCATCTCCAGCGAGGCCGGATGGAGCGCCGTGCCGGCGATGTCGGCGACATGAGCCGAAAGGTCGCGGATCGTCCCATCCGCATCGAGCAGGCCGGGCTTTTCGCAGCCAGCTTCGCCATAGCGCAACAACTTCATCTCAACGTTCTCCACCTTGCGGCCAAGGGCCGGTTTTGCAAATTCCCATCGAAGCCAGCGGACCGTAGTTGCCGACCCCGTCCACGGCAAGCAAGCCTCGCTGCTATGCCGACCAAATCGTCGAGATTTTCAGACGTTTCGATCCGACCGCCCCACCGATATCCGAGCCTCTCGTCAGATCGACCAGCCGCCATCGATATTATAGGCCTGCCCCGACGTGTAGGTTGCGCCGGCAAGGTAGACGGCGAGATCGGCGATCTCCTCCGGCGTGCCAAGCCTGCCCATGGGCTGGCGGGCGATGAAGGCCGCGCGCGCTGCCTCATAGTCGCCCTGGGCATGCATGCGGTCCTGAAGCGACGGGCTTTCGACCGTGCCCGGGCAGATCGCGTTGCAGTGTATGCCCTTGGCGACATAATCGGCGGCAACCGCCTTGGTCAGGCCGACCACGGCTGCTTTGGTCAGTCCGTAGACGAAGCGGTTCGGCACACCCTTTTGCGAGCTTGCCAGCGAGGCCATGTTGATGATCGAGCCGTCGCCGCGCTCCAGCATGCCGGGCAGCACGGCGCGGATGGTGCGGATCATCGAACGGACATTGAGGTCGAGCGCGAAGTCGAGATCCTCGTCCTTCATCTCGAGGATGGAGCCGCCATGGACGAAACCGGCGCAGTTGAACAGCACGTCGACTTGGCCGATCTCGGCGAAGGCAGTAGCGACGGCCGCATCGTTCAGCACATCGAGCTTGCGTATCTTGATGCCAGGCGTCTTGCCCAGCTCGGCCAACAGCGGCTCGTTGATATCGGTGGCGTGAACGGTCGCGCCCGTCTTGGCGAAAGCCAGCGCGCTCGCCCGGCCGATGCCTTGCGCCGCCGCGGTGACGACGACCACCTTACCTGCCAGATCCGCCATGCTTTTCTCCTCACCTGCCTGGTGCGTCCGCGTCTATTGATGGCCAGTCCGGGCGTCATGCGCCAGACCGTCAGCACCGTACGGCCTAAGTTCTTGCCCATAGATAAAGATGTTTTTTCTGGTTAAAGAACACCCGCACAAGCGTCAAGCCCGAACGCGATCACCTTCGCGGCAGCTGCTTTAATGCATATAGTCTGTCGCGGCGCAAGGACTTGTATGACAACCGGGCAACAAGTTCCGCTGCCCTGGACCATTCGGGCACGCCGCGCTTCGTAAGCGATCAATCGCCGTAAGGCACCCAGACATTCTTGACCTCGATGGCGCGGCGCAGGATGGCCTCGCCGGCCGCGTCGCCCGAGGCCCAGTCGAGGCTACGACCATTGCCGGTCCAGACGCGCTTGAGGTTGCCGATGGAGTCGGCCTCCGCCTTGGCGCAGGTGTCGGCATCGGCGAAGACCCAGAGCCCGTCGACGTCGTCATGCTTGGCCAGCACGCCGGCCAACTCCGCGCTACGGCCGGTGACGATGTTGATGGCGCCGCCCGGAATGTCGGAATATTCGATCACCTGGTAGAGGTCGGTGGCCAAAAGCGGATGCCGCTCGGACGGGACGGCGACGACTGTGTTGCCCATGGCGAGCGCCGGCGCGACCAGCGAGATGAAGCCCAAAAGCGGCTGGTTGTCCGGCGCGACGATACCGACGACGCCGACGGGCTCATGCAGCGCAAGTGTCACGACACGGGCCGGCGGCTGGTGCACGCGGCCTTCGAACTTGTCGGTGAGGCCAGCATAAAGGAACAACCGCTCGATCGACTGCTCGACCTCTTCGCGCGCGGCCTTGGCGCCGACGCCGGTGAGTTGGACAAGGCGCGCGGCGAACTCGTCGGCGCGGCCCGACAGGTTCTCGGCGAAGTAATAAAGCACCTGGCTGCGGTTGAAGGCCGTCGCCTCCGGCCAGGCCTTGCAGCCACGCGCGGCTGCGACGGCGTCGCGGATATCCTTGCGGTTGCCGAGACCGACTTCGCCTGCCAGCTTGCCCTTGGCGCTGGCAATGGCGATCGAGTAATTGCCATCCGGGCGCACCTGCTTGCCGCCGATGAACAGTTTTGCCGTGCGGTCGATGGCCAAGCCGTCGGCCTGCTCGACCGGCTGGGCCGAGCCGGCCGCGGCCGGCTTGATGGCGGGGCCGACCGGCAGCTTGGCTGCGAGATATTCGAACATGCCTTCGCGGCCGCCTTCACGGCCAAAGCCGCTTTCGCGATAGCCGCCGAAGCCGCAGGCGGCGTCGAACATGTTGGTGCCGTTGACCCAAACCACGCCCGCCTTCAATTGCGGCGCGACATGCAAGGCGAGGTTGATGTTCTCACTCCAAACGGACGCGGCAAGGCCGTAGCGCGTGTTGTTGGCAAGCTCGATCGCTTCCTCGGTGTTGCGGAAACTCATCGTCGCCAGGACAGGGCCGAAGACCTCTTCCTGCGCCAGAATATTAGCCGGCGAAACACCCGTCGCCAGCGTCGGCAAGTGATAATAGCCGGAGGATGGCAAAGCGGCGTCCGGCTGCCAGCAGACGGCGCCTTGTTTCGCGCCCTCCGCGATCAGGCCCTTGACGCGGTCCAGCTGGGTGCGATCGACCAGCGGGCCGATATCGGTGTTCTTGTCGAGCGGGCTGCCGACGCGCAGCCGGCTCATCCTGACCTTGATCTTGGCGATGAAGGCCTCCGCAACGCCTTCCTGCACCAGGAGGCGCGAGCCGGCGCAGCAAACCTGGCCCTGGTTGAACCAGATGCCGTCGACCAGCCCCTCGACGGCGCTGTCCAAATCGGCATCCTCGAAGACGATGAAGGCCGACTTGCCGCCAAGCTCCAGTGAAAGCTTCTTGCCTGAACCGGCCGTCGCCTTGCGGATGATCTTGCCGACTTCCGAAGAGCCGGTGAAGGCGATCTTCTGGACGCCGGGATGATTGACGATGGCCGCACCGGCCTCCGGTCCGCCCTGGACGATGTTGACGACGCCCTTCGGCACGCCGGCCCGCTCGCAGATCTCGGCGAACAATATGGCGGTGAGCGGCGTGAATTCGGCCGGCTTCAGCACCACCGTGCAGCCTGCGGCCAGAGCCGGCGCAATCTTCCAGGCCAGCATCAGCAGCGGGAAATTCCACGGGATGACCTGGCCGACGACGCCGACCGGCTTGTGATCGGGAAAATCCTTCTCGAGCGTCTGCGCCCAGCCGGCATGATGGATGAAATGGCGGATCGCCAGCGGCACATCGATGTCGCGGCTCTCGCGGATCGGCTTGCCGTTGTCGATCGATTCCAGCACCGCGAACAGGCGCTGGTGGCGCTGCATGGCGCGGCCGATGGCATAGAGCACTTTCGCGCGGGCGTAGCCCGAGGATGCCGACCATTTTGGCAGCGCCTTTGCTGCCGCCGCGACCGCCGCATCAATATCGGCGGCGCCGGCATCCGATATCTTGGCCAGAAGCTTGCCGGAAGACGGCTCGCTGGTGTCGAAAGTCTTGCCGCTTGCCGCCGGCTTCCAGCCGCCGTCGATGAACAGCGCCTTGGAGAAGTCGCGGCCGGCAAGCCAGGCGTCGGCCTCGTTGCGGGCTTCCGGCGCCGGGCCGTATTCCATGGCGTGATAGCGTTCGAGGATGTTCATGGGGCGCACTCGTAGCCTACGCCATCGCGTGGCGGTGGTTGGCCGAATAGTGGCCGGTCAAATGATGTTCGAGCTGGCGCTCGATGTCGGTGAGCAGGCTGGAGGCGCCGAAGCGGAACAGGTTCGGCTCGAGCCAGGGACGGCCGAGCTCCTCCTTCATCAGCACCAGCCAGTCGAGCGAGACTTTTGCCGTCGAAATGCCGCCGGCCGGCTTGAAGCCGATGAGATAGCCGGTCTCCTCGAAATAGGCGCGGATGGCGCGCACCATGGCAAGCCCGACAGGAAGCGTGGCGTTGACGCTTTCCTTGCCGGTCGACGTCTTGATGAAATCGGCGCCCGCCATCATCGCCACCATCGAGGCCAGCATGACGTTGCGCAGCGTGGCAAGGTCGCCGGTACCAAGAATGACCTTGAGATGCGCATCGCCGCAGGCGGCGCGCATGGCGACGATCTCGTTGAACAGCTCGCGCCATTTGGCGCCATAGACCAGGCCGCGCGGAATGACGACGTCGATCTCGTCGGCGCCGTCCTTCACCGATGCTTCGATCTCCTGCAGGCGGGTCGAGAGCGGCGCAAGGCCGTGCGGGAAAGCAGTCGAGACGGCGGCGACATGGATGCCGGTGCCGCGCACGGCGTCGACCGCGGTGGCGACGAAGGGATGGTAGACGCAGACCGCCGCCGGACGGATCGCCTCGCCCGATATGCCGAGGCCCTCGACGATATCGCGGCGCAGCGGGTTGATCGCCTTGGCGCAAAGTCGGCGCACGCGCTCGTCGGTATCGTTGGAGTTCAGCGTGGTGAGGTCCATGCAGGCGATGGCGCGCAGGAGCCAGGCGGCCTGGTTGTCGGCCTTGATCGAGCGCCGCTTGGTGAGCGTGGCGACGCGACGCTCCAGCGCCGAGCGGTTGACGCTGCGCACCGATTCCAGAAAGCCGAGATCGAGCTTCATGCCGGGATTGCGGGCAATGCCGTGGTCCAGCGGCAGCGGCGTGTTGGCGGCGGCGCGCGCCGGCAGCGGCATCACCTTGGGCGCGCCTGCGCCGGCCTCGCGGATCGTGCTCATCTCCTGCCCTTTCACTCAGCGCCTTTGCGCTTTTATGCCTTCGTGGGTGTCATTGGGTGGCACGAACGAAGATAGCCCGTGAAACGATGCTTCACGAGTCTTTCAAAGGGTCATAGCGCAAAAAGCCCGCTCAGGCAGCAGATTTTTGACCGTATGGTCAAAACATCATGCTGGTAGGCGCTCCATGCGTTGGAGATTGATCGAAATGCCCATCCCTTCGCCATGCTCGGGTTCGTCATACTCGGGCTTGACCCGAATATCCATGCCGTGACCTCAGCCGCCGAGTGCAACGGTGCAGAATTCTGTAATCGCCGCAACGCCTTAGCGTGATGGCGATGGATTCTAGGGTCTGCGCGCGTCGCTCCGCTCCTTGCTCCGCCCTAGAATGACGAAGCGCGAATGCCGTCGCTAATCTCAGACGCCTCCAACAGAGCAGGCGGACCGCGATATGTCTCAGCCGACGAAGGCGCGCTCGACGACGAAGCTGGCCGGATGGCTGAGCGAGCCTTCCTGGAAGCCGAGGCTTTCGGCGAGTTCCTTGACGTCCTTCAGCATGTGCATCGAGCCGCAGATCATGATGCGGTCGGTCTCGGGATTGAGTTTCTCGATGCCGAGGTCCGCATAGAACTTGCCCGAGCCGATCAGCGCGGTGATGCGGCCCATGCGCGCCGATTCCTCGCGGGTCGTCGAATTGTAGAGCGTGACGCGGCCGCCGGTCAGCTCGCCGATCAGCGGATCGCTTTCGAGCGCCGCCACCAGCTCCTGGCCATAGGTGAGCTCGGCATTGTCGCGGCAGGTGTGGGTGAGGATGACCTCGTCGAACTTCTCGTAGGTATCGGGGTCGCGCAGCAGGCTGGCGAAGGGCGCGATGCCGGTGCCGGTCGAGATCATGATCACGCGCTTGGCGGGCGTCAGCGCGTCGAGCACCAGCGTGCCGGTCGACTTCTGGCGCATGATGACGGTGTCGCCGACCTCGATCTTCTGCAGCTCGGAGGTCAGCGGACCGTCCGGGACCTTGATCGAGAAGAATTCAAGCTCGTCGTCCCAGGCGGGGCTCGCGACCGAATAGGCGCGGAAGATCGGCTTCTCGGCATTGGGCAGGCCGATCATGACGAACTCGCCGGAGCGGAAGCGCAGCGACTGCGGCCGGGTGATGCGGAAGGAGAACAACCGGTCGGTATAATGCTTCACCGACACCACGGTCTCGGCATAGACATTGGCCGGGATCGGGAACTGCAGCGGCTTTGCGCCGGCGACGTTCAACGCGGATGTCGTGTTCATTCCAACCCAACTTTCCGGCCCAGACGGAACCTTCTGGCGCCAAACCTTTTCGTGCGCGCCCGAACGGTCAGGTTCCGGCGTGCTCCCTGCACACTGTCAAGCGGTAAGCTCTTGTGTCCGGAATTTATTAGTATACAAATGATCTTCAGGTCAAGATGGCGGCGTAAAACGCCTTTCCAAACCGAGGCATATCCGTAGTCCTGGCATTTCGGGTTTCGGCAATGAATGAGAAATTTTCGGCGTCGGCGGGAAACGTCGTGGCTGGCATCGATGTCGGCGGAACCTTCACCGATCTGCTTTTGATCGACGGCAAGGCGGGCGGCAAGGTCCATATCGCAAAGACACCGACCACGGTGGAAAACCAGGCCTTCGGCGTCGTCGCGGCACTTGGCGCCACCGGTTTTCCGATCGACGGCATCGACCTCATCGTGCATGGCACGACGACCACGACCAACGCCGTACTGGAACGTCGCCTGGCGCGGACCGGCATGATCACCACCCGAGGCTTTCGCGACGTGATCGAGCTTGGGCGCCGCACAAGGCCGCAGGCCTATGGGATGACGGGCACTTTTGTTCCCGTCATTCCCCGCGACCTTCGGCTGGAAGTGTCGGAGCGGGTCGAGGCGTCGGGCGCCGTGCGCATTGAACTCGACGAAGCCGAGATGCGCGATGCGGTGAAGGCGCTGCTCGACGCCGGCTGCGAGTCGCTGGTCATCCATTTCCTGCACTCCTACGCCAACCCGTCGCATGAGCGGCGCGCGGCAGAGATCGCGGCGGAGCTCTGGCCGAACAGCCACATCACCACCGGTCATGCGCTGCTTTCGGAAGCGCGCGAGTTCGAACGCGGCGTCACCGCGGCAGTCAACGCCTCGGTTCAGCCGATCCTCGAACGCTATGTCGAGCGGCTGCGCAAGGAGCTGGCGGCAAAGGGCTATGCCCGCGACTTCCTGATCATGAACGGCAATGGCGGCATGATCTCGGCCCGCTTCGTCACGCAGGAATCGGCCAAGACCGTGATGTCCGGCCCGGCCTCCGGCGTGATCGCCGCCGCCTATACGGGAAAACGCGCCGGCTTCGGCAATCTCGTCACCTACGACATGGGCGGCACCTCGACCGACGTGGCGCTGATCCGCAACGCCGAACCCGCCGTCTCCAACGAGATCGAGATCGAATATGCGATGCCGATCCATGTGCCGATGGTGGCGGTGCACACGGTGGGCGCCGGCGGCGGCTCGATCGCGCGCGTCGATGCGGCCGGGCTGATCCAGATCGGCCCGGAAAGCGCCGGCGCCAACCCAGGCCCGATCTGCTACGGGCGCGGCGGCATCGAGCCGACCATCACCGACGCCAATCTGGTGCTCGGTCGCCTGGCGCCGAAGAAATTGCTCGCCGTCGACAATCCCGTCACCGTCGAGCGCGTCACCGGTATTTTCGAAGACCGGATCGGCAAGCACACAGGCCTCTCCGGCGTCGAAGCGGCGGGTGCCGTCTTGAGGCTCGGCAACATGAAGATGGCAGGCGCCATCCGCATGGTCTCGGTGTCGCGCGGCCACGATCCGCGCGATTTCGCGCTGTTCGCCTTCGGCGGCGCCGGACCGCTGCACGCGACGGCGCTCGCCCGCGAGCTCGGCCTACCGAGAGTGCTGGTGCCGGCGCGCCCGGGCATCACCAATGCGCTCGGCTGCGTTGTGGCCGATCTGCGGCACGACTTTGTCAACACAATCAATCAGCCCGTCGGCGGCCTCGACGAAACCGCGCTTCGCGAGGTATTGGAACGGCACCGTAACGAAGGCGAGGCGCTGATTGCCAAGGAAGCGGTGAAGCCCGACGCGATCCGCGTCACGCATTCGGCCGACATGCAGTTCGTCGGCCAGACGCACATCATCAACGTGCCGCTGCCCTCCTCGTCGGTTTCACGAGAAACACTGCAGCTTCTGTTCGAAAAAGCCTATTTCGCCCGCTTCAAGGTCGAGTTACCGGAGATCCGCGCCAACCTCGTCAACCTCAACACATCGGTTACCGGCGTGCGGCCGCAGATAGACCTGTCGCGGCTGATCGACCCGGCAGGACGCGCGGCAACGCTAACAGAGGCGCGGCGCGAAATCCGGCCGGTCTGGTACAACGGGCGCTGGCACGACACCTCGGTCTATGCCCGCGAAAAGCTGCCGCTCGACGCAACAATTGTGGGGCCGGCAATCCTCGAGCAGATGGATGCCACGACCGTGCTCGAACCAGGCGACCGGGCGCGCTCGGATGCCGACGGCAACATCATCATCGACATCGGCGAGGCCTAAGATGGCAAAGCTCGACACGATCACGCTTTCGGTGCTGCAGGCAGCGCTGCAGCAGGTCTGCGACGAGATGGACCTGACCTTCTCGCGCGCGGCCTTCTCGCCGGTCATCGCGGAAGCCAATGACCGCTCGGACGGCATCTATTCGGCCGTCGACGGCTCGCTGATCGCGCAAGGCAGCCAGGGCCTGCCGGTATTCGTCGGCGTCATGCAATATTCGACCAAGACCGTCATCGAAATGATCGCCGACGGACGATGCCTGCCGCCGGAGCCCGGCGACATCTACATCGTCAACGATCCCTATCTCGGCGGCACGCATCTGATGGATGTGCGCTTCGTCATGCCGGTCTATCGCGGCGGCAAGATCTTCTGCTGGCTATCCAACACCGGCCACTGGCCGGATATTGGCGGTTCGGTGCCGGGCGGTTTTTCCGCCTCGGCCACGGCGGTCGAACAGGAGGGCTTGCGTCTTCCACCGGTGAAGCTGTTCAAGAAGGGCGCGCTCGATCCGGAGATCTACGCCATCATCTGTTCCAACATCCGGGTCGCAGATCAGCGCATCGGCGACATCCGGGCGCAGGCCGCCGCGCTGCTGATCGGCCAGGATAGGCTCAACGAAATCCTCGATCGTTACGGTGACGAAACTGTCGTCGAGGCAATCGCGGAACTGCGCCGCCGGGCCGCCGAGCAGATGCGCGCCTCGATCGCCGTCATCCCGGACGGCGTCTACCGCTCGCAGGCCTTCGTCGATTCCGACGGGGTGGTGAACGAACCGCTGACCATCAATCTCGCCGTCGAGAAGCAGGGCGACACGCTCACCTTCGACTTTGCCGGCTCATCGAAACCCTGCGCCGGACCGATGAACAGCGTGCTGGCGACGACCTTGTCGTCGGTCTATCTGGCCATGCGGCATATTTTTCCAGAAGTGCCGATCAGCGCCGGCGCCTTCGAGCCGCTAAACGTCAAGCGGCCGGAAGGCACGTTCCTCGACGCCAAATATCCGCGCCCGGTCTCGGGCTGCGCGGCGGAGGTCTCGCAGCGCATCGCCGAAGCCGTATTCGCCGCGATGGTGCAGGCGCTGCCGGAAAAGGTGACGGCGGCGCCCGCCGGCTCCAGCGGCAATTTCGCCCTCGGCGGCAACGATCCGGCGCGCGGGCGCGACTATGTCATGTACCAGATCTCGGGCGGCGGTTATGGCGGCAATGCCGGCCATGACGGGTTGAGCAATGGCTGCTCGACGATCGGCATTTCGAAATCGCCGCCGGTCGAGATCATGGAGCAGGCCTTTCCGGTGCTCTACCGGCACTATGCGCTGCGCGAAGGCTCCGGCGGCGCGGGAAAACATCGCGGTGGCTTCGGGCTCGCCTATGAAGTCGAGCTATTGCGCGGCGAAGCGCGCGCATCATTCGTCATGGATCACGGCCGCTTCGGGCCGCAAGGCGCGCTCGGCGGCAGGGACGGCGCGCCGAACAGCGTCACCGTGTTCCGGGGCGGCGAAGCGCATGTGCCGCCGCATCTTTCCAAGGAACAGGACATCGCGCTCAAGGCCGGCGACCGCGTGCGTGTCGGCACGCCCGGCGGCGGCGGTTACGGCGATCCGCGCGAGCGCGACCCGAAGCAGGTCGCCGAGGATGTCAGGCTCGGGTACTATACGGCTGAGCAGGCCAGGGAGATGTTCGGGGTGGACGTGTAGGCGGACGGGCGTGGCGGATAGGTCGCGATCCAATCCAATCGCCCGCGTCGAGTTCCCGCCAACCCCCCTCTGCCCTGCCGGGCATCTCCCCCGCAAGGGGGGAGATCGATGTCACCGGCACTTTCGCAAATCGCCAGCGCCTTAGGAAGGCACCGGGTGAGAAGCTGCTAATCTCCCCCCTTGCGGGGGAGATGGCCGGCAGGCTAGAGGGGGGTGCTGTCCCTCCAGCGTCTAAAGGTGCCACCCTCTCGAAAGCAACCCTTCACGCCAGCTTCGCCAACAGCCGCAGGAACGTCGCGGTTTCCTTGGCAGTCAGCGGCGCCAACGTCTCCTCGGTGATTGCGCGCGCGAGCGGGATCAGCCGCTCGATCGCCTCGCGGCCTTCCGGCGTCAGATTGACCAGCAGCCGCCTTTTGTCGACCTCGTGCTTGGAAACTTCGACCAGCCCGCGCGCCTTCAGCCGGTCGATGACACCCTTCACGGTCGCGGCGTCCATGGCTATCAGCGTTCCCAACTGGTTCTGCGAGGTTTCGCCGATGTCGTAAAGCTTGGCCAAAGCGGCAAATTGCGGCGGCGTCAGGTCGCCGATATGCGAGGCGAAGATCGAAACATGGCGCTGGTGCGCCTTGCGCAGGATGAAGCCGACCTGGTCCTGCAGGTGGTAGTTGTTCTCGTCGCCGTCTTCGGCTTCGACCAGCCGCAGCAGATTGTCCTCGGCGCTCATCTCAGGCCGTCCCATGCCTTGATGTCCTCGGCAGCCAGGCCGCCCATGCGGTTGTGGACGCGCGGACCGCAGGTCATGGCGAGGCAGAACAGGATCTCGTCCGGACGCGGGCCGTCGCTGATGCCGACCTCCATGGCGTCGAAATGACTGCGCACATAGGCGGCGTTGATATGGCCGAGCGGCACATCGAGCCTTGACCCGAAGGCGCCGACCTTCTTGGCCGAGGGCACGATCGCCTTGGCGTCGCCGAGGCGCTCGCGCATGGCATAGCCGCCAGGGACATGCCACAGCGCGCCGTGCTCCAGCTCCCCTGCCGTGCCGACGATGGCGCCCTTGCCGTAGCCGTCGATCTTCTTCACGTCACCGCCGAGCGCCGCGATCAGCCTGTCCGAGAGCAGAAGCCCGAGCGGCTTCAGGTCCTCCATCGCGCCCTGCAAATCCTCGACATAGCGGCCGGCGAAGGGGTTCTTGACCACGGCAAGAGCCGCCGCGCGCAGGCGGGGTTCTTTCACCACCGGTCCGCCGTCGTGAAAAATCTCCTCGGTCAAGACCGCGACCTTGCGGATCGGAAACTCAGGCATCGGCAAATTCCTCCTGTGCATGCTTGTTGGGCGCAGCGAGCGTCACCGAGCCACTGATGCGGGCCTCGCCCGCCAGAAATAAAGCCGATGCGGCGACCAGGCCGCGCCGGCGAAAATCTTCGGCGACGGCAAGGCCGTTGTCCAGCGCGCGCGCAATCTCGGCGGCGTCAAGCGGGCCAACGCTCTGCGTCACCAGCATCTCGCCGAGATCGCTGTCTGGCGCCAGATCGCGCGCGGCGGCGCGTGCAATGGCGGGATGTCCGGGTAGATCGACGGCGTTGGCAATCAGCGTTGCCGCCGCGTCGGCCTCGGCGCCGGTCGGCGCCAGCACCGTGACCGCATCGGCAATGCCCAGTGAAAACGACCGGCCGCGCCAGCCGCTGGTGGCGACGCCGCGCACGCCGTCTTCACCGCGAATGGCGACGCGGTCGGCCATGCCATTCCCGGTGCCGGCGATCGCCACTGTCATCGTCTGGCCGATGCCAAGATGGAGAGCGCAGTCGCCGCCATTGTTGACGTAAGCGCGATCGAGCCGACGGCCGGCGAGCATTGAGCTGAGAATTTCGTCGGCTACCGAACCGGCAACGGCGGCCATCGGCGTGATGAAGCATTCCGCCAACGGCATGACGGCAGCCTCCATGCGGCGCGCTGTCGGGCCGGCGAAATCGCGCGGCGCCAGGAAGAAGGCCGGCAAGCGCAATTCAGGCAGTTCCTCGACCACCTCGATCAGAATCGTCTGAAAGCGGGCGACCGCCTGTTCGTAAGCGGCGCGGCATTCATCCGCTTCCCCAAAGGCCTCGACGATCAGATCGATCGGCCCATGGTTGAGATGGAGCCGCCTGCCGTCGGCAAGCCAATGCGCCTGCGGGCCGTTCATCAGCCGGCCCCGTTCGCCACGGCGCGGCGCAGCTGCGCCAACGGCGGCCAGGGGTTATCGGCCGGCGCGCCCGTGCCGCGGCGTGGGTTGAGATATTCGCCGCCCTTGGCGAGGATGTCCTCGATGCTGCGGATCTCGTTCTCGTAGCCGCCGAGCCGGACATAATCGTCGCGGCGCATGGTGAATTCGATCGGCGCCACCAGCGCCGGCGTCGGCACATAGCCGAAGGCGCCTTCCGGCACGCGGGTGACGTCGACCATCAGCGTGATGCCGCCGCCCGGCCAGACATAGACTGGCGCGCCGCCCACGGTCACATAGGTCTTCAGCCCTTGCACCGAGCGGGTGAGGTTGACCGGGTTTTCGGTGACGCCGGCGCGCAGCGAGCCGCCGGCGCCGCCGATGAACAGAACCGTGCACAGCGCCGGCTCGCAATTGTCCTCGATCAGGCCGACGGACTTTTGCAGCCGCTCGGGAAATGGCTTCTGGACCGGCTTCAGCTGGTCGTCGAGCTCGTAATAGGCGAACTGCTCGCCGGTGGTCGAGACCATCAGCAGCGACAGGCCGGGACGCGCGCCCTTCTTGGCGTTCCAATCGCCGAGGATCGACAGCGGATCGGAAATCGTGGTGCCGCCCCAACCGAGGCCGGGCTCGGACACCTTGAAATAGCGGCCGGGGGTCGAGCGGCGGCCGATGATCTTTATCCCCGTATCCTCCCAGCCCAGCACCTTGCCGGCTTGATGCTCGGAGACGACGCCGGTGATGTGGTCGTCGACCACCACGACCTCGTCAACGAGGCCGCGCCATTGCGTGGCGAACATGCCGATGGTCGCCGAGCCGCAGCCGACGCGCATGCGGTGCTCGACCTTGCCGTCGATAACCGGCGCCTTGCCGGCTTCGACGATGACCGTCGCGCCGCCGTCGATGGTGAGCTCGACGGGCTTGCGGTTGCAAAGATTGAGCAGCGCATCGCAGGTGGCACGTCCCTCCGCTTTCGAGCCGCCGGTCAAATGATGGACGCCGCCGAGCGACAGCATCTGCGAGCCGTATTCGCCGGTCGTGACATGGCCGATCGCCTCGCCTTGCGCGCGCACCGTCGCCGTCTCGTCGCCGATATGGCGGTCGGTGTCGATCTTCACCTTGACCCCGCAATAGGAGAAGATGCCTTCGGTGACGACGGTGACGAGATCGACGCCTTCGACTTCCTGGCTGACGATGAAAGGCGCCGGCTTATAGTCCGGATAGGTGGTGCCGGCGCCGATCGCGGTGACGAAGCGACGGCCGGTGTTGACCAGCTCGCCATCCCAGGCCTCGCCCTCGGCAATGAACGGCACGACCGCGCCACCGGTCTCGGCCGCGTGGTCGAGGATGGTCAGCGGGTCCATGCGCACGATGCGGCCGCCGACATTGCCGTAGCGGTCGCAGGCGCCGGTGCGACCGTCTGCGATGTAGCACATGACCGGGCAGGCGTCGCAGCGGATCTTTTCCGCCACCTGCTTCTCACCGGGATCGTGGGTTTCGAACCGTTCGGCAAGCTCGCTCATCGGCGCGCCTCCTTCTCGCGGATCGCCGCCAGGATGCGGCTCGGCGTCGCCGGCACCTTGGTGACCAGGATGCCGGTGGCATGGCGGATGGCGTTGAGGATCGCCGGCGCGGTCGGGATCAGCACATGCTCGCCCAACCCTTTGGCGCCGAACGGTCCTTCCGGATCCGGAACCTCGACCAATATATGTTCGATGGGCGGCACGTCGCCGATGGTGGGGATGAGGTAGTCGTGCAGGTTCTCGGTGCGGCCGGGGATATATTCCTCCATCAGCGCCATGCCGATGCCTTGCGCGATGCCGCCCTCGATCTGGCCTTCGACCAGGACCGGGTTGATCGCCTTGCCGACATCATGCGCCGCGGTGATCTTGATCAGCTTCACGGTGCCAAGCTTGAGATCGACCTCGAGCTCGGCGATCTGCGCGCCATAGCCGTAGACCGCGTAAGGCTTGCCCTGGCCCTTGGCATCGAGCGGCAGCGTCGGCGGGTCGTAGGTTTCTTCCGCAACGAAAACGAAGCCGTCGGCATCGGCCTTCAGGGTCGCGAGATCGATGCGCCGCGCGGCATCGCCTTCGCGGATGGAGATGCTGGTGCCGTCGAGCGCGATCGTCGCTTGTTCCGAGACATTGGCAAAGCGCAGGATCTTCTCGCGCAGGGCGCGGCCTGCCTTTTCCGCCGCCTTGCCCGTTACAAAAGTCTGCCGCGAGGCGGATGTTTTGCCGGCATCGGGGGTGATGGCGGTGTCGGCGCTCTTCAGCTTGAAACTGGCCAGCGGCAGGCCGAGCGCGTCGGCGCATATCTGGCTGATGACGGTGTTGGAGCCCTGGCCGATGTCGACCGCGCCCTGGTGCAGGACGACGTCACCCGCGGCCGAGATGCCGACCTTGATGGTGGACGGATTGGGCAACGAGGTGTTGCCGCAGCCATACCAGCAGGAGGCGATGCCGACGCCGCGCTTGCTCGCGGCATGGGTAGCGTTGAACGCCTCCGCATCCGCCAGCGCACGTGCCCAGTGCGGCTTGAGCTGTTCCAGGCATTCGTCGATACCGACACCGGATTCCAGACGCTGGCCGGTGACCGTTTCGTATCCGTTACGAAGGCAGTTTTTAAGCCGGAAATTGAGACGATCCATGCCAAGCTTTGCGGCGAGCTCGTCATAGAGCGTTTCCTGCATGATGGTGGCTTGCGGCACACCGAAGCCGCGGAAGGCGCCGGCGATCGGGCCATTGGTGTGGATGGCGTAGCCCGTCGCACGATAGTTCGGCGTGAAGTAAGGACCGGAGGCATGTACCGGCACGCGGTTGGCGACCGTCGGACCCCAGCTGGCATAGGCGCCGGTGTTGAAATCGCCCTCGAAGACCATGCCGGTGACCCGGCCCTCGGCATCGGCGCCGATCGTCGCCTTCATCTCGGCCGGATGGCGCTTGGTGGTCGACATCATCGATTCGTTGCGCGTGTAGGCAAGTGCCGCCGGCCGCCCGGTCTTCATCGCCACGAGGCCGATGAGAGGCTGCAGCGAGACATCGAGCTTCGAGCCGAAGCCGCCGCCTGTCGCCGTCGGCACGATACGGACCTTCTCCACAGGAAGGCCCAGCACCTTGGCCGTGTCGTCGCGGTCCATGTAGGGCGCCTGGGTGCAGGCGACGACGACCAGCGTGTCGCCGTCCATATAAGCATAGCCGGCTTCCGGCTCGATATAGGCGTGCTCCACAAAGGAGGTCTCGATGGCGCCGGAGACAGTGACCGCTGCGCCGGCGAGCGCGCCATCGGGATCGCCGCGCTCGACATAGCCGGAGGTGAGCAGGTTTGCCGGTCGGTGCGGATGGATCAGCGCAGCGCCCTCGGCCTTCGCATCGCGCGGCTGCAGCACATGCGGCAGCTCGGTCCAGGCGATGGGAAAGTCCGTCAGGTCGAGGTCGAGGATCGCCTCGCGCTCGCCCGCCACCAGCGCAACTGCCTCACCGCGCAGGCGGACAAAACCGTCGGCCAGCGCCGGCTGGTCGGCGAAGGGGCCGATGACGCCGAAGCAATTCTTTCCCGGAATGTCCTTGGCGGTGAAGACGCCGGCGATGCCGGGATGCGCTTCCGTCCAGGCATCGAGATCGCCGAAGCCGAAGCGGGCATGATAATGCGACGAGCGCACCACAAGCACCGCCAGTGCGTCGGACGGGAAGGAATCGCCGCCGAATTTTTCGTCGCCGGTGACTTTCGGCACGCCGTCGAGCCGGATCGGCGAGGCACCGACGGCATGGCCGGCTTCCGGCAGGCGAAGATCCACGCTGTTCATGTGCTGCGAGGCCTGCATCACCGCCGCGACGATTTTCCTGTAGCCGGTGCAGCGGCAAAGGACGCCGCCCAGCGCGTCCTGCGTCTCGGCCTCGCTCGGCGTGGGATTGCGATCCAGCAGCGCGGTGGCCGCCACAAGCAGGCCGGGCGTGCAGATGCCGCATTGCGCGGCACCATGTTCGAGGAAGGAGGCCTGCAAGGCGGACAGCCGGCCGTCGGCGAGGCCCTCGACAGTGGTGACGGAGGCGCCGGCCACGGAGGCCACCGCCAACAGGCAGGCGCAGACCGGATTGCCGTCGACCAGCACCGTGCAGGCGCCGCAGTCGCCGGCATCGCAGCCGACCTTGGTGCCGGTCAGCCGCAACTCGTCGCGCAACACCTGCGACAGACGCCTGACCGGCGGCACCGACACGCTGACGGCGGCGCCGTTGACCTCGAAGGCGATCTCGGAGCGGTCCATACTGGATCGGGCCATGCCAGATTGAGCCATGCCGGATTTGGCAGCACCGGACTGGGTCATGCTCATGCGGCCACCTTGCTTTCGCCGTGGCCGATCGCAGCGCGCACCGCGCGGGCTACGATCTCGCGCGCGGCATCCTGTCGGTATTCCGCACTGCCACGCACGTCGGCGATCGGCGACAGTTCGTCGATCGGCGCGGATAGCACCGCATCGGCAAGGGCAGAAGTAACTGGCTGCCCGCGCAACGCCGCCTCGACACCGGCGAGACGGCGGGCGACTGCCGAGCAGGCGCCGACGGCGATCGCCGCATCGGCGACGACGCCATTCTCGACCACCAGCCGCGCCGCCGCCATGGCGATCGAGATGACGAGATAGCGCCGGGCGCCGAGCTTGACGAAGGCAGAGGTGCCAACCGCGGAGCGCTTCGGCACGCGAATGGCGGTGACCATCTCGCCCGGCTGCAGCGCGGTGCGGCGATTGCCAAGGATGAAGTCACCGAGGGCCAGATAGCGGACGGCTTTCGCCGAGCGCAATTCGACATCGGCATCGAGGGCCAAAAGCGCCGGCACGCCATCCGCTGCCGGCGAGGCATTGCAGAGATTGCCGGCCACCGAGGCGACATTCTGGATTTGGACCGAACCGACCTCGCGCGCGGCCGATTTCAACGCATCGAACGCGGCCGGCAACGGGTGGCGCACGATGTCGGTCCAGGTCGTGCGCGCGCCGACGCGCCAATGCTCCCCGGTCTCGGCGATGCCGCGCAGTTCGGCGAGACCGTTGATGTCGAGGACGTTGTCGCGGAAGGGTTTCGCGCCCTGCGCCGGATAGAAATCCGTGCCGCCGGCGAGAATGCGCCAGCGGTCCTCGCCAAGCAAAGCGAGCGCTTCGTCGACCGTGGTGGGTTTTGCGTAACGGATCACGCTCTGCCTTCCAGACAATTAGGGCCTTCCCAGACCTTTAGGCCTTCCCCTGGCCTCCCGAAGTGCCGCTTCAGGTCTTCTTGCCGGTCTCCGGACCGGTCAAATTCATTCGTATGCAAATGATATCAGGCCGGCCGGAATTGTCAAAGCCGGAGTTGACGCCGCGAGGAGCTGAACGCGATTGTTATGACGCCGGAGGTTGACGCCGCCGGCCATCTGGTCAAGGTTCCGTGTCCGGTCGCGTCAGCGGCTTTTGGACAGGTGCCCCAAGCCAGACGAGAGGGCCGGAACGAAAGGGACCGCATGGCCGAAGAAGCGCTCATCGTCATCGACCTGCAGAACGATTTTTGCCCCGGCGGCGCGCTGGCGGTTGCCGGCGGCGACGAGATCGTGCCTTTGGTCAACGACCTGATCCGGCGAACGGAGCACGTGATCCTGACCCAGGACTGGCACCCGGCCGGGCATTCGAGCTTTGCCTCCAGCCATCCGGGCAAGCAGCCTTTCGAGGGCATCGAGATGCCATATGGGCCGCAGACGCTGTGGCCCGATCACTGCATCCAGGGAAGCCTCGGCTCCGATTTCCATTCGGGACTGGCGTGGACCAAGGCGGAACTGGTGATCCGCAAGGGATTCCGCACGGCGATCGATTCTTATTCCGCCTTCTTCGAGAATGACCATAAGACGCCGACCGGTCTCGGAGGCTATCTGAAGGAACGCGGCATCGACACGATCACCCTGGTCGGCCTCGCCACCGATTTCTGCGTCGCCTTCTCTGCGCTCGACGCGGTGAAGCAGGGTTTCAGGACGACCGTGCGGCTCGACGCCTGCCGCGGCATCGACCTCAACGGCTCGGTCGAGGCGATGCTGAAGCGGATGCGCGACGCCGGCGTGACGCTCGAAGACCATTCGGCGGACTGACCGGATCGTGGGGCAAGCGACGGTTCCTTTCGTATCTTCCTGGTGGGGAGAGGCCACCAGTTTGCGGAGCCAAGATGCGGGCTCCCCCTTCTCCCCTTGTGGGAGAAGGTGTCGCCGAAGGCGACGGATGAGGGGTGTTCCAGGGAACGCCAGCGCCTCACTCCGCTGGAACACCCCTCATCCGTCTCGGCGCTACGCGCCGATCCACCTTCTCCCACAAGGGGAGAAGGGGAGGGCGCGCCGCGGCCGAAGGAAGGAGCTTTTCGCATTCATCGCGCTCGCCATCGCGATGCTGCTTCCGGTCCAGGCTTTCGCCTCCGAAATTCACGGGCTGCCGGGCGCCGCGATGCCGCTGTGGTGGGGATTGCCTTTTGCCGGCCTGCTGTTGTCGATCGCGACCGGACCGCTGCTTTTCCCGCATGCGTGGGAGCATCATTACGGCAAGATCGCCGCTGCCTGGGCCATGCTGGCGGTGGTGCCGCTGACGATCGCCTTCGGCCTTCCATCGGCAGGCGAAGCGGTGCTGCACACGCTGCTTACCGAATATCTGTCCTTTATCATCCTCCTGTTCGCGCTCTACACCATCTCGGGCGGCATCCTGCTTGCCGGCAATATCCATGGCACGCCGCTCGTCAATGCCGGCCTGCTGCTCATCGGTGCGCTGCTTGCCTCGGTGATCGGCACCACCGGCGCCTCGATGATCCTGATCCGGCCGATGCTGCGCGCCAATGACAACCGGCCGTTCAACGCGCATGTGGTGATCTTCTTCATCTTCCTGGTCTCCAACATCGGCGGCTCGCTGACGCCGCTTGGCGATCCGCCTCTGTTCGTCGGCTTCCTGCGCGGCGTCGATTTCTTCTGGACGACCGCGAATCTGTGGCGCGAGACGCTGTTCAGCGGCGGGCTGGTGCTCACCGTCTTCCTGGCGCTCGACATCATGCTGCATCGCCGCGAAGGCGGCATGCCGAAGATCAAGGATCCGACGCCGGACACGAAGGTGCGCCTGCGCGGCCTCGCCAATTTGCCGCTGCTTGCCGGCGTGATCGGCGCGATCCTGCTTTCGGCGAGCTGGAAGCCGGGCGTCAGCATCCCGATCCTCAGCGTCGGCCTCGAGTTGCAGAACCTGGTGCGCGACGCCATCATCATGGCGCTCGCCTTGCTGTCCCTCAAGGTGTCGTACAAGAGCCACCGCGAGGCGAACGGCTTCACCTGGGAGCCGATCGCCGAGGTGGCGAAGCTCTTTGCCGGCATCTTCACCTGCATCGTGCCGGTGATCGCCATCCTGCGGGCCGGCCATAACGGCGCGCTGGCGCCGCTGGTGGCCCTGGTCACATCCGCCGACGGCCAGCCGAACAATCTCGCCTATTTCTGGCTGACCGGGGCGTTGTCGTCGTTTCTCGACAATGCGCCGACATATCTGGTGTTCTTTGAGCTTGCCGGCGGCGAGGCGCACCACTTGATGACCGAGGCCGCCTCGACTTTGGCCGCGATCTCGGCGGGCGCCGTGTTCATGGGAGCCAACACCTATATCGGCAATGCGCCGAACTTCATGGTCTTCGCCATCGCCCGGCATCGCGGCTTCAAGATGCCCGGCTTCTTCGGCTATATGGCGTGGTCGGGGCTGGTGCTGATCCCGACGTTCTTGGTTGCGGGGATTTTGTTTTTTAGTTGAGCTGAGCTACTCAATTTCCACCGCCGGCGCTGCCCCTCATCTGGCTGCCGCCATCTTCTCCCCGTGAACGGGGAGAAGGGGGCTGGCATCGCCGATTTCGCCAATCACCAACGTTGCAGAATGACCGCCGAGGTCGCGGCCAGCTTCTTTCTCCCCGTTCACGGGGAGAAATGCCCGGTAGGGCAATGAGGGGCAGCGCAGCCGCCGATAGTCTTGGCACCGACGCGCATTCGGCGCCCTATCCCACCCCCACATACCTGCGCACCGCCGACGGGTCGGCGCGCAGTGCTTCGACCTCTACCGTCTCGCGCTTGCGGCCGTTCTCGATGAACGAGACGCGGTCGGCGACCGAGAGCACGGCGTCGACGCGCTGCTCGACCAGGATCGTCGAAACGCCAAGCTCGCGCAGCTTCGCCACCGTCTCGCGGATTTTGGCGATCATCGACGGCATCAGCCCTTCGGTCGGCTCGTCCAGCAGCAGTACTTGCGGCTCGAGGCAGAGCGCGCGGGCCATCGCCAGCATCTGCTGCTCGCCGCCCGAGAGCGTGCCGGAGCGCTGCCTCAGCCGCTCCCTGAGCAAAGGGAAGAGATCGAGCACGCTCTCGCGGGTTTGCTTGCCCTTGCCGCGCGCCATCAGGCCGATCTCGATGTTTTCCGCCACCGTCATCTCGGCGAACAGCCGCCTGCCCTGCGGCACATAGGCGACGCCGGCTTTGGGCACGTCATGCGCGGCGAGCCCGGTCAGTTCCTTGCCGTCCAGCCTGATCGAGCCGGCAGCCGCCGGAACCACACCCATGATCGCCTTCAGCGTCGTCGTCTTGCCGGCGCCGTTGCGGCCAAACAGGCAAAGCACCTCGCCCTTGTTCAGCGTGAGGTCCAGGCCGTAGAGCACCTGCACCTCGCCGTAGAAGCAATCGAGGCCGGAAATGGTGAGCAATCCGCCATTGGTTCTAACGGAGTCAGCCATGGGTCGCTCCGAGATAGGCGTCCTGCACCTCGGTGTTGGCGCGGATCTGCTCCGGCGTGCCCTCGGCGAGGATCTTTCCCGAATTGAAGACGGTGATGCGGTCGGCAAGCTGCATGACCACCGGCATGTTGTGCTCGATCAAAAGCACCGTGGCGTCCCTGGCGATCTCGCGCACCAGCATGATGAAATTGTCGATCTCGCTGTCGGCCAAGCCTTGCGTCGGCTCATCGAGGATCAGCAGGCGCGGCTTCAGCGCCAGGCCCATCGCGACTTCGAGCAGGCGCTGGTGACCATAGGAAAGCTGCCCGGCAAGCGTGCCGGCGCGGTCGGCGAGACCGGTCCGTTCGAGTGCCGCCATCACGCCGCTTCTCACCTGGCCATTCGTGCGGCCGTCGGTCAACGTGCGCTGCACCGGCAGCGCGACATTATCGAAGGCGGTGAGATTGGCGAAGACGCTGGTGATCTGGAATGTATAGGCGACGCCGAGGCGAACCCTTTTGTAAGCCGGCATGGCGGTGATGTCGGCGCCGTCGAAGACGACCATGCCGGAGGACGGCCGGATGCGGCCTGAAAGCAGGCTGACGAAGGTGGTCTTGCCGGCGCCGTTCGGGCCGATGATGGCGCGAATCTCGCCCGGCATCAGCGCGAAGTCGACGCCGTCGACCGCGCGCAGGCCGCCGAAATGACGCGACAGGCCCTTGGTGGTAAGCAGCGGCGTCATGGCAACCACCTCAGCCAGCGCTCGCGGATGCTGCCCAGAATGCCTTTCGGGAAGAACAGCACCAACAGGATGAGCGCCACGCCGACAATCAGCAGATAGGCGGAGGTGAAGCCGCTGGTGATGTCGGTGACATAGTACATGAACAGCGTGCCTACGAGCGGCCCGAGCGTGGTCGCGGCACCCCCGAGCAGGACCCAGAGCAGCGGCAGGATGGAATATTGCACGGAAGCGAAGCTCGAGCCGACATAGCCGAACAGCAGCGCATAGGCCGCGCCCGAGGCCGCGCAGATGGCGCCGGAGGCGATGACCGCGGCGAGCTTGTTGGCGACTGTGTCGTAGCCGAGCATCTTGGTGCGCTCCTCATTCTCGCGAATGGCGACCAGCACGCGGCCGAAGCGGGAGCGGACGACGGCTAAGGTGACGAGCAGAATGATCGAGAAAAGCGCCAGCGCGCTCATGTAGCGCACGGTCGGGTCGGTCAGGTCGAAGGATGCGCCGCCGATCGCGATCACCCGCGACGCCTGCTGGATGACCAAGCCCTGGTCGCCGCCTGTCCAGGCGGCGAAATAGAGGATGAGCAGATAGAAGACCTGAGCGAACATCATGGTGACGATCATGAAGGCGACGCCGGAGGTGCGCAGCGCCAGCAGGCCGATGACCAAGGCGAGCAGCGCGCCACAGGCGACGCCGGCGACAAAAGCTGCCGGCACGCCCCAGCCGAGGTGATAGACGGTCAAGCCGGCGCCGTAGAGGCCGGCCGAGAAGAACATGGCATGGCCGAGGCTGAGCAGGCCGACATAGCCGAAGAGCAGATTGTAGCCCATGGCGAAGACGGCGAGCGCCATGATGCGGGCGAACAGGCCCTGGTGGTAGTCCGGCAGGACGAAGTTCAGCGCGAAGAGAAGCGCGATGACGCCGACATGCAGCGCATAGGTCTTTGCCGGTGAAGCATCCCTCATCGCGGCGTGGTCCCGAACAGGCCTTGCGGCCGGAACACCAGCACCATGGCGACGACCAGCGTGGCGATGATCTTGGCCAGGGTCGGCGAGAAGAACATCGAGATGATGCCGTCGGAAAGGCCGATCAGGACGGCGGCCACCACGGTGCCGCGCAGCGATCCCAGGCCGCCGATGATGACCACGATGAAGGAGAGCAGCAGCGGGTCTTGCCCCATCAGGTAATGCGCCTGGCTGATCGGCACGATCAGCACCGCGGCGATCGCCGCCAGCATGGCGCCGATGGCGAAGACGCCGGCATAGACGCGTTCGACCGGGATGCCGAAGGCCTGCGCCGTCTCGCGGTCATATTGGGTTGCCCGCATGATCAGGCCGATCTTCGTTCGCGTCAGCACCAGCCAGGTGATGACCAGCAGAATGGCGGAGGCGGCGACCACCGAGAGCTTGTAGCCGGAATAGCCGAACCAAGGCAGGAGAATGCGATAGCTGAAAGGCGGCTCGACCGGGCGCGCCTCGGGACCATAGAAGGTCAGCGCCAGCTGCTGGATGATGTAGAGCATGCCGATGGTGGCGACGATGGTGCCTTCGGGATTGTAGTGGAGCCGGCGCAGCACCAGGCGTTCGGCAATCAGCGCGACCAGCCCGACCAGCAAGGGCGCGATCACCAGCGCGGCGATGAAACCGATCGCGGGGTGGCCGGAAATCGCCGTCGAAACCGCCCAGGCGAGCACCGCGCCCAGCATGAAGAACTCGCCATGCGCGACATTGACGACGCGCATGACGCCGAACACCAGAGACAGGCCAAGCGCCGTCAGCGCCAGCACGGCGGAGGTGACGAGGCCTTCGAGGGCGGCGAGGAGGAGATGGGGTCCGAAGTGCATATGCTAAGCACCAACGGATGCGCGAGGCACCCCCCTCTGCCCTGCCGGGCATCTCCCCCTCAAGGGGGGAGATTGGCCTTCACCTAAGGCTTCGCCAATCTCAAAAGGAAGAAAATAGGCGCTGCCGCACGAACTGCCGATCTCCCCCCTTGCGGGGGAGATGGCCGGCAGGCCAGAGGGGGGTGCCTTGGCGCTCACGTTTGCAGGAGCAGCTAAGCTCACAGCGCCTGCGTCGTGTAGTCCCCTTCCGGCTCGTAGAGACCGTCCTCGATCTTGGTCTTGTGGACGACCTTAAGCTTGCCGCCTTCGACCTTGGAGATGTTCTGGACGCCGAAGCATTGGTGGATCTTGCCGTTGAAGGTCTTCGGTCCCTGCGGATGCTCCGGCCCTTCGGCGAACTCCTTCAGCGCCTCGGTCGCCTCGACCAGCTTGGCGCGGTCTTCGGGTCCCTTGTAGCCGGCGTCTTCCATCGCCTTCTTGACCACGTAGAGCGTTTCCCAGCAGCCGAACATGTGGGCGGCGGTGGAGACGTCCTTGGGGTCGCCGACCGCGGCGCCGTTGTCGTCGATGCCGACCGCGGCGCGGTAGGCTTTCTGCGCCGCAGAATCGTCAGGCTGCGCATAGCGCGGAGAGCCTTCCCAGAAATGGCTGCCGTCGAGGAATTCGAGGCCGGGGCTGTTGATGTCGACGGCTTCGAGCGAGTCGATGAAGCCGAAGAGCTGCGGCCGTTGCGAACCATAGAATTCGCCGAGCTCCTTGACGAAGGTGAGCACGGCCGGACCGACCATGACATGGTAGATCACCTCGGTCTCGGCCGGGATCTGCGGGAAGTACTTTGTGAAGGAGCTCTCCGTCGGCGGGATGGCGATCTGGGCGATCACGTCGGCGCCCTGCGCCTTCAGCGCCGGCGGCAGGTAGTCGCGATGGTCGTAGCCGAAGGCGAAGTCGGGGAAGATCTGCGTCACCTTCTTGCCCGCGTTCGCCGCGATCCACGGCGCCATCGACTGGATCTGGCTCTTCACGTCGGTGATGCCGGGCTGGAAGACGTAGCGGTTAAGCTTGGTGGAGGCGACGTGATGGCCTTCGCTGACGACGAAATAGGGGATCTTGTTCTCGCCGGCGGCGGGCGCCGAGCCGATCACGACATGCGAGAACAAGGTGCCGAAGACGATGTCGGTCTTATGCTGTTTGGCGAATTTGTTGACCACCTCGGCGCCGCGCGCCGGATCGGTGCCGTCATCCTCGATGACCAGCTCGACCTTGCGGCCGCCGATACCGCCGGCGTCGTTGATCGCCTTGACAGCGGCGGCGCTCGTCTTCTCGTACCAGCGACCATAGGCGGCTCCGATGCCGGTGCGGTGCAACTGGAAGCCTATTCTGATCGGCGCCGAGCTCTGCGCCTGGCTGTAACGGACGAAGCCCGGCGCCAGCGCCAGGCCGGCCCCGGCGGCGATACCCTTCAGCGCGGTGCGGCGCGACAGCGTCGTCTTGGAGAGGTCGAAAAATCCGTTCTTGTCAGCCATGTCGGTTCCCCTGTTTTTTTCAGTCTTGACCAGCGATAAGGCGGCTAAGCCATCCCCTTCCGAGGGATGGGAAAATTGCATGTGTACAAACTAAATCACCAAAGCCGCGACGTGGCAAGCTAGCTTCCCTCGCGTCATGGCGGCGGCCCTTGTCTCATCCCGCCGTCGGCGTGGCAAGCAGCCACAGGCCGAACATTGTGTAGGCGATCATCAGCAGCGTGAGTGGAAGCTGGCTGAGCGCTGCGCGCGACGGCTGAGGATGAAGACGCCAGGCAAGGCCATGCGCGACGAGGACCGCCAGCACATGGCCGGCGATGATGACGCCGGCCTGCAGGTTCCACAGCCACCAGGCGGACTCGGCGCCGGCGACTACGCCGGCCTCGACCATCCTGTTGGCGGTACCGAACAGGTTCCAGCCGAGCGCGAAAGGATCGGAGAGCGCGACCAGCGCATACTGGCCGTCGACCAGGAGCACGGCGAGGTAATGCGCGACATGATAGGCGAGCGCGATCGGCACGATCGACCAGACCAGCAGGCCGGCGGCTTTTGCGAACGACTGCGCATCGCCGGCGAGGCGCTGTCCAAGAAAGGCGGCCAAAGCGAACACCGCCGCGAGCAGGACAAGGGTCAGCACGAGGCCGAAGCTGCCGATGCCGACCAGCGCGGTGCGGCCGGGATATTCCAGCGGGTTGACGCCGAACAGGCTGAGCCAGAAGAAGGTCTTCGACAGGCCGTCGAAGGACACTGAAGAAAGCGCCAGCAGGAGGAAAGCCGTGCCGCTCAGCGGCAGCGGGTCGCCGGCAAGCAGCTTCGCACCGGGCCAGCAGAGCGAGAGCCGACCATCGAGACGTTCGACAGGCGCGAAGCGGGCGACCATGGCGAAGAAGACAGTGAGGAATTCTCCGCGCTTGCTCCAGGGGTCGTAGCCGAAGATGAGCATCGCGACGAGGCTGGCCAGCCAGTAGAGGCCGGCGGCAAGGGCCAGGCGGGCCGGATCGTCGGGTGCCGGATCGATCAGCTCGAACCAGGTGAAGGCGAAGAACAGCACGAAGGCCGGCCAGTAGCCGAGTCTTAACGGCAGATGTGACGGCTGGGCTTCGCTCCATCGGTCGCCCACAAGCCGGCTCACGACGCGCCAGGGCCCATACCATGGGTTGAGCCACGCCCACAGGTCGCCGAGCATGCCCTGCAGCAGGGTGAAGCCGGCCCAGAGCAGCGTCCAAATCACCAGTGGGAGAGGGTTGGAAAGCGGGTCGCGACTGCCGGAGAGACCGGCAGCGATGAGAAGCGCAAAGCCGGCAAATGAAATCAGGCTGACGACGATGCGGGGGGTGTCGCTGAAGGCAAATAGGGGTAGACGCCGACGCCAGAAACGATCGAGGGCGGCAGGCGGCAGCAGCGCCAGCACGAGGAAGCTGACGGCCACCGCCAGCGCGCCGCCGGCGATGTAGTAACCGGTCGGGAGGAGCAGGACGTGGCCGCGGTCGGAGGCATGGGCGAAGGAGTGCGTGGGGAGAGTGGCCGCCAAGGGAGTTGCGAGAAAGGCCAACCTCCAACGTTGGCGCTCTACGGCGCCCCCCTCTGCCCTGCCGGGCATCTCCCCCTCTTGGGGGGAGATTAGCAGTTTCGGCGCCAGCTCTCCTCCTGCGACGTCGGAGATTGGCGAAAGCGGAGATGACAGCGTAATCTCCCCCCTAGAGGGGGAGATGTCCGGCAGGACAGAGGGGGGCGCGAAGGAACTCGGCTTATCCGGGAATTCCATTCGTCCGGGCCTTAAGCCTCACACCTTCACCAGCTGCTCCACCCGGCCCTTCTCGCCAAAAATCCTGAGATACCGCTTGATCTCCTTCTCGTCCCCGGTCGCCTTGGCGGGGTTGTCCGACAGCTTCACCGCCGGCCGGCCATTGGCTTCACTGACCTTGCAGACGAGCGAGATGGCGTCGAGGCTCTTGGTTTCGGTCGGCGCGCAACCCTCAAAATCATTGGTGAGGTTGGTGCCCCAGCCGAAGGACATGCGCACCTTGCCGCGGAAATGCTTGTAGGTCTCCTCGATTGTCTCAACTTCCAGGCCGTCGGAGAAGATGAGCAGCTTCTGCTTGGGATCCCTGCCTTTCTCACGCCACCAGGAGAGGACCTTCTCGCCGCCTTCGATCGGCGGCGCGCTGTCCGGCCGGAAGCCGGTCCAATCGGCGATCCAGTCCGGCGCATCGCGCAGGAACGCGGCGGTGCCGAAAGTGTCGGGGAGCACGATCAGCAGATTGCCGCCATAGTAGCGCTGCCAGTCCTGCAGCACCTTGTAGGGTGACTGCCTCAGCTCCTCCTCGGAATTGGCAAGCGCCGCGAAGACCATAGGCAATTCATGCGCATTGGTGCCCAAAGCCTCGAGGTCGTTATCCATGGCCAGAAGCACGTTGGAGGTGCCGGTGAAGGCATCGCCGATGCCTTCCTTCAGCGCCTCGACGCACCAGCGCTGCCACAGGAAGGAATGGCGGCGTCTTGTGCCGAAGTCGGAAATACGGATGCCGGGCAGCGCCTTCAGCCGCTCGGTCTTGGCCCACATCTTGGCCTTGGCGCGGGCGTAGAGCACGTCGAGCGCGAACGGGCCGAAGGAGCGCATCGCCGCTCGCGAGCGCAGCTCGTTGATGATCGCAAGTGCCGGGATTTCCCAGAGCGTTGTGTACATCCAGGGCCCGGCGAAGGAGAGCTCGAACTGGCCGTCGCGCCTGGAAAGCTCGTATTGGGGCAGGCGGAAATTCTCGAGCCAGGCGAGGAATTCCGGCTCGAAGATCTGCTTGCGGCCGTAAAAGGTGTTGCCGCCCAGCCAGATCATCTCCTTCTTCGAGAAACGCAATGTGCGGGCGTGGTCGAGCTGTTCGCGCAACTCGCCCTCATCGATCTCATCGGCCAGCCGCACCGAGGTGGTGCGGTTGATCAGCGAGAAAGTGGCATCGACCTTGGGATACATGCCCCAGATCATCTGCAGCATCAGAAGCTTATAGAAGTCGGTGTCCAGCAGGCTGCGGACGATCGGGTCGAGCTTCCAGGTGTGGTTGTAGACGCGCCGCGCTATATCGGTCTTTGCCATGCTCGCTCACCCATAACGCACAACGCACGGAAACGCGGGCGCCACGCTTCAAATCCTTGTTCGATCAATTCCGGACGGAACCCCGTTGCGCGGAATTGCTTTAGCAACTGCCTCTTAGCACCGTATTTTCGAACGCGCTTGCTGCTTTGCAAGCTGGCCCGACAAAAAGCAGCTATGCAAGTCCAGCCATCAGGACGCGGTCCTGGCGCCTATGACCTTGAGGGCGGGGCGTTTTCTGCGGCTCGGCACGCGGCCGGCGACCGGCGCATCGGCGCGGGCCTCGTCCTGCTCCTTCTCGGCGAACAGCCAGTCGATGAAGAGCTGAACGATCGGCGCCGAGCGCATCTCGTTGCGGCAGACGACGTAGAAATCGTCGACCGCCGGAACCGACAAACTGAAGGGCGCCACGAGCATGCCCCTGGCGAGCAAGGCGCGCGCGGTGACGGAATCGCCGAGCGCCACACCATGGCCGTGCACGGCGGCCTCCGTCGCCATGCGGGCATCGCCCAGACGGTGGCGGCGGCCGCGTTCCAGATCGAGCGCGTCGGCGGCGGCCAGCCAGGTGTGCCATTCACGGCCATCGTCGCCATGCAGGAAGACGTGGTCGGCGAGGTCGCGGACGCTGCGGATCGGGCGGTTGTTGATCAGCGTCGGACTGACAACCGGAAACAGCTCCAGGCCGGACCACTTGCGTATCCAGCAGTCGCTCCAGCTGCCGTCGCCATAATGCACGCAGACGTCAATGTCCGCGGCGCGGATGTCTTTGGGATCGTTGGACGGGATCAGCGTCAGCTGGATGTCCGGATATTGCGCCGTGAAGGAGCCGAGCCGCGGCGTCATCCAGAGCAAGAGCAGCGCCGGCACGCAGGACACCGACAGCGCGCCGGCGCTTGCCGGCCGCGTCATGCGCTGGGTGGCGGCGGCAATGCCCTCGAAGGCGGCCGATACCGCCGGCAGGAACTCCGCGCCATGGGGCGTCAGCTTCACGCGCTGCCCGCTGCGCTCGAAGAGCTTTACGCCCAGCGACTGCTCGAGTGCCTTGATCTGGTGGCTAACGGCGCCGTGCGTGACATTGAGCTCACCCGCCGCCTTGGTCAGCGAGGCGTGCCGCGCCGTGGCCTCGAAGGCGCGCAGAGGGTTCAGCGGCGGCAGGCGCTTGGCCATGAGGGGCTCCTCCTTTGTGAGATTTTCTCACAGCCAAGACCCTAACAATATCAATTGATTTTTCAAAGCGGCTGCCCGACACTTTTGTCCGGAAACAGCTTCAAGAGACGTGGAATCCGCAACGCAGCGGCGGACAGCGATCCAGCCGGACAACAGGCTGGCTTGGCAAATCGCCCATACGGGCAGCGCTGCAGGCAGGCAGGAGGACCGGACATGGGTTACGATCGCGGCAAGCTCGAAGCGTTGCGCCGCAAATATGGCGAGAGCCATGGCGGCGAGATGTTCGACCCGAAATTCCGCAAGGTGGCCGACAAGATCTTCAACAAGTCGGGCACACGCCTCGCCCCCTATTCCGGCATCCCGACCTTCCTCGCCGCGCCCTACCGCGAGATCGCGGCCGACAATCCGGATTTTGGCGACCTGCAGGTGGCGATGATCGGCGTGCCGATGGATCTCGGCGTCACCAACCGTCCCGGCTCGCGCTTCGGGCCGCGCGCGTTGCGCGCCATCGAGCGCATCGGCCCCTACAATCATGTGCTGGAATGCGCGCCGACGCATGAGCTGCGCGTCGCCGATATCGGCGACACGCCGTTCCGCAGCCGCTACCGGCTGGAGATCAGCCACGAGGACATTGAAAAGCGGACCAATCAGATCGTCGACGCCGGCGTGCTGCCGCTCTCCGTCGGCGGCGATCATTCGATCAGCCATCCGATCCTGAAGGCGGTCGGCAAGAAGACCCCGGTCGGCATGATCCATATCGACGCCCATTGCGATACCAGCGGGCTGTTCGACATGACCAAGTTCCACCATGGCGGACCGTTCCGCAACGCGGTGCTGGACGGCGTGCTCGATCCGTCGCGCACGATCCAGATCGGCATCCGCGGCTCGGCCGAATATCTGTGGGAATTCACCTATGAGTCCGGCATGACCGTCGTGCATGCCGAGGAGGTGACCGGGCTCGGCATCCCGGCCATCATCGAGAAGGCGCGCAAAATCGTCGGCGACGGCCCGACCTACATCTCCTTCGACGTCGACAGCATCGATCCGGCCTTCGCGCCCGGCACCGGCACGCCGGAAGTCGGCGGGCTGACGACGCGCGAGGTGCTCGAACTGCTGCGCGGCCTGAAGGGTCTCAACATCGTCGGCGGCGACGTGGTCGAGGTGGCGCCGCAATATGACGCGACCACCAACACCGCCCATGTCGGCGCCCAAGTCCTGTTCGAGATTCTGAGCCTGATGGTGTTCAGCCCAGCGATCAAGAAGGGCTGATGCCTCGCGCAATTCCGGACGGAAGCTATGGCCAAGGCGCAAAGCCTAAACCGCGTTCTTCCGGAATTGCTCTCCCAACACGACCGCCGCGCTGGAGCCGGCGGCCGGTTTCAACAACAAGCTTCCAGCAGGGGAATAACAATGTTACTTCGCAACGCACTGAAATCCGTAATCACAGCGGCGATGATACTCAGCGCTGCCGGCCTCGCCACGCAGGCCAAGGCGGACGCCGTCGACGACATCACCAAGGCCGGCGCCATCAATGTCGGCATCTTCTCGGACTTCCCGCCCTTCTCCTCGGCCAGCGCCGATATGAGCATCAAGGGCTATGACATCGACGTCGCGCAGGCGATCGCCGATACACTCAAGGTGAAGCTCAACCTGGTCAGCGTCACCGGCCAGAACCGCATCCCTTATCTCACCGACAAGCGTGTCGATATCCTGATGAGCGTCGGCTACTCCAAGGAGCGCGAGCAGGTGATCGATTTCGCCGCCGCCTACGCGCCCTACTACATCGCCGTCATCGGCCCGGCCGAGCTTGCCGTCAAAGGCAAGGAAGACCTCGCCGACAAGTCGGTCGCCGTCAATCGCGGCACGCTTGAGGATACCTCGCTGACCCAGGCAGCACCGGCTTCGGCCGACATCCGCCGCTTCGACAACTACAATTCCGTCATCCAGGCCTTCATCTCCGGCCAGACGCAGCTGATGGTGGTCGGCAACGATGTCGGCGCCCAGGTGCTGGCCAAACAGGATGCGCTGAAGCCGGAGCAGAAATTCCAGCTGCTCACCTCGCCCTCGCATATCGGCCTCAACAAGAATGAAGACCGGCTTAAGAAGGCGGTGAACGACGCCGTCGCCAAGATGCTGGCCGACGGCAAACTTGACGAGAGCTCGAAGGCCTGGCTGAGGACGCCGCTCAATCCGGACAACCTCAAGGATTGATCTCCAGAGCGGCTCAGTCCACGACAAAGCGCCGAGCCGCTCCGCCTGTTCCAACAAGGTCAATCGCCATGGGCTACAGCCTCGACTTCGGCTGGCTTGCGGGCGCCGTGGGCGCGATCACGCGCGGCGCGGCGACGACGATCCTTCTGATCGCCGTCACCACGCTGGCGGGCACGTTCCTCAGCATCCTCGGCGCGGCCGGCAAGAGAAACGGCCCGAAGCCGCTTCAGCTGGCGATCGGCATCTATGTCGAGGTGATGCGCAACACGCCATTCCTGGTGCAGCTGTTCTTCATCTTCTTCGGGCTGCCCACGCTCGGGATCAGGCTCGACCCGATCCTTGCCGCGATGCTGGCGATGACGCTCAACATGGCAGCCTATACGATCGAGATCGTCGGCGCCGGGCTCGACGCCGTGCCGCGCGGCCAGAGTGAAGCCGCGCTGGCGCTCGGCCTCAGGCCCCGCCAGGTGTTCGTCAAGATCGTGCTGCCGCAGGCGCTGAAGGTGATCTATCCGGCGCTGACCAGCCAGATCGTCATCATGATGCTGGAATCGGCCGTGGTGTCGCAGATCGCGGTGCGCGAATTGACCTACGAGGCCGACATGCTGCAGGCGCGCACTTTTCGCGCCTTCGAGACCTATTTCGTGGTGACGATGGTGTATCTCGGCCTGTCCATGGGGCTGCGCCGGCTGCTGGTCGGCGGCGGCCGCCGTGTTCTGGGGGCGGGCGTGTCATGATCGAATTCACCTTCTGGGACATCGTTCGCAACCTGCTGCTCGCCGCGCGCTGGACGGTGCTGCTGTCGCTCGCCGCCTTCGTCGGCGGCGCGCTGGTCGGGCTGGTGGTGCTGTTCTTCCGCATCGCCAAGAACAACTGGGTGAAGCGGATCGCCTCCGGTTATATCGCACTGTTCCAGGGCACGCCGCTCTTGATGCAGCTCTTTTTGATGTTCTTCGGGCTGCCGATGCTGGGGTTGCGTATCGAACCGTGGACGGCAGCGGCGCTCGGGCTCACTTTTTTTGCCAGCGCCTATCTGGCCGAGATCTGGCGCGGCGGCGTCGACGCGCTGCCGCGCGGCCAATGGGACGCCGGCGCCAGCCTCGGGCTGCATTATCTGCAGGAGCTCAGGCTGATCATCCTGCCGCAGGCCTTCGCCATCACCCGCGCGCCGACCGTCGGCTTCCTGGTGCAGCTCATCAAATCGACGGCGCTGACCTCAATCATCGGCTTCGAGGAACTGGTCAGGACTTCCAACGCCATCAACAATGCGACCTTCGAACCGTTCAAGGTCTACGGGCTTGTGGCGCTGATCTTCTTCGTCATGTGCTTCCCGCTGACGCAATACGCACGGCGCCTGGAGCAACGTGCAGGGGCGCGCTGAGCCGCCAAAAGGCCGCCGACCGGACCGCAGCCTTTGTCGATCAATGCCCGAAGGCGAGCTGCGGCGCGATGCGGTCGCGCCGGAGCCAGCGCGCCAGGAGCAGCGCCGCCACCACGGCCAGTCCCGAGGCCAGGCCGATCCAGATGCCGACGCCGTTGAGGCCGAAATGGAAGGCGAGCAGCACGCCGAGCGGCAGGCCGACGCCCCAATAGCCGATCGCCGCATAGATCATCGGCACCTTGGTGTCGTGCAACCCGCGCAGCATGCCGGCCGCGACCGCCTGGGCGCCGTCGAAAATCTGGAACAGCGCCGCGAACCCAAGGAAGGACACGGCAAGCGTGATCACCCTGGCATTGGCCGGATCGGCAAGATCGATGAAGGCGCCGATCAGGAGATGCGGCCACAGGATCATCACCAGGCCCATCAGCGCCATGAACGAGACGCCGATGACGAAGGCCGTCCAGCCGGCACGCGAAACGCCTTCGGGGTTGCCGGCGCCGTGCGCCAGGCCGACCCGAACCGTGACCGCCTGGTTGAGCCCGAGCGGCACCATGAAGGAGATAGAGGCGATCTGGATGGCGATCGCATGGGCGGCCAGCGAATCCGCATCGATCAGCCCCATGAGCAGGGCGGCCGCATTGAAGATCGTCACTTCGAAGGCAAGGATGCCGGCGATCGGCAGGCCGAGCCTGAGCAGGCCGCGGAAGCGCGGCCAGTCGGAGCGCCAGAAACGGCCGAACAGACGGTAACGGCGGAACTTCTTCTCCCTGATCACCACCGCCGCCAGGCCGACGAACATCAGAATGCTGGACAGAGCGGTGGCGAGGCCGGAGCCAGCAATGCCCATCGACTTGACGCCGAGATTGCCGAACATGAACACCCAGTTGAAGAAGGCGTTGCTGGCGACCGCGACGAAAACGATGATCAATGCCCAGCCCGGGCGCTCCAGGGCCGAGATGAAGGAGCGCAGCACGATATAGCCATAGAAGGGCAGCACCGCCCATTGCAGCCAATGCAGATAGATGCCGGCCTCATGCGCGAGCTCCGGCTTCTGGCCCATGGCCAAAAGTACCGCTTCGCCATGCCAGAGAAAAATCCAGATCGGGATCGAGATGAGGATCGCCAGCCACAGGCCCTGGCGCACGGTGCGGCGCAGGTCGCGCACCGAATGGCGGCGACGGCCGAGCTCGGTCGCCATCATCGGCGAGGTCGCCAGCATCAGGCCGAGGCCGAAGATCAGCGGCATGAAATAGAGATTGGAGCCGAGCGCGCCGGCGGCGAGCGTATCGGGCCCGAGGCGGCCCATCATCATGACGTCGGTCGCGGTCATGGCGGTCTGGCCGAGATTGGTCAGCACCATCGGCCAGGCGAGCGCGATCGTTGCCCTGATTTCCTGACGCCAAAGGTTTTCCGGCGCGCGAGCGCCGGCTTCGATCGCAGACATTGTTCCGCTCTTTCAGAACACGGCGCGTCGGCCAAAGGGCCGGAAGCCGCACAACAATGGCGCAAAATGGCGCCATTTGCGTCGCCTTGTGAACGAAATGCGACATGTTGGCAAGGGACGAGCCCCGGCTAGCGATTGATCCAGGCGGAGCCGGGATTCCGCGACGCCTCTTTCATTTGCCGGCCGGGGGCTGCTACGGATGCCCTGGCATATTAAGCCGGCGCGCCATGCCGGGAGGAACGAATGCCGTTCAGGCGCAGAAAGAACACAGCCGCGATCCCGCGCACGGCGCCCGCCTTCGAGCACATCGTGACGGAGGCGAGCGAGAGCTTCCTGTGGCGGCTGGACGATTATCCGTGGGAGCGCAATGTCTGGAATTTCCATCCCGAATACGAAATCCATCTCTTGCGGAAATCGTCCGGCGTCGTGCTGGTCGGCGACCATATCGGCGAGTTCGGGCCGGGCTATCTGACCATCGTCGGCGGCGGGCTGCCGCATGACTGGGTGACGGCGGTGCAACCCGGCGAGCTTATCGAAGGCCGCGATATCGTGCTGCAATTCGATCCCGAGCGGCTGCGCGGCTCCTCGGGGCTGCTGCCGGAGCTGCGCGAGCTGGAGCCGTTCCTGGAACGCTCGCTGCGCGGAATGGTCTTCCATGGCCAGACGGCGCTCGACGGCGCCGAGCTGATGGAACGAATGGGCGAGGTGCATGGGCTGGCAAGGTTCCGCATGTTCCTCGAACTGCTGGACCTTCTGGCCACCACCCAGGAATACGAGCTTCTGTCGTCGCCGGATTTTTCCCCGCTTCTCGACGCGGAATCGCTGGATATTATCCAGCGCTCGCTGACCTATCTGTTCCAGCACTTTGCCGAGGATCTGAAGCTGCCGGAGGTGGCGGCGTTGGCCGGGATGAGCGAAAGCACTTTCTCGCGCTTCTTCCAGAAGAACACCGGCAACTCGTTCAGCGACCATGTCGCCAAGCTCAGGCTCTGGCAGGCCTGCAAGCTGCTTGCCGACACCGAGATCCCGATCACCGACATCTGCTTCCAGGTCGGCTATATGAACATCTCGAACTTCAACCGCGCCTTCCTGCGCAAGCACAAGATGACGCCGTCATCCTACCGCAAGCTGTCACGGCAGCGGCTGACGCTGCGGGCCTGATTTCGCCACCTAGCTTTTGTTTCATCGCAATTCCGGACGGAAAACCGCTGCGCACCTTTCCTGGAATTGCTCTAATCGTACTGATACTCATGTGACGGACAGACTCTGCCGGTGCCATTTTTTGCGCCGCACAATGCATAAAAGTACAGGTCTGCTGCAACGGGGCTTCTAGTCTCGCCCCTTCCAACTCCTCATTTTGGCGGCGGGTCGCAGTCATGCGGGCGACGGTGAGGGTCGCTTAGCCCGCGGACTTGCTTGTTCCTGGAGGAGAAACATCAATGAAATCAACCCGGCTCGCTGCCAGCCTCGGTGCAGCTTTCGTGCTTACCGCTTCCGTTTCAACCGCAGCACTGGCGCAAGCGCCGGTCTGCTCGGCGCCGGTCAAGGTGCTGGCGCAGCCGCGCGACGGGCTGACGCTTCTGGAGGACTCCAAGGACGAGTTCAAGAAGTTGTCCGGCGCCTCGTTCCAGATCGACTATCTCAACGAGAACGACCGCCGCGCCAAGTCGCGCGCCGACGCCTCGACCGTCGGCAACTACAATGTCTACTATGTCGACGAGGCGAACGTCGCGCTGTTCGCTTCCTCGGGCTGGATCGCGCCGCTGACCGATTATTATCCGGCTGAATACGATTTCGCCGATTTCGATCCGGGCCGCCAGAAGGTCGCCACCTATGACGGCAAAGTCTGGTTCGCGCCGCTGACCGGCGGCGGCGACCTGATGGTCTATCGCAAGGACGTGCTGGAGGCCGCCGGCATCCAGCCGCCCAAGACGCTGGACGAGCTGATCGCCGACGTGCCGAAGCTGACCAATGCCGACAAGGGCATGTACGGCATCGCGCTGCGCGGCGCACGCGGCTCGGGCGCCAATGTCTGGCGCTGGATGCCGTTCTTCAAGGCTTATGGCGGCAAGTGGTTCGACGGCGACAAGCCGGCTTTCAATTCGGACGCCGCCGTGAAGGCGACCGAGGCTTATTTGAAGCTGTTCAAGGACTCGGCCCCCGGCACGCAGACCGGCAGCTGGGACGAATCGACCGGCGCCTTCCTCTCCGGCCAGGTCGCCATCCTCGTCGAATCGACGCCGCTGTCGGGCATGGCGGTGGACCCGAAGACCTCGCAAGTGGTCGGCAAGGTCGGCTTCCTGCCGCCGCCTTCGCCGCTGCCGGGCGGCGGCTATGGCCATGGGCTTGCCATCGGCACCAAGGCCAATGCGGATGACGCCGCGAAGAAATGCGCCGGCCTGTTCATCGCCTGGGCGACGTCGAAGGAGAACGAGAAGCGCCGGCTCGACGCGCACCAGTTCGGCGAGTTGAACCGCACCAGCGTGCTCTCCAGCAAGGAATTCGCCGACATCTACGGTGCCGATCTCGGCAAGGCGCTGGCCGACACCGGCAAGGTGACGGCGGTGAATTTCTGGCAGGATCCGCGCTGGCCGGATCTCGGCGACCGCTGGGGCATCATCCTGGAAGAGCTGGTCACCGGCACGCGCACCGACATCAAGGGCGGCCTCAACGAGCTCGAGGCCTATGCCAACGAGCTGGTGAAGAAGAAGTAATCCTCCCGCCCGCGGGGCGCGGTTCGCGGCATTCGTCCGAATGCCGGAACCTGCGCGCCGCGGGACGTTCACCAGACAGCAGTAAAAATCCGAGGAGGCCATGCGCCGACGCTCTTCCCTGCCGGTCACATTTCTGGTTCCGACTTTAGCCATCCTTCTGGTGCTGTCGATGGTGCCGACGCTCTATGCCATCGTCATCGCCTTGCAGAATCGCGAGCTGAGCACGACCGGTTACTCATGGGTCTGGTTCTCGAACTTCGCCGATCTCTTCCTCGACCGCCGCTTCCTCAACGCCGTCTGGGTTTCGGTGAAATGGGAGATCGTCACCGTGGTAGCGACGATGGTGGTGGCGATCGGGCTGGGTGTGCTGATGTTCGAGGTCGCCGGCCCACGCCTGCGCAATTTCTATTGCCTCCTGTTCATCATCCCGGTGCTTCTGCCGCGCGTCTCGGCCGCCTTCGTCTGGAAGTTCGCCTATCACCCGCTCTACGGCATCGCCACCTATCCCTACCGGCTGATCACCGGCGGGCTGATCTTCGATCCGCTGTCCAAGCCGGGCACCGCATTGTTCGCGGTCGCTTCGGTGGATGTTTGGCAGTGGGGGCTGTTCTTCGCCGTCATCGTGCTGAAGCTGCTTGAAACCTTGCCGCCGCAGCCGATCGAGGCGGCCAGGCTCGACCACGCCAAGCGTTGGCAGATCCACGCCTACGTCACCTTGCCCATGCTGAAGGCGCCGCTGATCAGCCTGATGTTCGTCAAGATGATCGAGTCGCTGCGCTCCTTCGACCTGATCTATGTGATGACGCGCGGCGGGCCGGGCGTCGCGACCGAAACGCTCGACATGTACGCCTTCTCGCAAGGCTTCATCGAGTCCGGCAAGGTCTCCTACGCATCGGCCATGGCGGTGCTGATGATGATCGCGACGGTCATCACCTTCACCATGCTATGGAAGCGGGTGCAGGCATGAAGCCATATCCGATAAGACCGGGCCGTCTGGTCGCCAAGGCCATCCTGGCGCTGGCCGGGTTCCTGGCCGTGTTCCCGCTTCTGTGGACGGCGCTCAACGCGCTGAAGAACAATGTCGACATCATCACGCGGGTGCCGAAGGTGATCTTCACGCCGACGCTGGCCAACATCGGCTACATCCTCGGCCGCGACAGCGTGCTGACCGGGCTCTACAACTCGGTCGTCGCCTGCGGTTCGGCGGTGCTGATCGGCGTCGTGCTCGGCCTGCCGGCGGCCTACGCGGTGGCGCGCTATCCCAACCGCTTCGCCGGCGACATCCAGTTCTTCGTCCTGTCGCTGCGCTTCCTGCCGCCGGTGGCGGTGGCCATCCCGCTGATGGTGACCTGGCTGCAGGTCGGGCTCTACGACACTTTGCCGGCGCTGATCGTCACCTATTCGCTGCTGACCATATCGGTGATCATGTGGCTCGCCATTCCCGCCTTCCAGGGCGTGCCGAAGGAGATTGAGGAGGCGGCCTTCGTCGACGGTTACGGCGCTTATGCCGTCTTCTGGCGGATCGCGCTTCCCGTCGCGGCGCGCTCGCTGATCGGCGCCATCGCCTTCAGCTTCGTGCTGGTCTGGAACGAGTTCCTAATCGCGCTGATGCTGTCGAGCTCCAACGCCAAGACGCTGCCGATCGTGGCTTCCGAGCTCTCCCAGCAAGGCATGAACGTGCCGTGGGGAATCCTCAACGCCTCGGTCGTGCTTCTGTCGCTGCCGCCGCTTTTGTTCCTCGGCGTTTTGAGCGGCTTCCTGAATTCCGTTTTCCGGCAAAAGAAAAGTTGATGCGAGGATACCCGATGCGGGCACTGGTGCTTGAGAAAAAAGGCGAACTGTCGCTGCGCGAGATCGCGCTGCCGCAAGACGTCGGGCCGGACGATGTCAGGATCGCCATCCACACGGTCGGGGTCTGCGGCAGCGACGTGCACTACTACACGCACGGCGCCATCGGCAGCTATATCGTGCGCGAGCCCATGGTGCTCGGCCATGAGGCTTCGGGAACCATCGTCGAGGTCGGCGCCAATGTCACGAATCTCAAGGTCGGCGACCGCGTCTGCATGGAGCCAGGCGTGCCGAACCTTTCATCGCGCGCGACCAAGCTCGGCATCTACAATGTCGACCCGGACGTCCGCTTCTGGGCAACGCCGCCGGTGCATGGCGTTCTCGCGCCCTACGCCGTCCATCCGGCGGCCTTTACCTACAAGCTGCCGGACAATGTCTCCTTCGCCGAGGGCGCGATGGTCGAACCCTTCGCCATCGGCATGCAGGCGGCGGCGCGCGCGCGCATCGTGCCCGGCGATGTCGCCGTCGTCGTCGGCTGCGGCCCGATCGGCATCATGATCGCGCTCGCCGCGCTGGCGGGCGGCTGCGCAAAAGTGCTGATCTCGGACTTCTCCGCGCCGAAGCTTGCGATCGCCGCCCAGTATCCTGGCATCGTGCCGGTCGATATCGGCAAACAATCGCTGGTCGACGCGGTGCGGGCGGCCACCGACAATTGGGGCGCCGACATCGTGTTCGAGGCGAGCGGCAGCCCGAAGGCCTTCGCCAACCTGTTCGACGTGGTGCGGCCAGGCGGCGCGGTGGTGCTGGTCGGCCTGCCGGTGGAGGCGGTCGAGCTCAACGTGCCGGCGGCGATTTCCAAGGAAGTGCGCATCGAGACCGTGTTCCGCTATGCCAACATCTTCGACCGCGCCCTGCAGCTCATCGCCTCGGGCAAGGTCGACCTCAAGCCGCTGATCACCGGCACCTATGATTTCTCCGAGAGCATCAAGGCGTTCGAGCGCGCCGCCCAAGGCAAGCCGCAGGACGTCAAGCTGCAGATCCTGCTGACCGGCGAGAAGGGCTAAGGCATGTCCGCGATCGTTTGCTCCCATGTCGACAAGGCCTATGGCGCCACGACCGTCATCCGCGATCTCAACCTCGCGATCGAGGAACATGAATTCGTCGTGTTCCTGGGGCCGTCCGGCTGCGGCAAGTCCACGCTTCTTCGGATGCTGGCCGGGCTGGAGGATATCAGCGGCGGCGAGGTGTCGATCGGCGGCAAGGTGGTGAACGATCTCGAGCCGGGCGACCGCGGCATCGCCATGGTGTTCCAGAATTATGCGCTCTATCCGCATATGACGATCTTCGACAACATCGCCTTCGGATTGAAGCGGCAGAAGGTGCCGGCGAACGAGATCAGGCAGCGGGTCGAGGCGGTCTCGAAGACGCTCGGGCTGGAGCCCTATCTCGGCCGCAAGCCGACCGAGCTTTCCGGTGGCCAGCAGCAGCGCGTGGCGATCGCGCGCGCCATGATCAAGACGCCGAAAGTGTTCCTGTTCGACGAGCCGCTCTCCAATCTGGACGCCAAGTTGCGCAACCATATGCGCGTCGAGATCGCCAGGCTGCACCAGTCGCTGAAGACCACCACCGTCTACGTCACGCATGACCAGCTCGAGGCCATGACGCTGGCCGACCGCATCGTGTTGCTGAAGGATGGCGTGATCGAGCAGATCGGCTCGCCGGCGGAGATCTATCGCCGTCCCGGCAATCTGTTCGTGGCCGGCTTCATCGGAACGCCGAACATGAATTTCATCGACGTGACGGTCGGCAAGGGCAAGGATGGCTGGACTCTGACCGGTGCGGGGACGGTGCTGTCGCTGCAAGGCGGCGACTTCCATCTGCAGCACGGCGATCGCGTTGTGCTCGGCATTCGGCCTCCGGATCTGAAGACGGCGCACGCCGGCACGGCAAACCTTTTACAAGGCACCGCCGATCTCATCGAGTTCCACGGCAATGACGCGCTGGTGACCTTCGGCTCCGGCGGCAAGGAGATCAGCGCGCTGGTGCCGGCGCGCGAATGCCCGGAGTTGCGCGCGCCGGTACGCTACACGTTCGAGGAAGAGAGCATCCATCTGTTCGACGCGGAGACAGGCAAGTCGCTGCGCAAGCAATAGGCAATTCCGCCCGGAATTGCCTAGGGACGCGCACAGTTCCAAGCGGCTGGTCTTTGCCGTAGTGTGCATGGCAGCTTGGCACATGCATTGTCTAGCGCAGCGCTGGTCGACCCCCACTCCGTCTCGGCTTCGCCGAGCCACCTCTCCCCCGATCGACGGGGGAGAGGAAAGGCGCCAAGCTTTTTAGCCATCAACTGTCGTCCAGCAAGGCTCCCTTCCTTTCCCTCCGGAGGGGGAAAGGTGGCGCTGCGAAGCAGCGACGGATTGGGGGAACCACGTGGCAATCAAGCCTCGGCCTGATCCGTCACGCCCGTCACAGAAGATGTGTGCATGGCGTAGCCGGAATTGCGTTGATGGAAGCTACCCGATCGCGTCGAGCGCCTGCCGCTGGCGGTGCATTTCGAGGAAGATCCGGTAGTCGCGGTCGAAGCGGGCGCCGGCTTGCTTGTTGGGGGCGCGCGTCCTGCCGCCCTGCTGCATGGCGACGCAGGCCGCGTTGAGCTCAGGGTAGAGGCCTGCGGCGGTCGCCGCCACCATGCCGGTGCCGAGCAGCACCGCCTCGTCGGCCAGCGGCTCGACCACCGTGCAGCCGGTGGCGTCGGCGTAGAGATCCATCAAAAGCGGGTTCTTGGTGTGGCCGCCGGTGACATGCAGCGTGTCGATCAGATAGCCGTTCTCGTTCAGCGCCTCGAGCACATGGCGCACGCCGAGCGCGATGCCGACGGCGGTGCGCCAGTAGAGCTTGCACAGGCTGTCGAAGGAGGAATCGAGCGTCAGGCCGCTGATGACGCCGACGGCGTGCGGGTCGGCGAGCGGCGAACGGTTGCCGTGGAAATCCGGCAGCACATGCAGCCTTGCCGCCAGCGCGTCGCCATCCTCGGCGCGCAGCTCGGCGACGCGCCTGGCGATCTTCATATGCATGGCCGCGTCCGGCTCGCCGCCGGCGCCATGCCAGCGGATGATGTGGTCGAGCAGCGCGCCGGTGGCCGACTGGCCGCCTTCCGACAGCCACAGCCTCGGCAATGCCGCGCCGTAATACGGTCCCCACACCCCGGCAAAGGGCTGCGGGTCTTGCGACATCGCCATGACGCAGGACGATGTGCCGGCGATCAGCGCCAAATGCCGGCTGATGTTCCTCTCGTCGCCGGCAAAACCGCCCAAAACGCCGAGCGCGCCGGCATAGGCATCGATGACGCCGGCGCCCACCCGGCATTTTTCGGTGAGGCCGAGCTCGGCCGCGGCCTTCGCCGTCAGCGGACCGATATCGGCGCCGACCGGGCTTGCCTTTTCCGGCAGATTGCCGTGCTCGAACAGGTCGCCGAGGCCGACCAACTCGAAAAAATCGCGCCGCCAGCTTTTTTCCTCATGCGCGAGATAGGTCCATTTCGCCGTCAGCGTGCATTGCGAGCGGGCGAGCGAGCCCGAGGCCTTCCAGGTCAGGAAATCGGCAAGATCGAATAGATAGCCAGCTTCATTCCATGTCTTCGGCAGATGACGCTTCAGCCACATCAGCTTCGGCGTTTCCATCTCCGGCGACATAACACCGCCGATATAATCGAGCACGGCGTGGCCGCTCGTCGTGCATTCATCGGCCTCGGCGATGGCGCGGTGGTCGAGCCAGACCATCGTGTCCCAGCGCTTCTCGCCCGTGACCGATACGCTGATCTGGCCGCCCTGCCTGTCGCGCGCGACCAGCGAGCAGGTCGCGTCGAAAGAGATGCCGGCGATATCGCCGGCGGCGACGCCGGATTTTTGGAGCGCGGACCGCACGGATTTGCACACCGCCGACCAGATATCTTCCGAATCGTGCTCGGCATGATCGGGCTTGGGCTGATGCATGGCGATCGGATGATCGGCGCGGCCGAGCAGGTTGCCGCGCGCGTCGAGAATGCCCGCGCGGGCGCTCCCGGTGCCGACATCGACCGCGCAAACGAAACTCTTGATCAAGATGCTTTTTCTCTCGCTCCCAGGCCTGCAATCAAATCGGGCAATTGCAGCATGTCAGCGAATATAAAGTCCGGTTCCGTCGACGCAAGCCGCGCCTTCAGGGCGGGATTGGAAGCATGCGAGCCGCCGGTGAAGGCAAAGACGTACATGCCCGCCGCGCGGGCGGCGGCAACGCCGGCCGGGCTGTCCTCGATGACCAGACAATTGCGAGGACGCGCCTGCATGCTTGCCGCGGCATGAAGGAAAAGGTCGGGCGCGGGCTTGCCGCGTTCGACCATGCTGGCGCTGAACAGATGCGGCTCCAGCAGCGGAAGCAGGCCGGTGACGTCGAGCGCATAGCGGATGCGCTCCAGCGTGCCGGACGACGCGACGCAGAAGGGCCGGCCGAGCTTCGGCAGCACCTCCTTGACGCTTGGGATCGGCTTCAATTCCTCACGGAATTTGCGCATCAGGTCGACGCGCATGGCGGTCAGATGCCGGTCGCTGATATCAAGCCCGAAATCGCGGCCGAGGATCTCGCGCACACTCTTCATGCTCTTGCCCAGGAAATGCTCGTAGGCGGCATCCTCGCTGACCGTGCCGCCGGCCAGCTCGATCATGCCGAGCAGCGCCGAGACCGAAAGCGCCTCGCTGTCGACCAGCACGCCGTCACAGTCGAAGATGACCAGTTCCGGCGTCATCGAAGCGGCTTCCGGCGGCGCCTCAGAGCTTGCCGGCGAGGTAACGCGTCAGGGTTTCGCGCGCGCCGTGCGCCCACAGGACCTTCAAGGCGTGGGCGAAGGCCTCGGCGAAGACGGACGAACGGCCGATATCGCCATAGATGTCCTCCATCGCCAGCCAGGCCTTCGGATCGTCCTTCGCCGCCTTCGCGGCCGCCTGCATGCGGTCCCAGCTCGGGTCGTTCGGCTCGATGACGGCGCCGCTGTCGGTGGTGCCGAAGCAATAGCGGCACCACAGGGCCGATTCCAGCGCGAGGCCGGCGACACCCTCGCCCGCCTTCAGCCGGTCGGCGATCGTCGGGATGATGAATTTCGGCTGACGGTTGGAGCCGTCGAGGCAAAGCCGGCGGATCGTGTCGCCGATCTTGGGATTGGAGAAGCGGCGCTCGATAAGCTGATAGTAGTCCTCCAGATCCGTATCCGGCACCGGCGGCACGGTCGGGATGATCTCGTCATGCTCGAGTTTCGACAGGAAGGCGCGCACCAGCGGCTCCTGCATGGCTTCATGCACGAAATGGATGTCCATCAAGCCGGCCGGATAAGCGATGGTGGCGTGGCCGCCATTGAGGATGCGGATCTTCATCAGCTCGTAAGGCGAGACATCCTTGACGAATTGCACGCCGACCTTTTCCAACGTCGGGCGGCCAGCGGTGAAACGGTCCTCCAGCACCCATTGCTTGAACGGCTCACAGAACACCGGCCAATTGTCCTCCAGCCCGAAATCGTCGGCGAGGATCTTGCGCTCGCGGTCGGTGGTGGCAGGGGTGATGCGATCGACCATGCCGTTCGGGAAGGCGACCTTGTCCTCCACCCATTTGGCGAGGTCCTCGTCGATCAGCCGCGCAAGGCCGATGACGCCGTCGGAGGTGACGTGGCCGTTATGGGGGATGTTGTCGCAGGACATGACAGTGAACGGCACGACGCCGTCGGCGCGCCGACGCAACAGTCCGGCAAGGATGATGCCGAAGACGGTCTTGGGCACAGCGCCCGGCTGTGCGTCGGCGACGATATCGGGATGGGCCGGGTTGAACTTGCCGGAGGCCGGGTCGATGAAATAGCCGCCCTCGGTGATGGTGAGCGACACGATCTTGATCGCCGGATCGGCAAGCCGCTCGATGGTCACAGCCGTGTCGCCGGGCATCAGGAAATCGATCATGGCGCCGGTGACGCGGGCGCTCATATGACCCTGATCCTGCTCGACGACGGTGGTCAGCCAGTCCTGTTCCTGCAGCTTGGCGCGACCGATCTTCTCGCCTTCGAACACGCCGGCGCCGATCAGCGCCCAGTCATGGCCCTCGCCGGTGCCGAACAGGTCGTCGAGATAGACCGCCTGATGCGAGCGATGGAAGTTGCCGACGCCGAAATGGACGATGCCCGCCTTCAGGACAGAGCGGCCATATTTCGGGCCGGCGACCTTGGCCGGCAGCATGGCGAGGTTCGAGGAAGAGAGTCTTACGGTCATCTCATTTACCCTTTGGCCGATCTGCAGCCCGACTGTTCCGCCTCCTTCGGATGGCGAGGATGAGGGGCAACACCCGGTATTCCAGTATGCTGCCCCTCACCTGCCCCATGGCGTCTTCTCCGGAGGAAAGAAGAGAAGCGCCTCCCCCTCAACTCATCCATTGGCCGCCGTCGACATTGTAGGTCTGGGCGACGATGTATTCGGCCTCGTCACTGGCGAGGAACACGGCCATGCCGGCGAGATCTTCCGGCTTGCCCATGCGACCGTAAGGCACGCCTTCGCCGACCAGCCGCTTCTTCTCGCCCTTGGGCCGGTTCTCATATTTTGCAAAGAGCGCATCGACCTGGTCCCACATGTCGCTGTCGACGACACCCGGCGCGATGCCGTTGACGTTGATGCGATGTTTGATCAGGTCGAGCCCGGCCGATTGGGTGAGCGAGATGACGGCGGCCTTGGTGGCGCAGTAGACCGCGACCAGCGGCTCGCCGCGGCGACCGGCCTGGCTCGCCATGTTGATGATCCTGCCACCTTTGCCACGCGCGATCATCGAACGGGCAGCCGCCTGCAGCATGAACAGCGTGCCGGCGACATTGACCGCGAACAGCTTTTCGTAGCTCGCCCTCGTTATCTCGACGATCGGCGCGAGGTCGAAGATCGCCGCGTTATTGATCAGCACGTCGAGGCCGCCGGCGTTCACTTCGACCATCTTCACCGCCGCCTCGATCGAAGCCTGGTCCGTGACGTCGAGCCTGATCGCGTAGGCGGCAGAACCGATCGCTTTCGCCGTCGCTTCCGCCGCTTCAATGTCGATATCGGCAATTGCGACTGTCGCGCCTTCGCGCGCATAGGCTTCGGCGAAGGCCTTGCCGATGCCGCGCGCCGATCCGGTGATCAGCGCCGATTTGCCTTTCAGCCTCACTGCACCAGCGCCTTGCCGTCGGCGCCGAAGCGATGGAGCTTGGTCTTGTCGGGGGTCAGGTAGACGGTGTCGCCATGCTTGACCGCGACCTCGCCGTCGGCGCGGACATTGATGGTGCCGATGCCGTCCGCCTGGACATGGAGGAAAGTGTCGGAACCGAGATGCTCCGCAACGCCGACCGTCGCCTTCCAGTCGCCGGCCGAGGTCGAGATGTTGAGATGCTCGGGCCGGATGCCGATGGTCTTGGCGCCATATTTCTCCGCCGGCGCGCCTTCGATCATGTTCATCTTGGGCGAGCCGATAAAGCCCGCGACGAAGAGGTTCTTCGGCGTCTTGTAGAGCTCCATCGGCGAGCCGACCTGCTCGATGTTGCCGGCATTGAGCACGACGATCTTGTCGGCCATGGTCATGGCTTCGACCTGGTCGTGGGTGACGTAGATCATCGTCGTCTTCAACTGATGATGCAGCTCGCTGATCTCAAGCCGCATGGTGCCGCGAAGCGCGGCGTCGAGGTTGGACAGCGGCTCGTCGAACAGGAACGCCGAAGGCTGGCGCACGATGGCGCGGCCGATGGCGACGCGCTGGCGCTGGCCGCCGGACAGCTGGCCTGGGCGGCGCTCGAGATAGTTGGTGAGGTTCAAGATGCGCGCGGCGTCCTTCACCTTCTTGTCGATGGTCGCCTGGTCCTCGCCGGCCATCTTCAGTGGAAAGGCGATGTTCTTGGCGACCGTCATATGCGGATAGAGCGCGTAGGACTGGAACACCATGGCAAGCTTGCGCTTGGCCGGGGCCTCGCGGGTGACGTCGCGGCCATCGATGCTGATGGCGCCGCCGCTGGTGTCCTCGAGCCCGGCGATCAGCCTAAGCAGCGTGGACTTGCCGCAACCCGAGGGGCCGACGAACACCACGAACTCGCCGTCCTCGATGTTGAGGTCGATGTTCGGAATGATCGTCGTCGACCCGAAGGACTTGGAGACGTTCTTGAGCGCGATGTTTCCCATGGTTTCCTCCCGGGGATGGTCTTCGTCGTCCGCCGCTTGGGCGTTGCTACTTCACGGCGCCAAAGGTGAGGCCGCGCACCAGCTGCTTCTGGCTGAACCAGCCCATGATCAGGATCGGCGCGATCGCCAGCGTCGAGGCCGCTGACAGCTTTGCCCAGAACAGGCCTTGCGGACTGGAGAAGGAGCTGATGAAGGCCGTCAGCGGCGCGGCATTGGTGGTGGTGAGCCGGATGGTCCAGAACGCCTCGTTCCAGGCCAGGATGATGTTCAAGAGCATGGTCGAGGCGATGCCGGGAACCGCCATCGGCGTCAGCACATAGATGATCTCGTTCCACAGCGAGGCGCCGTCCATGCGCGCCGCTTCCAGGATCTCGCCCGGGATTTCGCGGAAATAGGTGTAGAGCATCCAGACCACGATCGGCAGGTTGATCAGCATCAGCATGACGGTTAGGCCGATGCGGCTGTCGAGCAGGCCGGTGTCGCGAAAGATCAGGTAGATCGGGAACAGCACCGCGACGGCCGGCATCATCTTGGTGGACAGCATCCACATCAGGATGTCCTTGGTGCGCTTGGTCGGCGAGAAGGCCATAGACCATGCCGCCGGGACCGCAATCAGGATCGCAAGCAGCGTCGAGCCGACCGACAGAATCACCGAGTTCAGGAAAAACTTGAAATAGCCGCTCTGCGCCTGCACCTCGCCATAGCTCTCCATGGTGCCGGACGGGATCAGTGCAAAGCCCTGGATCGCCTCCTGCTCGGACTTGAACGAGGTGATGATCGTATAAAGGATCGGAAAGAAGATCAGCAAGGCGACGATCCAGGCCGCGGCCGTGGCGATGGTCTTGTGCTGGGTGGTGACTGCGCGTGCCATGATCAGGTCCTCCCGTATCGGCGATGTTGGCAGCAGGGTCGACCCCCACTCCGGTTTGCTGCGCAAACCACCTCTCCCCCGATCGACGGGGTAGAGGAAGGGCGCGGCTTCGATGCAGGCGTTTCCTCTCCCCCGGGCAGGGGGAGAGGTGTCCCGCGCAGCGGGACGGAGTGGGGGTGGTTCAGCGCAAGCGGCATCGTCTCCCCCTACTTGTCCAGGTTCTTGCCGACGGCGCGCATGGCGAAGAAGGCAACGATGTTGGCGAGAATGACGGCGATCACGCCGCCAGCGGACGCCTGACCGATTTTGAACTCCAGGAGCGCCTTCTGGTAGACGAGGAAGGGCAGGTTGGTGGAGGCATAGCCCGGGCCGCCATTGGTGGTGACCAGGATCTCGGCATAGACTGACAGCAGGAAGATCGTCTGGATCAGGATGACGACGGTGATGGCGCGCGACATATGCGGCAGCGTCAGATAGATGAACCGGCTAATAAAGCCGGCGCCGTCCATCTCGGCCGCTTCCTTCTGCTCGCCGTCGAGCGATTGCAGCGAAGTCAGCAGGATCAGCGTGGCGAAGGGCAGCCACTGCCAGGCGACGATGAGGATGATAGCGGTCAGCGGATGCTGGCCGAACCAGTCGATCGGCTCGGCGCCGAAAAAGCGCGCTATATCGGCAAAGACGCCGTATTGCGGATGCATGATCATGTTCTTCCAGACCAGCGCCGCGACCGGCGGCATGACGAAGAACGGCGAGATGACCAGGATGCGCACGATGCCCTGGCCCCAGATCGGCTGGTCGAGCAACAACGCCAAAAGGATGCCCCCGACCACGGTGATGACCAGCACGCTGACAACGATGATGAGCGTGTTGAGGATCGAGGAGAGGAAGGCCGGGTTGGAATAGAACAGCGCGTAGTTCGAGAAGCCGACAAAGCCGTTACGGATCGGGTTCAGCGGATTGTATTGCTGGAACGAGAACCACAGCGTGAACAGCAGCGGCACGATCATCCAGACGAACAGCAGGATTACCGATGGCGCCATCATGAAACGGGCAAGCGAACGGGTTTGCTGAGTAGCCATGACGGTCACCCTCCCAAGGTCAGCCGGATTTTCAGAGTCGTGCCAGAATTTTCCCCGATTTTGAAGGGTGGCCGCCCGAACTGGGTTTCGGACGGCCCCTTGCCGGTCATGATGTGCTACCGGCGTTCGGCACCGGGAGGAGCCTTACTTGATGTAGCCGCCTTCGGTCATCGCCGCGGTGGCGGCGTCCTGAGCCTGCTTCAGCGCGTCGTCGACGCTCGACTGGCCGGCAAGGGCTGCCGAGAAGAGCTGACCGACCGTGGTGCCGAGGCCCTGGAATTCAGGGATGGCGACGAACTGCACGCCGACATAGGGCACCGGCTTGACGGTCGGATGCGTCGGATCGGCGGCGTTGATGGAGTCCAGCGTCATCTTCGCGAAGGGCGCCGCCTTCTGGTACTCAGGATTGGCATAGAGCGAGGAGCGCGTTCCAGGAGGAACATTGGCCCAGCCCTCCTTCGAGGCGACGAGCTCGAGATAGTGCTTCGAGGTCGCCCATGAAACGAATTTCTCGGCGGCATCGGCCTTCTGGGTGCCGGCGGGAATGGCGAGCGACCATGCCCACAGCCAGTTGCCGCGCTTGCCGAGGCCGTTGTCGGGCGCCAGCGCATAGCCGACCTTGTCCGCAACCTTCGAGGCCTTCGGATCGGAGACGAAGGACGCCGCGACGGTGGCGTCGATCCACATGCCGCACTTGCCCTGCTGGAAGAGCGCCAGGTTCTCGTTGAAGCCGTTGGAGGAAGCGCCTTCCGGACCGTCGGCCTTCATCAGGTCGACATAGAACTGCAGCGTGTTCTTCCATTCCGGCTGATCGAATTGCGGCTTCCAGTTCTCGTCGAACCAGCGGGCGCCGAAGGAGTTCGACATGGCGGTGAGGAAGGCCATGTTCTCGCCCCAGCCGGCCTTGCCGCGCAGGCACACGCCGTTCACGCCGTTGGCGCGGTCGGTCATCTTGTCGGCGGCCTGCTTGATGAAGTCCCAGGTCGGCGCGTCGGGCATCTTCAAGCCAGCCTTCTCCATCAGGTCCTTGCGGTACATGACGAAGGAGCTCTCGCCGTAGAAGGGCGCGGCATAGAGTTTGCCGTCGACCGAAAGGCCGCCGGCGATGGCCGGGATGATGTCCTTGACGTCATAATCGTCGCCGAGCTTGTCGAGCGGCAGGAGCCAGCTCTGCTTTGCCCAGATCGGAACCTCGTAGGTGCCGATGGTCATGACGTCGTACTGGCCGCCCTTGGTGGCGATATCGGTCGTAACGCGCTCGCGCAGCACGTTCTCTTCAAGCGTCACCCAGTTGAGCTGGATGTCGGGGTTGGCCTTGGTGAAGTCGTCCGTCAGCTTCTGCATGCGGACCATGTCGCCATTGTTGACGGTGGCGATGGTGATGGATTCGGCATTCGCGGCGAAAGCGAGGGCGCTGGCCGACAGCAGGCCCAGGGTGAGCGTGCGAAGTTTCATCAAATTCCTCCCATAAACCAAGATGAGCATTTGCCTTGGCTCTGGGCAATTACTCACTTGGCGTGAATTATGTCAACCCTGAATCTGTGCTGCAGCGCAGCAGAAATGACGCCGCACGACCCGGTCGGGCGACACGCCGGGATCCTAGGGAGGAGGAACGTCAGGGCGATTGGCTTACGGGCAGGCGATCTCGGCCAGGAGCCAGTCGCGGAAGGCGCGGATCTTCGGCACGTTGCGGCGCGCCGTCGGATAGACCAGCCAATAGGCATGGCCGTCGTCGCCGACGAGGTCGAAGGGCTGGACCAGGCGGCCGTCGGCGATCTCGTTCTTGAACAACGACCTGGTCAGGATCGCAACGCCATGGCCGGCCATGGCCGCGTTCGCTTCATAGGCCTGCGCGCCCATGCTGGAGCCCGGCCGTTTGGCAAGGTCGTGCCCGGTCACGCCGGCGGCCTCGAACCATTGCGTCCACCAGATGTCGCCGGGGTCGAGGATCGGCAGGCGCAACAGGTCCGCCGGCTCCCTGACGCCGCCGATGCTAGCCGCGAGCTTGGGGCTCAGCATCGGCGTGAAATCGGCGTCGAGCAGCTTATGCGCCTCCAGGCCCGGCCATTTGCCGGCGCCGGAGCGGATGGCGAGATCGACATCCTCGCGCGCGAAATCGGTCAGGCGGCTCGACGTGTCGAGCCGCACGGCAAGTGCCGGATGCGCGAGCTGGAACGCGCCCAGATGCTGCGCCAGCCAGTTCGAGGCAAAGGTCAGCACGGTGGTGATGCAGAGCAGGCCGTCGGCGCCGCCGCGCGCTGCGGCATAGGCCTGGCCCAGGATGGCGAAGGCTTCGCTGACGGCGGGCGCCAAGCGCTGGCCGGGCTCGGTCAACTCGATCTGTCGTGGACGGCGCAGGAACAGCGGCGCGCCGATGCGCTCCTCGAGCAGCTTGATCTGGTAGCTCGCAGCCGCCTGGGTCATGCCCAGCTCCTGCGCGGCCTTGGTGAAGGACAGGTGCCTGGCCACCGCCTCGAACACTCGGATCGCCTGCAGCGGCGGCAGGGGCGCAAGCTGCGGAGAGCTGAGATCGGGCATAAGGCCTCCTTATGGGTCATGATCGAGGTTTGATTGGAAGCACGAACCGGCCAGACCGATATTTGGGGTCGACGATCAATCCAGTTCAAGCATTGCGAAGGCTGACGATCATGGTCACGGTTCAGGAAAAGCTCGTTTCCACCCCGGCACAAGGCTGGTTTTTCACGCTCCTGCGGGAATTTGCAAGGTTTTCGGGCCGCAGGCGCGGTTATCTCGATGTCCGGGAATTTTCCGAGCATCTGCAGCGCGACATGGGTTTTCTCGACGGCAACGATCCGCGCGGCCGCTCGCAATAGCCGGCACTTTTTTATGGGCAATCAGCCGGCAAGCAGTGCTTCGGCCGTGCGTTCGTCGGTGATGAGGCCGTTGACCAGCCGGCGGTTGACGGCGGCCAGGATGCCCGCCAGCTTGCGTTCGCCCATGGCCAGAGCGATGACCAGCGACCTTTCCCGCGACGGCAGCGCGGCGGAAGACACGCGGTCGTTGGTGATGCCTTCGATCATGCGGCCTTCGCGGTCGTACACCCAGCCGACGATCTCGGCGATACCGCCTGCCTTCTGCAGCGCCTTCAACTCGTTTTCGGAAATGAAGCCGTCCTCGTAGAGCGGGGCCTTGGGCCCGAGATCGCCGATGCCGACGAAGGTGACATCGGCCTCGGCCGCCAGCGCCAATGTAGGCTGGATCATCGGCTGGTTGAGCAGCATCTCGCGCTCTTCCGGCGAGGACGCAATGACCGGCAGCGGCATCGGGAACGACCGCGCCTTGACGCGGTCGGCCATGGTGAAGATGACGTTGTAGAAGGCGGCCGAGCCATCGGGCGAGATGTTGCCGGTCAAGGACACGACCTTGTGCTGCGGGCAGTCCATCGGCGGCAGTTGCTCGATCGCCGCCTTCAGCGTGCGCCCGGTGCCGATCGCCATGACGATGGGAGCCTCGGAGCGCAGCCGGCGTTCGATCTCGGCCGCGGCCGCCTCCGCGATGCCGATCGTCGTCGAGCTCGACGTCGGGTCGCTCGGCACCACTTCGACAAGGTCGAGCGCGAAGCGCGACTTAAGCCGCGCGGCGAGGTCCAGGCAGTTTGCGATCGGATGATCGACCCGCACCTTGATCAGGCCCTCCGACATGGCGAGCGATACCAGCCGCTGCGCCGTCTGCCTGGAGATGCCCAGTTTGGCGGCGATCTGGTCCTGCGTGTTGCCGGCAACATAATAAAGCCAGCCGGCGCGCGCGGCGTCGTCCAACCTGGTGCTGCCGATTTCCTGTCGCGAATTCACGTCTCGCCTCCCAGCCCGCAGAATGCTGAAACGGGCGCCATAGCTTACAGCGATTGCGCCGACGCGCAATTGTCTATCGAAAGAGCAATTGCTTGGCAGTTTTCCTGATCCCCAAGGATCAATCCGCCGCTTGCCCAACCATTTGCCGGCGGGACGGTTTATCTCCACCGGGAAACCGATTAAGGGGATCGGCGAAGGGAGCCGCGCATGACGCCGAAAGCCGTTTTCTGGGATATGGACGGGACGCTGGTCGACAGCGAGCCGCTGCACGAGGCGGCACTTGTGGCGGCGCTGCGCAGCGTCGGCATCGCCCCGCCGCCCGACCTGCATCAGCGCGTGCTGGGCATCGCGGCATGGCCGGTCTACGAAATGCTGCGCGACGAGTTCGGCCTCGCACTGCCCTTCGACGATTGGATCGTGCGCAAATACGATCACTATCTGCCGCTGGCCGAAACGCTGAAGCCCCGCCCCGGCGCGATCGAGGTGTTCAACGAATTGCGCGCGCTCGGCGTCGAGCAGGCGGTGGTGTCCAACTCCGACCGGCTGATCGTCGACGCCAATCTGCGCGCCGTCGGCCTCACCTATCCGGGCATGATGACGGTCAGCCGCAATGACGTAATTGACGGCAAGCCGCTTCCCGAACCATTCCTGCGCGCCGCCTATCTCGCCGGCGTCGATCCGGCGGATGCTTTTGCCGTCGACGACAGCCTGACAGGCGCCATGGCCGGACTGGCGGCGGGCATGAAGACGATCTTCTGGCCGGAGGCGCCGATGGAAGGCCCGGCCGGCGCGATCATCATCAACAGCGCCGAGGAGCTGCGGGCGCAACTGGGGCTCTGAGCAGCTTCAGACCTCGGCGCCGCCCCGCCCTTCGGGCATCTTCTCCCCGTAAAACGGGCTACGGCATGCACACATTTCCAAGCGGGCTGGCCTTTGGCGATAGCGTGCATGGCAGCTTGGCGCATGCATTGTCTTATGTAGCGGTGGTCGACCCCCACTCCGTCTCGGCTTCGCCGAGCCACCTCTCCCCCGATCGACGGGGTAGAGGAAAGGCGCCAAGCCTTTTGCCGTCAACGCCCGCCCAGCAACGCTCCCTTCCTTTCCCTCCGGAGGGGGGAAGGTGGCGCTGCGAAGCAGCGACGGATCGGGGGAACCACCTGGCAATCAAGCCTCGGCCTGATCAGTCGCGCCAGTCACAGAAGATGTGTGCATAGCGTAACCGGGGGAAGAAGGAAGGAGTCCAGCATCAATTCCGGTAGACCGGCTCTTCCTCGTCGAGGATCGCCTTCAGCTCGGCCAGATGACGCTCGGCCTGGCCGGGATAATCGTCCATCTCGCGCGCGGTCTTCTCGGCGATCTCGTCCGAGAGCGTGCGCAGCGGACGGCCGGTCCACAGCGCCTTGATGTAGGTCTCGGCGGCGCGTTCGAAATAGAACATGCGGTTGAAGGTGTCGGCGACGGTGTCGCCGATGACCATGACGCCGTGATTGCCCATGACCATCACCTTGACCTTGGGGTCGGTGAGAAGCTGCGAGCAGCGCTCGCCCTCTTCCTCGAAGGCCAAGCCGCCATAATTTGCATCGACGACATGGCGGTTGAAGAACATGGCCGAGTTCTGGTCGACCGGCGGCAGCGTCGAATCGGCGAGCGAAGCAAGCACGGTGGCGTGGATTGAATGGACATGCATGGCGCAGCGCGCATGCGGGACGTTGCGGTGGATGGCGCCGTGCAGGCCCCAGGCGGTCGGGTCGGGCGCGTTGGGGCCGGACAGCGTGTCGGGATCGTTGGCGTCGATCAGCAGCAGGTCGCTCGCCTTGATGCGCGAGAAATGCACCTGGTTGGGATTCATCAGAAACTTCGTGCCTTCGTCGTTGACGGACAGCGAGAAGTGGTTGGCCACCGCCTCATGCATGTTGAGCCGCGCCGTCCAGCGGAAGGCGGCGGCGAGATCGACCCGCTCCTCATAATAGGGCAGGTTGCTCAGCGGTTCCTTGTGCAGGCGGGCAAGGCTCATCGAAAATCCTCCGCTTGGGTTTGTTTTCCGAGAATGCCGCGCATGGCGGCTGCCAGCAACCGATAAACGCTGGCTCAGCGGATCAAGCCGCCGGGCGCGCCGACTGCAGCCCGCCCTGCTCGACGATGAAGTCGATCACGTCCTGCAATCCCTTGCCGCGCGAAAGGTCGGTGAAGCCGAACGGCCTTTTGCCGCGCATGCGGCCGGCATCGCTCTCCATGACGTCGAGGTTGACGTTCACATAGGGCGCCAGATCGCTCTTGTTGATGATCAGGAAATCCGAGCGGGTGATGGCCGGGCCGCCCTTGCGCGGGATCTCCTCGCCCTGGCAGACCGAGATGACGTAGAGGGTCAAGTCGGCAAGGTCGGGCGAGAAGGTGGCTGCGAGATTGTCGCCGCCGGATTCAATGAAGATGATGTCGAGATCGGGGAACTTCTTGTTCAGCTCGGCAATGGCCCTCAAATTGATCGAGGCGTCCTCGCGGATGGCGGTATGCGGGCAGCCGCCGGTCTCGACGCCGACGATGCGTTCTTCGGGCAATGCTTGTAGCCGCGCGAGCATCATCGCATCCTCCTTGGTGTAGATGTCGTTGGTGACGACGGCGATCGAAAAATCGTCGCGCAACGCCTTGCAGAGCTTTTCGGTGAGCGTCGTCTTGCCGGAGCCGACCGGGCCGCCGATGCCGATGCGAAGAGGACCGTTTTTCGACGTCATGCCGGAAACTCCGTGATGGCAAGGATTGCGAAGCCTGCCCCGATCAAGAGGCAAAGCGGCGAATAAAGACTTTGGTCAAGCCGCGCGAAAGGCTGTTCGGGCGCAAGCCGGCGCCACCAGGGCGTGAAGCCGGCAATGCCGCGGCCGAGGAAGACGAGGCCGATCATCAATGCCGAGGCCGCCAGGCCCTCTCTTGGAAAGGGCGTCGCAAAGACGCCGGCCAACGCCAGCGGCCAGAGCGTTGCCAATGCCAGGCAGGCCGCGACAGCAAAACTCGCGAATGACGACGGCATCTCATCGACACCGCGGAAGCCGACGACGGCGCGGGCGCAGGATGCCTGGTCCGTGCCCGGCCAGATGCCGCCTATGCCCCAATAGACATGCAGCGTTGTGATCAGGAGCAGGACGAAGGAGAGGATGCCGGCAAGGATGGTCATCAGCGATCACTTCCCGGAGAGAGGATATCTCGACCGGTTCTTAGGTCCCAGCCGTCAAAATCGTAGCGGTCCGGCTGGATCCGTAATGTCCGGCGATCGGTAAAGTGGATCTGGACCTGTCGGTGAAATCCATTCAGCGAGGTTTTCACGACTGTCTTACCTATCAAGGACTGTACTTCCTTTGCGATCCGACCCGGATTGTCCGACGAACGAAGGCGATAACCGCAAGCTCCCTGAACCTCCCAGTCCGCCGAAAGCAGAAACAGGTCTCGTTCAGCCAGCTTTGCGTAACCGGGGCGGCGACGCCCCGATCGGCGCTTCGCGTAACGGAGTGGAAGCAATCTTCCAAATCCAATATTGATCGTCGATCCTGCGGAATGCCCCACCACAGTGACGGGCAATGATCGGAGGTCTCGAAAGGCGTTTACTATGCGTATCCTGTTTGCGCTAAAGGTCATGACCGGAACAGCCGCGAATATTGCGTTTCATGGTTCATCGCCATGATGTCCGACATGAAGGCGGCGCCACCCAGATTATCGAGCGTCGATGCGGCGGCGCGCGACGCAGTCGCCAGCGCCAGCGATTCGAAGCCGGCTAACAATGCGACGGCATCGACCTGGCCCACGACACCCAACCTGATTGCCGCCTGCAGGAGGTTGGAGAAGAAAGCCTGGAGGAAGGCGGAAAGCGCATCCGAAAGGCCGATGCCGCTGCCGCCCGCAAGGGCGCCGACTGCTACGCAATAGGGGCAATCGGCCGGCAGGCGCTCCAGCGCTCGAGACGACCAGGCCGACGCCGCGTGGAGGAAGGCTGTGCCCTGCAGCATGGTTTCCGTATGCCGCTCCTGCGACCCGGCAAGCGCTTCGGCCAGCGCGGCAACCTCGCTGAGATCGCCGCCGTCACGTCCGCGGCGCCAGCTTTCGGCGAAGAGCACAGCGTCGTTCCAGCCCGAGCCGATCTCGACCAGCGTCTCCAGCCAGCCGGCGAGATCGTCACGATCCGCGATCAGCCCGTCATGCACGGCGCGCTCGATCCCGTGGCTGTAGGAGAAGCCGCCGACCGGAAAGGACGGCGACAGCCAGGCCATCAGTCGCAGCAGCGCGACGCTGGAAAGCTCCTCAGTCATGATGGTGGTCGTGGTGATGGTCGTGCGCATGATCGTGGTGATCGTGATCATGGCCGTGGTGATCATGGCCGTGGTGGTCATGATCGTGATCATGCGAATGGCCGTGGTCATGGCCGGAATAGGCGCCACGCACCGGGCTGAACGGCTGCGAAACCTCATTCACCGTGGCGCCGAGGCCTTCCAGCATCGCCTTGATGACATGATCGCGCAGGATAAGGATGCGCTCCGCCTCGATCGCCGCCGCGAGGTGACGGTTGCCGATGTGCCAGGCAAGTTCGGTGAGATGAACCGCGTCGCGGGCGCGGATGTCGTAGACCTCCTCGGGCGCGGCGACGATTTCGAGCTGGCGGCCGTCTTCCAGCACCAGCCGGTCGCCATTACCGAGCGCCACCGGCTCGGGCAGGTCGACCAGCACCTTGTCGCCGCCGGCGGTTTCAACGGCGCGGCGGCGCAGGTGCCGCTCGTCATGCGGCAGCACTGCCTTGTCGTAGGGCGGCGCTGAGCCGGCCTCGCCGGCTGGAACGACCGAGACAGCGCGCGGAAACTTGGTGAAATCGGTGGTGATGTTGAGCTTCATTTCATGGCTCCGCCATTGGCTTGGGCACGGGCACGAGCGGGGCGCCCGAGGACACGATCGAAATAGGTGTTGACGCGCTGGGACTCGATCGGAAAACGGCCGGCACGAGCCCAGGCGCCAATATCGCCCAGCAGCACGTCGACGGCCGAGAAGCGGTCGCCCAGCGCAAAGGGCTTGTCGCCAAGCCGCCGTTCCAGCGCCTTTATTTCGGATGCGAAATCATAGGCTGCGGCCGGGCCGACATCGACCCGCACATCCTTGGGCAGCAGGAAGCGGTGGCGCAGCTTGTTCCACAGCGGCGCTTCCAGCTCGCTCTGGGCGAAATGCATCCAGGAATCCATCTCGGCACGGCCGGCAAGACCCGGATTGGCGCCCATGCCTTTGTCGGCATGCTTGTCCGCCAGATAGACGCAGATCGCCGCCGAGTCGGTCACCTGGAGGTCGCCGTCGATCAGGATCGGCACCTTGCCGGAGGGGTTGAGCGCGTAAGCCTCCGGCGAGCGCAGCTTCACCTCGACGAATTCGTAGGGCTGCCCGAGCTCCTCGAGCATCCAGAGCACCCGGCTGACCCGGGATCCGCGCGATCCGACGGCCTTGTACATGGTTAACCTTGCTTTTCCGAAACCTTAGACCATCGCCCGTATCAGCCCAATGGCGCTCAGACGATGGTGTCGAAGAGCCGCAGGATGAACGATACCTGGTAGACAAGCGCAGCCGCGACGAAAGCGATGTGGAAACGGCGGTCGCGTACCAGGATCGCCACCAGGCAAAGCGCGACGAAGACCGGCGTGCGGAACAGATACTCATTGCCGAAGCGGGCAAAGTGCTCGGGACCCTTGAGCAGCGTGTCGACGACGTCGAGCAGATAGGTGAAGCCGAGCAGTCCGAAGAACCAGGCGCGGCGCGAATAAAAATAGTCCTCGTAGCTGGTGTAATCGAGCATCGAATCCGGAAACAGCAGCGCGCAAAGCAGGAACAGCGTGATGGCGTAGAAGATGATGAAAAGATATTTGCCGAAGGTCCAGTTCTCGATGGCGTAGAGGCCGAATTCCCACCACCAGAAATGCACCAGCATCAACAGCACCGAAGCGACCCAGGCGAGATGCACCGCATAGAGCCGGTACTGGCCTGGATGCTGGACGATGCGGGCAGTTCCCGAAAGCAGACGCGTGACGCCGAGGCCGATCACCATGCCCATGACGATGCGGATATGCGGAAAGATGTCATGCGGGGAGGCGATTTCGGTGGGCATGCGTAATCACAATGCGGCTGCTGCTTTGCCGCATATTGCGGTCTGCGCGCGCGAGCCGCAACGATATTTGCCCATTCGCCGATCAGCCGCCTGTCAAAACAGGAAATACCGTTGCGCCATCGGCAGCACGGTCGCGGGCTCGCAGGTCAACAGCTCGCCGTCGGCCCGCACTTCGTAGGTTTCGGGATCGACCTCGACATGTGGCGTGGCGTCGTTGAGCACCATCGAATGCTTGCCGATGCCGCCGCGCGTGTTCTCGACCGCGATCATCGCCTTGTCGACGCCCAGCCTGCCCTGCAGGCCGGCGTCGAAGGCGGCCTTCGAGACGAAGGTCACCGATGAATTGGTCAAGGCCTTGCCATAGGCGCCGAACATCGGCCGGTAGTGCATCGGCTGCGGCGTCGGGATCGAGGCGTTCGGATCGCCCATGGGTGCTGCGGCGATCGAGCCGCCGACCAGCACCATCTCCGGCTTGACCCCGAAGAAGGCCGGATTCCACAGCACGAGATCGGCGCGCTTGCCGACGGTGATCGAGCCGATCTCCTTCGACAGGCCATGCGCGATGGCCGGATTGATCGTGTATTTGGCGATGTAGCGGCGGACGCGGAAATTGTCGTTGTCGCCGGTCTCGTCCGGCAGCGCGCCGCGCTGGCGCTTCATCTTGTCGGCGGTCTGCCAGCAGCGGATCGCCACCTCGCCGACGCGGCCCATGGCCTGGCTGTCGGAAGAGATTATCGAGAAGGCGCCGATGTCGTGCAGTATGTCCTCGGCGGCGATCGTCTCCTTGCGGATGCGGCTTTCGGCAAAGGCGATGTCCTCCGGGATCGACGGCGACAGATGGTGGCACACCATCAGCATATCGAGATGCTCGGCGAGCGTGTTGACCGTGTATGGCCGGGTCGGGTTGGTCGAGGAAGGGATGACGTTGGGCAGGCCGCAGACCTTGATGATGTCGGGCGCGTGGCCGCCGCCGGCGCCCTCGGTGTGAAAGGCATGGATGGTGCGGCCCCTGATGGCCGCCACCGTGTTCTCGACGAAGCCCGACTCGTTCAGCGTGTCGGTGTGGATCATCACCTGCACGTCGTAATCGTCGGCGACCGACAGGCAGCAGTCGATGGCGGCCGGGGTCGTGCCCCAGTCCTCATGCAATTTCAGCGAGCAGGCGCCGGCCAGCACCATCTCTTCCAGCGCCGCGGGCTTTGAGGCATTGCCCTTGCCCGACAGGCCGATATTCATAGGAAAGGCATCGAAGGACTGGATCATGCGCGCCATGTGCCAGGGCCCGGGCGTGCAGGTGGTGGCCAAGGTGCCGTGCGCCGGGCCGGTACCGCCGCCAAGCATGGTGGTGACCCCGCTCATCAGCGCTTCCTCGATCTGCTGCGGGCAGATGAAATGGATATGCGCGTCGAATCCGCCGGCCGTCAGGATCTTGCCTTCGCCGGCGATGATCTCGGTGCCGGGGCCGATGATGATGGTGACGCCGGCCTGCGTGTCCAGATTGCCGGCCTTGCCGATCGCGGCGATGCGGCCATCCTTCAGGCCGATATCGGCCTTGACGATGCCGATGAGCGCATCGACGACCAGCGCATTGGTGATGACGGTATCGACCGCACCGCCGGCCCGCGTCACCTGGCTTTGGCCCATGCCGTCGCGGATGACCTTGCCGCCGCCGAATTTTACTTCCTCGCCGTATACGGTGAGATCCTTCTCCACCTCAATGAAGAGCTCGGTGTCGGCAAGCCGCACCTTGTCGCCGACCGTCGGTCCATACATCTGCGCATAGGCGGCACGGCTTATCCTGGCCATCAGCGATTGCTCCCGAAATTCAAGTTGAATGAACGCGAGGTGCACATTGTCGCCACCCAATGGTCACGCAATGACCCGCTCGGCGACACCTTGCGCTCCCATTTGGCGGTTGAGGTGCCCCGGTCAGCCCAAAAGGACCGTTTGCCAAACCGATGGAAGGAATATCCATGCTCAAAGCGATTCTTCTCGCCGCAACCGCCACCACGTTGATGGCGGGCACTGCCAATGCCCAGCAGCAGCCGACGCCGCAGCCCAGCCCCGCGCCGACCGCGCCCGCCGCACCGAAGGCCCAGTCTGCGGCGCCCGCTATCCAGAGCGTCAACGTCGTCGATATCACCGAACTGCCCAAGGACACGCAGACGCAGGTCAACCAGATCGTGGCGCAGCGCGGCGATGCCGGCCTGCAGACATTGCGCAAGTCGATCGACGCCACGCCCAAGGTCAAATCCGCGCTCGAAGCCAAAGGCATGAGCTCCGCGCAGGTGATCGCCGCAAGCATGCAGCCCAATGGCGCGCTGACGCTGATCACCAAGAAAGCGAGCTGATTGCACGCCCAGGCGGGCCGCCTTGCGGTCCGCCAGCCATATTTTGAAGGGAATGCGGGCCGCGTCACGGTCCGCCTGCCGGCTTTTGAAGGGAACCTCCGGCCAAGCAGGACCGTTTCGCTGTTGTCGCCCCGCCACGAGTTCAGTCAGGAGCGAGCGATGGCGAAAGCCCCGCGTTTTAAAAGATGGAGTTCCGCGGTTGCCGCCACGCTTTTCGTGGCTGCGCCGCATGCGGCGCCCGCGGCGCAGCCGCTGGACAACGACAGGCCTGCCGCGGCAATCGTCGATTCCGATGTCCGGCAGGAAGAGGCGCTTTCCTCGACGGAGGCCGGAAAGGTCATCACTGCCATCGACCGCACCCGCGACAACATCGGCACGGTGCGCAAGACAACCAAGCTCGATACGGTCGACATCGTGTTCCTGACCGACGCGGCGCGCAGCGAGGGCGGGCCGCCGCCGGCGATAGAGAACAAGGTGAAGCAGCATCAGGAGGATGTCGCCGAATTGCGCCAGGAGATCGAGGCGAACGCCCTGCTCTTCAACGCGATCGATTCGCGACGCGTGCAGGCCGAGGACGTGCTCGCCGTAGAATTCGACAATCCGGGGAAGGTCGTCATCTATGCCGCCGCCAAGCCTCCGAAGTGATGTGAGCGCGCCGGCGGACGTCACAGCTTGCCCATCACCTTTTGCTGGAAGCCATAGACCTCGCGTTTGCCGCCCAGCGGCACCAGCGTGACGTCGCGCTCCTGCCCCGGCTCGAAGCGCATCGCGGTGCCGGCGGCGATGTCGAGCCGCATGCCGCGCGCCCTCTCGCGGTCGAATTTCAGGCCCTCATTGGTTTCGTAGAAATGATAGTGGCTGCCGACCTGGATCGGCCGGTCGCCGCTGTTGGCGACCTTGAGCGTGACGGTCGGCAGCCCCTCGTTGAGCTCGATCTCGCCCTTGGCCGCGATGATTTCGCCGGGGATCATCGCGCCCTCACAACACGCCGAAGGCGACGCCGACGCCGGCCGCCGCGTAAGCCGCACCTGCAGCGCGCGCCAGGCTGCGGAAGCGCATGCCGAGGCTGAGGGTCGCCGCGATGCCCACGGCATGGAGAAGGGCCGTCGCGGCGGCGAAGCCCGCAATGTATTCCAGCCCGCCGGCGTTTTCGGGCACTTCCGTGCCGTGGGCGTGACCATGGAACAGCGCGAACAGACCGATGACCGCGATCCCGGTCGAGACCGGCAGGTCGATCGCCAGCGCCACCAGCAGGCCAAGCGTCACCACGGAAGCGAGGATGCCGGGCTCGACGAAAGGCATCGGCACATGCAGCATGCCGAGCGCGCCGCCGGCCAGCATCAAGCCGACAAAGGCCAGCGGCCAGGCCCAGATAGCCTTGCCGCCCTTCAGCGCCGCCCAAAGGCCGACGGCGATCATGACCGTCATGTGGTCGAGACCGGACAGCGGGTGCGCGAAACCGGCGGCGAAGGACGAGGTCGTGGCGATGCCGACATGGGCATAGGCCGGCATGGCGGCCGCCAGGAAAAGGATCGCGGCAAGCGTGCTACGTTTCGTCGAAGCGGGGATCATCTTTCTGCCCTTCCAATTGAGCCGGTCAAGCGGCCTTGCGCGGGCCGCAGCCTTCGGCCTTGAGCACGCGCCTGGTCGACGGCGGATATTTCGTCAGCTTGGCCGCCGGCCGGATCGGCCGCGGCGCGAAATTGCCGCCGCAATTGGGGCAGACGCCACCCAGCACATTGTCCACGCAGTCGGCGCAGAAGGTGCACTCGAAGGTGCAGATCAGCGCATCGGTCGCTTCCGGCGGTAGATCCTTGTCGCAGCATTCGCAATTCGGCCTGAGCTCCAGCATCTGTCTTCCTCCTCACCGGATCGGTTCATGCACGGTCACCAGCTTGGTGCCGTCGGGGAATGTCGCCTCGACCTGGACGTCGTGGATCATCTCGGCGATGCCGTCCATGACCTGGGCGCGGGTGACGACATGCGCACCCGCCTCCATCAATTCCGCGACCGGGCGGCCGTCGCGCGCGCCTTCGACGACGAAGTCGGTGATCAAGGCGATGGCTTCGGGATGGTTGAGCTTGACGCCGCGCTCCAGGCGCTTGCGCGCCACCATCGCCGCCATGGCGATCAGCAGCTTGTCTTTTTCACGCGGCGTCAGGTTCATGCAACTTCCCGATATTTTAAATCAGAGTGACCACAATTTGGGCAGGCCCGCCCGCCCATTGAGCAGTTCGACGAGCGGAACCAGCCGCTTGCGGAGCTGGTAGCCGTCGCCGGCACAGAGCCTCGCAAGAAGCTTGCCAGATCGGCCGACGCGCCAGAAACTGGCGCCGCCCCAACCACCGATGGCGGGGCCGCCGATGATGGCGCGGGCCGGCTCCAGCAGACTTTCAGCCTGCGGCGACACCAGCAGCAATGTGGCGACGGCAAGCGCGCCGCCGGTCGCCGCCCGCCGCTGGAGCGTTGCGGCGATGTCCGGGCCGAGCCGGAAATCCTCCGCATGGACCAGCGCGCCGCCCTGGCGGACCCGCCAGCGGTCATGGAAACTGCCGTTGGTTGTCCGCTCGCCCATCGCCAGCCGGCCGAACAGCGTGGCTTCGAGCATCAATGCCTCGGCATCGTCGCCAAGCTCGACATCCAGCGTGCGGACGAAGGCGGCCCGGTCGAAAACGATGGTTTCCTGCGGCAGCCAGGCGATGCGGCCGCCCGGACCGACCCGCAGGTTGACGCTTGTCTCGGCCCTGTCGGCGGCGGCGCGATAGACCTTCTCGCAGGCCTGGGTGGTGACGGCGGCGGAGGCGTCGGCGCCGACCTCGACCGTCCAGCCGAGGCGATCGCCGCCGGTCAGCCCGCCGGCGGTGTTGATCAGCACCGCCTCGAGCGGATCGCCTTGCACCGCCGGCAGGCGGATCTTGGCCGATCCGTCCTGATAAAGCCGCCGCAGGCGCGTCCGGCCGCCGCTCTTGCTGCAGAAAAGCCTGCCCAGTCCGGCAACACGTTGCGGGGCAGGCAAGGGAGGGACGGCCAAAGGCGAGGCAGGCTGGGATGTCAAAGTGTTGCCGATCATGTCCATGATCCCAGGTTAAGCACTCCGGCGGCTTTGTCGATATCGCTTGTTGCTTGACATCGTTTCGGTTTCTATAGAGGGAAGCCACCTTGGAGCGGTCGCGCGGTGTCTGGCGAGGTAAGGGCAACGGCGTTTGTTGGGTCCGGGGATCAAAAAAGAGGCGCTGATCAGTTGGCGTCGGGCAACGACAGGGAAGGAACCGAATGGCTGACCAGCTGACGACCGAGATCATCGAAAAGATCAAGGCGCATGCCGATACCGGCGGCGAGGAAATCACCGCCAGCACCGATCTCGGCACGCTCGGCATCCATTCGCTGGAGCTGACCGAGATCATCTTCGATCTCGAGGAAAAGTACGGTATCGAGATCGAGATGAACACGGTCGATGCCTGGAGCAACCTCAAGAACGTCGGCGACATGGTCGAGGCGGTTCGCGAACTGATCGCGAAAAAAGCCTGACTGCATGCAAAAACGCGTCGTCATTACCGGTATTGGCGGGATTTGCGGGCTCGGCAACGATGCGGCGGCGATATGGGACGCCATGCGCGCCGGCCGCTCGGCCATCGGCCCTATCGACAATCCGTCGCTGCATGACCTCAAGGTCAAGACCGGCTGCGAAATCAAGCAATTGCCGGACCATGGCATCGACCGCAAACAAGTGGTGTCGATGGACCGCTTCAGCCTGCTGGCCGTGATCGCGGCGCGGGAAGCCATGCAGCAATCGGGCTTGACCGCACATGCCGACAACACCTACCGGATGGGCGCAATCGTCGGCATCGGCGTCGCGGGCTTCGAGACGATCGAGGAGAATTACCGCGCCATCCTGCTCGAAGGGCGCAACCGCGCCGCCATCTTCACCGTGCCAAAAGTGATGCCGGGCGCGGCCGCCGGCCAGGTCAGCATGAATCTTGGGTTGCGCGGCCCTGTTTTCGGCGCCACCTCGGCCTGCTCGTCGGCTAACCATGCGATCTCCTCGGCGGTCGACCAGATCAGGCTCGGCCGCGCCGACGTGATGGTCGCCGGCGGCACCGAAGCGCCGCTGGTGTGGGGCGTGCTGAAGGGCTGGGAGGCGCTCAGGGTGCTTTCGCCCGATACGTGCCGGCCGTTCTCGGCCGATCGCGCCGGCCTGGTGCTCGGCGAAGGCGCCGGCATGGCGGTGCTCGAAAGCTACGATCACGCGATGGCGCGCGGCGCCACGATTCTGGCCGAGATCGCCGGCGTCGGGCTTTCGGCCGACGCCTCCGACATCGTCGCGCCGACCATCGAGGGACCGGAAGCGGCAATGCGTTTTTGCCTGGCGGATGCCGGGCTCAATCCGGAAGATGTCGACTACCTCAACGCGCACGGCACCGGCACCAAGGCCAACGATCAGATCGAGACCGCGGCGATCAAGCGCGTCTTCGGCGAGCATGCCCGTTCGCTTTCGGTGTCGTCGACGAAGTCGATGCATGCGCATTGCCTCGGCGCTTCGGGCGGACTGGAGATGATCGCCTGCGTGATGGCGATCCGCGACGGCATCGTGCCGCCGACCGCCAATTACCGCGAGCCGGACCCCGAATGCGATCTCGACGTGACGCCGAACACGGCGCGCGAGCGCAGGGTGCGCGCGGCGCTCAGCAACAGTTTCGCCTTCGGCGGAACCAATGCGGTGCTGGCCTTCAAGACGGTTTGACCGCGGCCCACTGGTTGACTGTGTGTCCATGCCAAGCCGCTTGCCGGTGTATTGATCCCGGCCGGCCGGGATCCTAATTCTCCCTGACCCGCCATGAGCGCCGCCCGCCGCCGATCCGCATCCGGAGTTTGCGATGACCGACCTGTCCGCCTTTCCGATCGCCAAGCGCTGGCCGGCCAAGCACCCCGAGCGCCTGCAGCTTTATTCCGCCACGACGCCCAATGGCGTGAAGGCGTCGATCGCGCTGGAGGAGATCGGTCTGCCCTATGAGCCGCATTATGTCGATATCGGCAAGAATGAGAGTTGGACGCCGGAATTCCTGTCGCTCAATCCGAACGGCAAGATACCGGCGATCATCGATCCGGACGGTCCGGGCGGCAAGCCGATCGGCTTGTTCGAGTCCGGCGCCATCCTGCTCTACCTGGCCGACAAGACCGGCAAGCTCATTCCCGCCGATCCGGCGCGCCGCTACGAGGCGATCCAATGGGTGTTCTTCCAGATGGCGGCGATCGGCCCGATCTTCGGGCAGGTCGGCTTCTTCCACAAATTCGCCGGGCGCGAAATTGCCGACAAGCGGCCGCTGGAGCGCTACCGCGACGAGTCGCGGCGGCTGATCGGCGTGCTCGAAACGCGCCTGAAGGGCCGCAAGTGGATCATGGACGACGACTACACCATCGCCGATGTCTCGATGCTGGGCTGGGTGCGCAACCTGATCGGCTTCTACGAAGCGCGCGACCTGGTCGGCTTCGACGATTTCCCGACCGTCGCCGAGTGGCTGGAGCGCGGTCTGGCACGGCCGGCGGTGAAGAGGGGCCTGACCATCCCGGCGAAGGGCTGAAGTAGCTTCGGGAAACGTGCAGCGGTGGGGGCAACAAAAAAAGCCCTGCGGGCGCGCTTGACCGAGGTTGATCGCGCGGCCCATGCCGGGCTGGTTCGACCTCGGAAAAGGCGCTTTGGCTGAAGGTGGCGGTGGCTAAGCGGGCGCGGCTAGCGCCTGCGTTGGAAATTAGCCGAACCCCCGTGTCGTCGTCATACTCGGGCTTGACCCGAGTATCCATGCCGTGGCCCTTGCCGTAGAGTGCAACGGTGCAGAATTCTGTAACCGCAGCAACGCCTTAGCGTCACGGCATGGATTCTAGGGTCTGCGCGCGTCGCTTCGCTCCTTGCTCCGCCCTAGAATGACGACCGTGCTGTCGTGGTGGCCAATCGCGAAGGTCCGGCTCGGCGACTTCGCCGTCCGGAATCGCGTAAAGGGGCTACTTCGCCTTGGCCTTGGCACCACCGCGACCGAACACGGAAGCCGCGAGCCGCGCGGTGGCGACGACCGCTCCTGTGGCGACGCTGGCCACGGTGCGGATCGGACCCGGCCTGCTTGCGGCTGGTTTATGGGGCTTCTGCGCCTTGGCCGCGACCTTGTGGGCCGCGCCGGGCGTCACTTTCTTCGGCGCTGCCTTACCGAAGGTCGGCTTGGCGTCCTTCGATCGTTCGGCCGCCGCGGCGCCGGCTTGGGCTTGCGTCGTCCTGGATTGGCTGGCCCTGGCCTTTTTGGGCGCGGTTTTTCTGCTGTTCGTTGCCATCTGACGGCTCCTGCATTCTCGGTCGCAGTTTCGGAGGGAAAGCGTCCACCACCTTCCTGGAATTGCTCCGGCGCCGGACAATTCGGGATAGGGTCATAACGGCGCGAAAACCTTAAGGTTCCCGCCCAAAACTATTGAAAATTGAGCAGGTTAACCAATAACCAAGGAACCAACGACCATGTCGGCAGGCCGGCGCCGCGCCAGCACCCGCTCGATGTTGGGCATGTCGTTGGAGGCGATCCAGGCGCGGGCGTCCTCGTCGGACTTGCCATGTTCGCGCCAGCGCTCCATCAGGCGGCTTTCGAGCTCGGCCCGCGGCACGTCGACGAAGATGGTGAAATCGAACAAAGGCGCCAGCCGCGACCACGGCTCCTCGTCGAGCAGCAGATAGTTGCCCTCGACCAGGATGAACTTGGTGTCGGTGCCGACGATTTCGGCCGCCGCGCGTGACAGTTCCATGCTGCGGTCGAACACGGGAATCGCGATATCGGGTTCGCCGGAGCGGATGCGCTTCAAGAGCGTCTCGAAACCGGCGAAATCGAACGTTTCCGGCGCGCCCTTGCGGGGGCGCAGGCCGCGGCGGTTGAGAATGATGTCGTCATAATGAAAGCCGTCCATCGGTACGACCTCGGATGTGCCCTCCGGCAGCAGTTCATGCAATGCAGCTGACAGTGTCGACTTGCCGGAGCCGGGCGGACCGGCGATGGCGACGACGAAGCGCCTGGCTCCGCCGGCGCGCTTGAAGATGGCGGCTGTGATATGGGCGATCTCGGACATCGGCGGCTTTCCGGCTGCGGTTCAGCCGACATCTTGGCGGGTGTCGGCGGAAAATTCAAACCTTAGGACGTCGTTTAGACTGCAGCCTGGCAGTCGCATGCTGCCGGTTCATGCAGAAATCCAAAACGCCGGCGGGACAGCACCCCCCCTCTGTCCTGCCGGCAGGCCAGAGGGAGGGTGTGACGGAACTCGGCGTCACAGAGCAACTTAACCTTAGAGCTCCGCCCTGGAATGGCGAACTCTCAGGCGCTGGCCGACCTCTCAAGCAGGAACCGAGCGGCCGATGCGCAGGAACCCCCCGTCGAACGGCAGTTCCCGCGCTGCCCCGCCGGCAGCGAGGACACGCAGGCGGTCGGGCGCGGTTTCCAGACTCCCCGGCGGTTCGGTGTTCGCGAACGGCACCGCGCCGATGACATGGCGGAAGGAGACCGACCGCCCCTCGGCCAGCGCAAAGGCCGTCGCCACGCCTTCATGCTTCAGCCAGTTGTCGCCGAGCGAAGCGGCATGGCCGATCGCGGTGCGGCCGTCCTCGATGCCGAGCACGCCGAGATGGCGGCCGCTCCAGGGCGCGTAGTCGCGGCCGCCATTCGAGAACCACAGCATGGTGACCGGCAGCTCGGCCGGGTTCTTCAGCACCAGAACCAGATCCTGCTCGGCGCGCCGGGCAATAGCCGTCCAGCCCGGGCCGCCGTGATCCGCCTCGACCAGGGTGATGAAATCCTCGCGCCTGTCCTCCATGCGGTAGTCGGTAAGGTCGGTTGTGCCGCCGGCGGTAAGCGGGAATTTTGTGAGGTCGGCGGCGCGAGCCGGATAGGCCAGCATGAAGCGGCCGCGCGCCGGATCGGGCTCCGGCGGCATCGGCGGCGTGACGGCCATGCGCTTCGCAGAGAAGGCGAGCCGACCGCCGCCCGTCATCGCCGTCATCGGATGATGGGCGACGGAAATCGCGCCGGCGCCGCCGGAAAAGACGTGCTCCTGGTAGAGGAAAGGATGGCCATCGCGCAGCGTGAAGACCTTGTCGACAGTGGCGCCCATGACCTTGCGGCGCAGCCGGAAGACGGCGCGCCAGCCGCCGGGAACCGCGCCGTTGTCGACGACGTCCCACTCGCTGTTGGCCGGCCAGCCATGCAGGGGCGCGGTCTCGACGTCGCTGGTGGAGAAAGGCGCGCAGAGGAAATCGCCGGACAGGCGGACCGTGCCTTCGGGCAGGGTTTCCGGCAGGCTCTCGCGCGGCGTGCCGACCCAGGGCGCGCGATGCAGGGGCTTCAGGAGGCGGCCTTCGGCCTCGATCTCCATGGCACTGATGTGACCGACGGCAAGATCGAGCGAAACCGAGATGCCCTTTGCGCCGATGGTGAGCGTGTCCATGAATGCTTCCCGAATCTTTTCTCGCGGCAGCAAAGCCTGTCCAGCACCGGATACGCAAGCGTGATGGCTGGCAATTTGCATCAGGCGTTTTCGCCCCCGCCAACCTATCCTTCGTCATTCTAGGGCGGAGCAAGGAGCGAAGCGACGCGCGCAGACCCTAGAATGACGAAGGATAGGTCGCCGCTTCACGCGCGATAAAAAATCGCAAGAGAGGGGAACAGCGCCACGCTGAAAACGACCCTACTGCCTTTTATACTCCCTGACCGGCGACTTGGTGCCATCGGTATAGGTCACCTGCACCGCCATCGATTTCACGTCATCCTTGACCTTGAAATAGGGCTGGTAGTCGGACGGAATTGCATAAGGGTCCTTGGCGTCGCAGGGCGGCATCTTGATCTCCTTGTCGAGCGCGGTTCCGTTCAGGCTGTAATGCACTTGCCTGATGGCGCAGCGGAAGGAGAGCATCTGGGTGAAATAGACCAAACCGCGATTGCCGCCTGCGTCGAAGGCGATCCATGAGGTCCAGAATTGGTCGAGGATCTGCTTGTTGCCCTGCTGGAGCGCTGAATCTGGATCGAAGCGGATGTCGAACGGGCCGGTCTCACGACCGCGGATGTCGAGATATTTGATGCCGATGTTGGTCGCCGCGGTGCTGTCCGGCAATTCGAAGCTCGGATTGGGCATCGGCTTGCCGGTGCGCTGGTCGTTCATCGCCAGCATGCCGGTGTCGGTGAACGGACCATTGTCGCCGAACCGCCAGGAAATCGCCGTCGCCGGCTCGGGCAGCGAGATCGTCATCGACCAGCCGGCGTTGGAGCGCGTCGGCGTCAGCGTCGGCACGAAGCGCGACGGGTCGAGCACGTCGCCCAATGCCGTCAGCCGGGTGCGGCTGCGGTCGAGCCAGTCGGCCAGTTGGGTCTGATCGACGAAATATTTGAGCAGGCCGCCGTCTTTTTCGTACGAGACGAATTTGGTCAGCGCGGTCGCCTCGCTGCGCTTGTCGGCCAGCGTCTGGCTGCCCAGGCGGTCTTCCGAAAATTCCTGCGCCAGGAGAAAGTAAGCCGGCGCGTAATCCGGGTTGGCGGCGATGAAGGCGTTCAGCTTGTCGAGCCGCTGCGCGTCGTCGAACTGCAACAGATGGACGAGCTTGAGCGAGGGCGCCTTGGCCTTTTCGGCGAGCTGGCCGAACACTTCGCGGGCGCTCGCCTTGCCGTCCTGGACCCTGAGCAGCGTGGCAAAGCGCGTATAGGGGTCGATCGCATCGACATCGAAGCCGGCAAAGGCAAGATAGGAACGGCGGGCGTTGAGCATGTCGCCGGCCAGCTCGTAGACGCGGGCATTGTGATAGAACTCGTCCGGGCGCTTCGGATCGGCGATCGTTCCGCCTTGCGCCGCAAGCTGCGCGAAGCCCTTGGCGATGGTGTCGATAGAAGCGGCGATCTGCTCGGTGGTCGCCTGCAGCTTTTCCACCTGCGCCTGCTGCCGTTGCTGGCCTGCGGCCAAAGTGTCGGTGGTCTGCTTCACCGCATCCACGGTCTTCTGCGTCTCGGTGCCCTGTTGGGTCTGCCTGGTCTGCGTCAGCGCGATCTCTTCGGTCGTCTTCGCTACCGTGTCGGTGGACTTCTTGACCGCTTCGACGGTCTTCTGCGTCTCTGTGACGGTCTTTTCGATCTTCGCCACTTTCTGCGAGACGATGCCCAGCGACTGCTGCAGCTCGGCCACCGCCGGCACGAGGCCGGCGATTACGCCATTCTGCGAATTCGTTTGCTGCTGGATGCCGTAGACGCCGCCGGCGATTGCCGCCGCGCTGGTGGCGAAGATCAGCGCCGGCATGGCTTTTGCCGCCAGCACCAGGCGCAGCACCATGGCGATGGCGATGATCAACGCCGCGACGGCGGCGCCGAGCGCGATATAGGCGGCAAAGGGTCCGAGCGGGTTGAGCACGTCGCCAATCGCGCCGCTGACAAAGGCGAAGCTCGCCGCCCATTTGCCGGTGCGGCTAAGCGATGCCCGCAGAAGCGAGGTGGTACCCGTGGCGATTTCCGACATTGCCGATCCCCCCAAAAACCAAGCCGGGCGCATATTAACGGAAAGGAGGGGCGGAAGGCAAAGCGGGGACATCCTGCAACGCTGGCGATTGGCGAAAGCCTGCGCGACATCTGATCTCCCCCCTTGCGGGCCGCAAGGGGGGGAGATTGGCCGCTTCGCCGGCAGCGCGCACCCCGAAAACCTGGGCAAATGCCTTATTGCCGCCGTTAACCCATTGGACGCGGCACATGCGGTACGTTAGCTTCGCCGCATCTCAGCAACAGCTTTAGAACCGTCTTGCCCCGTCCCTTCCCTTTCCTTCAGAAACTCATCGCCGCGATGGCCCTGCTGCTGCTCGTCGCCGGCTGCACCACGGCCGCGCCGCCTGAAAGCGTGCTTGCCGTGCCGGCGAAGCCGCAGAAATATGCGGCGATCGTGGTCGATGCCTCGACCGGCAAGACCTTGTTCGAGGTGAACTCGAGGTCGCAGCGCTATCCCGCCTCGCTGACCAAAATGATGACGCTCTACATGCTGTTCGAGGCGCTCGAGTCCGGCCGCGTCACCAAGCAGACGCAGATTCCGGTTTCCGACCACGCCGCCTCGCAGCCGCCGACGAAGCTGCGCTTCCGGCACGGCGAGACGATCGACGTCGATTCCGCCATCCGCGCCATGGTGGTGAAGTCGGCGAACGATGTGGCGGTGGCGGTGGGCGAGTATCTGGGCGGCGGCTCAGAGGACCAGTTCGCCGCCATGATGACCGCCAAGGCGCGCGCACTCGGCATGACCGCCACCAATTTCCGCAATGCATGCGGCCTGCCCGACGACGGCCAGGTGACCACGGCCCGCGACATGGCGGTGCTGGGCATGGCGCTGGAAAAGCGCTTTCCGCAGCACTTCCACTATTTCTCCGAAAGCGACTTCATGTTCCGCGGCCGGCTGGTGCGCGGCCATAACGACATGCTGGGGCGCGTGCGCGGCGTCGACGGCATCAAGACCGGCTATATCCGTGCCTCCGGCTACAACATCGTCACCTCCTACAATGCCGACGGCAGGCATCTGATCGTGGTGGTGATGGGCGCCGACAGCGCGCGCCAGCGCAACAACCATGTCGAGGCGCTGATCCAGCGAAGCCTGGGGCCGACGACAGCCGATGCCGGCCAGCCCAGGCTGATGTATTCCGGGCAACAGCCGGCCTCGCCCGTGCCCGGCATGGCGCCGCCGGACTCGGCTTTGCCAGGGCTGCCGGCACCGGGTTCCGCGTCCCCTGCGTCGACGCAGGCTGGCCAGCCGGCGTCCGACCTGCCGTCGCCGGATTTGGCGTCGCCCACTTCGCCGCCGCTGCTGCCGACGCAGTAGTATGGCGCGCTCGACGTCCAGCGCCTCGCCGTCCTAGGACCTACCGAACCACCAGCACCGGGATCTGCGTCAGCGACACCACCTCCGCCGTCTGGCTGCCCAGCACAAGGCGCCCCAGCCCGCGGCGGCCATGTGAGGCCATGACGATCAGGTCGCAGGCCTCCGCGGTAGCCACCTCGAGGATCGCCTCGGCGGGGGTGCGGTTCTCGATGTGCAGGGTTTTCGAACCGATGCCCTTCGCATCCGCCTCGGCCTTGCATTTGTCGAGCAGCTCGCGGGCAAATTTGCGCGCGCTTTCCCGGTAATTGGTGAGCTCGTCGGCGGCGACATAGCCGGCCATGGCGCCGCCCCAGGCCAGCGTCGGGAACGGCTCGGAGACGGTGACGAAGACGACAGTGGCGCCGAGCCCCTTGGCCAGCTCAAGCCCGTGGGCGACGCCCTTTTGGGCGAGTTCCGAACCGTCGGTGGCAATCAGGATTGTCTTGTACATGGTGGCGATCCCTCATTTGCGGGGCGCTGCGCGCGGCCCAGGTGGCGGGAGCCTGAACGGTCAGGCCTGATCTCGATATAGTCAGCCTATCAGGCCCGCCACAGGGGCCAGGTTGATCCGGATCAAGGCCAGGGGGCGGAGACGATTGCTCCAGGGTGGTGAGAAATTGCCGACGGCGCTCCCCCTCTCCGTCTCGGCTTCGCCGAGCCACCTCTCCCCCGCCTCCGGCGGGGGCGAGGAACCCAGGATTGCGAACGGCGCGGCAATGGCGATTGGCGTTTCCTCGCCCCCGCAAAGCGGGGGAGAGGTGGATCGGCGCGAAGCGCCGAGACGGAGAGGGGGCTGCGCCGACCTGTGCGATCGCGGCGCGAAGGTCGGCGAAGAACGCACCCTGCCCCCCATCACAAGAACTTGTTCCGTCACACGCTTTTCATACTGACCATGGATATGCCGCCGGCTTGGCGTATCGTATCGCAAAGCCTCGAACAGGAGCACCGACCATGGCCAGCGACCCGAAGGCAGCCGCGCAGAAGCAGGCGGACAACGAGAACGACGTCGCCGGCGAATATCTCGAGGCGGAAACCGTGTTGGAGGATGCCCAGCACGGAGCCGACGAGATCCTCGAAGCGCCGGAAGTGCCGGATTCCGAACCGCATGTGCCCGGCCGGATCAAGCCGAAGAAAAAACCCTCGGCGATCAGCGGCCGGAAATTCCGCAAGCGCGACCTGGTGCGGATCGACGACCTCAGGCCCAGCCTTGCCGACCGCATCCGCTCCGACCATCCCGACCTGCCGCGCGGCGCCCGCATCAGCCGCGAGGAGCTCGGCCGCTACCGCATGCGCTACATGGAGGAGTTGCTGCAGCAGGAGCACGGCGAATTCTCCGAGCTCGACCGCCAGGTGGTTGAATCGATCGCGAGACAAGACACGATCTCGGAAAACTCGGAAGAGGAGTTCGAGGAGCACCGCTCCTTCGCCGACCGCGTCTCCGACACGATGGCCGAGTTCGGCGGCAGCTGGTGGTTCCTGATCTCGTTCGGTACCGTGCTTCTGGTCTGGATCGGCATCAACCTGATCGCCGGCCTGGCGCACGCCTTCGATCCCTACCCGTTCATCCTGCTCAACCTTCTGCTCTCCTGCATCGCCGCCATCCAGGCGCCGGTGATCATGATGAGCCAGAAGCGGCAGGAAGCCAAAGACCGGCTGCGCTCCTTCAACGACTACCGCGTGAACCTGAAAGCCGAGCTCGAAGTGCGCCACCTGCACGAAAAGCTCGACTATTTGATCTCGCGCCAATGGCAGCGGCTGGCCGAAATGCAGCAGATGCAGCTGGATGCGATGCACGAGCTGACCGCGGCGAAGAAGGTGAAACGCGCGACACGGGCGGTGCGGCGCAAGACGGCGAAGGCGGGGGCGGAAGGTTAGGCCAATTCCTCGCCCCGCCAGAGGCGGGGAGAGGTGGCTCGGCGAAGCCGAGACGGAGAGGGGAGCGCCCTATCCGACAATCCTCCGTCAGACAATCAACCCGCAGCCTCCCACCCAATCGCCAATTGCCCGTTGAAGCCCGCGGCGGCTTCCGCTAAGAAGCCGTGGCTGGCCGGCTCACCGGCCGGTTCGTTTTCCGGTTTCCGGGAAGCACCCGTAGCTCAGCTGGATAGAGCGCTGCCCTCCGAAGGCAGAGGTCGCAGGTTCGAATCCTGCCGGGTGCGCCATTTTTATACTGTCAAAACAGGTGGTTAGCAAGGTATTTTTCCCGCGAGACGAGGTCGGGAAGTGCGTCGCGGAAGCACCACGGAAGCAGTCGGACATGTATTCGGGCTAGGCTTTGACCGATCACTGTGGAGTCAGACGCCCATTCCGCGCCAACTTACCACTGGTTCGCGGCCGGGCGCAGCTTGTGGCTCCGGCTAAGGCCCAACTCTACTCATGGGACTGTGGTTTCTTCACGGTCAATATGTCGAATTTCTGCAGAGGCGGCCGGAGACTGTCTAACGGGTGCTGGCTGAGGCATAGATCAGATTGCTATAGCTCACCTTTTTCGATATCATGAGTTATAGAAAGGCGCTCTATAGCTCATGGCATGGAATTGGGAGCAGGCCGACTGGCCGCATTTTACCTACGACAAGATGGCATTGGACCCGCTGGAAAGCGAGTTCCTATTGCGATCGGGCGAGTTCCTGGGCGTGTTTCGCCATGTCGGCCCCGATGACCGCGACCAGATCCGCATCGATCTAATCAGCGAAGAGGCCTTGAAGACATCCGAGATCGAGGGTGAGTATCTCAACCGGGAAAGCCTGCAATCATCCTTGCGGCAGCAGCTTGGGCTCGGAGGCGAGAATAGGCGCATACCGCCCGCCGAGCGGGGCATCGCCGAAATGATGGCCGACGTGTATCTGCATTTTGCCAAGCCGCTCTCGCATCGCACGCTCTATGCCTGGCACAAGATGGTGATGTCCGGAGAGCGACGCATCGAGACGATCGGCAACTATCGCCAGCACGCCGATGCCATGCAGATCGTCTCTAACCGGCTGGACAAACCCAAAGTGCATTTCGAGGCGCCGCCCTCATCGCGCGTGAAAGCCGAGATGGACGCCTTTACCATCTGGTTCAACGATACCGCGCCCAAGGGTAAGACTCCGCTTCCCGCGCTGACGCGCGCCGGTATCGCGCATCTTTATTTCGAGAGCATCCATCCGTTCGAAGACGGCAACGGCCGCATAGGACGCGCGCTTTGCGAAAAGGCGATGGCGCAAAATCTGGGCGAGCCGAGTCTCATCGCGTTGGCCTATACGATCGAACGTCATCGCAAGGCTTATTACGACCGGCTGGAAGCCAGCAACAAAAGCAACGCGATTACCGACTGGCTGCTATATTTCGCCGACACGATCCTCGAAGCGCAGCGCGTAACGCTTGCTCGTGTCGAATTCTCCGTCGCCAAGGCCAAATTCTACGAGCGCCATCGGGATCAGTTCAACGAGCGCCAGGAAAAAGTCATCGCTCGAATGTTCCGCGAAGGTATCGACGGCTTCAAGGGCGGTCTTAGCGCCGAGAATTACATCGCCATCACCCAGGCGTCGCGCGCTACGGCGACGAGGGACCTGCAGGATCTGGTTGCCAAGAGTGCGCTGACAAGAACTGGTGAACTCCGACACACACGTTACACGCTGAATATTTGTGACGATCGTGCGTAAATCCCATCGAAAGAAGAGGCAGGCTGTCAAAGAGCCTGCTTGCCTCAACATCAGTGAATGGCGGGCAGCTACCCGGCAGGAAGTGGTGGAATGGGTTACGCGCGACAGGAAGCCTAAGAAGAAGAAAGGCGGCGCCATTCTCGCGGTCAGGTCACGGCTTAGGCCGGTGGATATCTACTGTTATCTGAAAGCTCGCTTTGGCGAACCGAACGGTTTTCAAAACTTTCTGCGCAAGGATGACAGCGATAACTGGATACACTGGGACTACAGCCTCAAGGCCGGCGAGACCGACGTGTATATCTTGGGCATGTCGCGCGAGATTCATATCATGGTCGGCGAGGCGCTCACGCACCAGCAGTGGCGGGACCTGATTGTCGGTATTAGAACGGACTATGCGAGGATCGGTCCGCAGAAATCTGCCGTACTACAGAGCCTGGAAAAATTCGTCGTCTTTCAGAACAAGTTTGTCAGTATCGCGGGCCTGTGCGCCGACTTGCACGCAGCTATTATCGACGCCCCGGCAAAGACGGCTTTTCCAGAAAGATCGCCAGGTGCCAAATCGCGGCTGAAAACTTTGGAAAAAGCCATGCAAGGAGTATCCACACGTGCGAACGACCTCTTCGGGAACTGTCTAAAGCTTCACCTTCTGATGCCGGTTATGGCCGAGGCCTTCATCAATATGGTGATCCTCATGTTCACCCGCGATGAAATCCGGAATGCCCCTGAAGCCTATCAGGCCTTCATCCGGGCTAAGATTCCCGACCGCCTCGCGCTGCTCAGCCAGCATTGCGATGGCTTTGCACGCGATATCGACAAGAGCACCAATGCCTATGCGCATTTCATGCGAGTCATCGATAAGAGAAATTTCGCATTGCACGGTAATGTCGATCCTATCCGCGAGCAGATCGAGGTGGTCTATTTCGACGGCAGACGCCCGCTCTTCAATATGCCAGGAAACCATGTCGAAAGGTTCTTCGAGCATCTCGAAGCGATTCATCGACCCGAAGAGATCGTGTCCGATTACGAAGCCGTCCACGCATTTCTGTGGGAAATTACGGAATGCCTGAAGCCTCGCACGCAGACGTTCTTCAAGCAAGTCATTGGGGACGCATACCCCGGGTTCGAAGTCCATAAGAAGCGGGCTACTCGCATCCTGCCCGACCATGTGATGATGGGTATGTTGCCAAGTGTGCTCTACGACGACGACCTCGTTGTTAAGTGGTGAGTGAGTCGATTCTTTGGCCCAATAGCTCTAGCCCACATAAGAATTGGCGCGACATGACAAACATGGAATTGGGAAACCCAGGGCGACCAAAGGCGCGTTCTCTCGAAAATATATTCGACGACTTGCGTGTTCTCGCGCAGAGCCCCGGGACATTGCATGATATTTCCGCCATCATGTATCGCGACTGGATCGTTGCTATTGATTTGCGAGAAGCTAAAGTTGCCGACGATCCAGAAAAGCGCTGGTCTACCACCAAGCTAACAGCAATGAGTTCATGCTCTTGCTCGGGCTGATGGTTCAGTCCGCGTCGGATTGCACTTACTCCATCGTCAATACTGACATCGATTTTGCAGACAAAGCTGACAGACTTCTCAGGGAATTCCACGACCGGCTCACATTGGATTCGATGCCGAATTTCAGTGATCCTGGAAAGATCGAAAGGGCTCTGGGCGCCGCGGCTCGGGAAGCCATTTATTACGGTGCTGACAGCTTCTTTCTCCATCAGCTAGAGCGTTTTGCCCGAGACCGATATCGCGATGATTTTGAATGGCTGATCCGCAATGCTGGGCTTTCAGCGCGTCCAATGGTCGAAATTGCACGGTTCATCATGGAGCATACATCGCGGCAGATGTCAGCGATCAACGCGAGGAAGGAGGATGGAACGGTTCCGACCAAGGCAGATTTAACGGACAGCCTCTTAATCGCCAAAGCCGAGCTGATCAAGAAATTCGGTGCCAGCAAGGCGAAGGCCTTCATGGCCAAGTTCGCAACCCCTGTCACAAACGCAAATGCCAACTTCACGTCTGCGTTTGTTGTGAATCAAGCCAATCTTGCGCCGCTGATCGATATTGGGGAGCATCTCTATGCACCAAACGCATACAGGCTGGCTGAGAGCGTCTACGAGAGCCCGACCTATTGGATGATAGCCGACAAGACATATGTCGACATAGCAGCCAAGCATCGAGGTGCCTTTCTGGAGAAAGCAGCTGCTGACCTCTTTCGATCGGTATTCGGCGCGGCGAATGTGTATGAGAACGTCACGATCCAGCCAAGCAAAAAGAAGACAGCCGGCGAAGCCGACGCGCTCATAGTTTACGGCGAGTTCGTGATCGTCGTGCAGGCGAAATCCAAGCGTGTGACGTTAACGGCAAGAGCGGGTGATGAAGAGGCATTAAACAAGGATTTCGAAGGCGCCATTCAAGCCCCATACCGCCAAGCCTACGAGTTTGCCGAGCTAGTCCAGGCCGGAGCGGAATGCAAAACGAAAGACGGCAAAGCACTGACGTTCCCACCAACGGTGCGGGTGTTCCCTGCCGTCATATTGAGCGACGCTTTTCCTGCTGCGACGTTTCTCTCAAACATCATGCTGAAGAGAAGCGACAGGATCGCGCCCGTCATTTGGGACCTAGGCGTTCTCGATTGTGTGGCGCGCATGCTGCCAAAGCCCATCGAGTTTCTTTACTACCTTAAGTGCCGCTCGGACGTTTTTGATAAGATGCATTCGGATAGTGAATACAATTTTCTCGGCTATCATTTGAAATACAAACTGGCGATGGATCCTGAATATGACTTCATGCATCTTGAGAAGGATTTTGCCGAAATCGTCGAGGATTTTATGATGCCGCGGGACGTCGGGGTGAAGACGGTTCGCCCAGTTAGCATCCTTGAGCGGTTGGACATTCCGGTTATCTCCGAATTGTTCAAGAGCCTGAAGACGGCACCCCCCGAACTGGCATCGGTAGTCATCGACCTCTACGATTTTTCCTATGGCTCGCTGACGGACTTATCTAAAACCGTGCTGGCAATCCGAGAAGAAGTTGCGGCGGGCAAGGAGATGAAATCGTTCTCGATTCTAACAGAAACAGGCGGTCTTACCTACTTGGTTTGCCGGACTCTGAACGACAAAATATGGCTGGCCGCTGAGGCAATCGGCCAAAAACACAAGTACGATTCGAAGCGAGATCGATGGTACGTCATCGTGGACGACATCAGCACATCAGCGCCTGTCGATGCGGCCCTCCCGCTGGTGGAGAAGTGGCATGAGGATGCTGATCTAGCCGAAAACTCCCGCAAGGTAGACGAACTATTCAAGACCAAATGGCAGCCACGTGCCATTCTCCCTAGGCATCAGAAGAATGGGCCGAAGTTGACATGACTTGGCATTCATTTGGGGATTGAATGACGCGGGAGGGGTGCACGGAGAACCCCAATTGAAGGTTGGCGGCCCGGTTTTCCAGACCGACGAGGTTGGCCGCGATCGCTTGATATTGCCTGCAGTCCGCCTGAACGACGGATCGCTCAGGCCGCCCAAGCGGTAGGCTGCCGGCGATTTTCTTCAAGTCGTCGAGGATCGAAGCAATATGCGGCCAGGGAAAGTCTGTTGGATCGTCGATATCGCGATCTGCGCCAGCGATGATTTCGAGCTTGGCGACGATGCCAAGAAGCGACCGCGCCTGTATGTGGGGAAGTTTGTCCTGAAGCTTTAAAACCGCCGTTGTGGCCTCGACCTCCGCTTGGCAAGCGATCGAATAGCCGACTTTCTCATCGATCGCTTTTGGGTCTGCAGCGCCGAGAACGCGCCTCTCTAGGCGCTGTTGAAGTCGGCAAAGGACATGCGAGACATGCTGCGCCCGCGCCCAATCTCGCAGCAGTTGAATTGCAGGGTCTGCATCCGGCAACCGGTCCAACGCGTTGGCAGTCTTGCCATTCGTGACGGGAGGCATAGTCGTGCTATGGTCGGAATCAGCCATGATCCGAGCTCCGCAAAGCCTAGGCGTGGTCAGACCGTTGGAGGCGGACGCACCACTTCCAACTGTCGTTTCCTAAAACAAGCATATTTGCGCTTTTTGTGCAACAGGGCATTTGAACAATGAAGGTAAGTGCGGCCCAAGTTCGCGCGGCCCGTGGGCTCCTCGACATTTCTCAGCAGGAACTGGCGGATTTATCCAAGGTGAGTTTGAGGACGATCGTGCAATTCGAACGTGGTTCGAAACCCGCATCTGAATCAATCCTCCAAGCGCTGAAGCTGTCACTCGAAGCTGCCGGAATAGAATTCATTCCAGAGAATGGTGGCGGCCCGGGCGTGCGCTTGTCACGCAATCACTGATCTTCTGTTCGCCATGCGACGGGATTTTCGATCCATTGATTTACGTCTGATTCCCGCCAACCCGCACCGTTGACGCTGATCTTGATCTGAGCCGGGAATGTGCCTTCGGCGATTTTGCGGTACATCGTTGAGCGGGACAGGCCGGTCCGCGCCAGAACGGTTCTAAGGCGAATGATACGATCCGGTTCAGGCATGACTGCGTTGCCTTCGCTGAGAGCATTTGGCACCTGTTGGAACCAAACAGGACAACCCAAGGCTCGCAGGCAATCAGATTTGTCATCTGATCGATTTGGGGCGTCGGAACGGCGGCAAATCGGATGTTTAGATTCCTATGCCACGCCCGCTGCCAATGCCGTGGTTGAACGCGAGTTCCACACCCAGACGCCGGCCGGATTCGACTTGGATGCCGAGCACCTTCTTGTGATTGGCGAGTAGCGATTCGAGTTGGGGATCGCGTTCAAGGCCCTTGGCCATATCGGACATGGCCGCACGCGTTGACTTGTAGCCGGACATGTCGCCGGCCTGATATTGCTGCTGTGCCGTCCGATCGAGTCTTTGCCAACGTTCCACGAACAGGTCGGCGCGGCGGCCGGGATCGATGTCCATCCCGGTGCGGATTTCCGTCTCAAGCTGGAGAGCAAGCACGATGCGGTTGACGCGGCCGGCACCCGCCTCGCGGACAAGTTCGGGATTTTTCACATATGCCGCTTCGGCATCGCGCCAACCATGCGGCCGCACCTTCTCGAAAGCGCTACGCGCATCTCTCAATTCGCGCATCTGCTCGGGACTGCCCTGCCCGTCTGCATTTCCGGTACTGAGGATCGCGTCGAGCGCACGCGCGTGCCGAACAAGCGCCTTCGTGCGAGCGCTGCGCAATGCCGCTTCCGCGTCCACCGGCACATTCACGTCGGGCGGCACGCCTGTGGCGAGATTTCCTCCGCCGGGCGTCCGGCCTGCATCTCCGATCCACGCGCCAACACTTTCCCTCGCCGGCCCAGGTCCACGTTCCTGCATCGGCTCGCCGTCTTCGGGAGAGCGCAACCCGTCCAGCAGCCCGCCAATCCTGTCACGCAGCTTCTCCGGAACGATCCGGCGCACGATTTCGACCACACGCTGTCGAAAGGTGATCCCGCGTCGCTCGGCATAGGTCTGCGCCGGGTCGACCTGGTCGTAGTCCGACGCCATGTCCTTGGCGCGATCGCGTGAGAGCGTGCGGACGAGCCGGTCTCGTGTCGCGAAGTCGTCGCTGCCGTAGTGCAGTTCCATCCCGTCGCGATGCCGCGACAGGGCAACGTAGCTGCCATGGGCATCCATGCCCGGCGTTGCCAGCACATGGGTCCGGTCGACGGTCATGCCCTGAGCCTTGTGGATGGTCGCGGCATAGCCGTGGTCGATGTGGGCATAGTCTTTCAGGTCGAAGCGCACCGACCTGCCGTCGTCGGTGCGAGCCGTCATGCTCTGCGTGCTGACCTCTTCGATCACACCGAGCGTGCCGTTCTTGACGCCGAGCGACCGCTCGTTCCGCAAGAACATCACCCGGTCGCCACTGGCAAAGTTTCTCGCGCCGCGTTCCACACCCACGTGAACATCGTCGCCGAGATCTCCAGCAACGCGCATGCGCTCGCGCGCTGCCTTGTTGAGCGCGCGCACTTCGTCGTTTGTGTGAGTGAGGATGATGCGGCTTGCCTCTGGGTCTGCCTGCCTGTCGCGATCCCAGCGTTCGACCAGATCACTGCGGGCCTCATCGCGCGAGGCAGCCCGGTGCACCATTCCTCTGTCGTCATAAGCGCCGATCGCAGCGCCGATCCTGCCGGTCGCCAGATCGCGCGTGGCGTCACGCTGCCACTCCTCGCGCTGCCGGCGCACTTGACCGATTTCGACGCCGCCATGGCGCTCATGAATCGAACGGAATGCGGCGCCCGCCTCGATCGCCTGCAACTGCCGCGGATCGCCGACCAGCACGACTTTTGCGCCAACGTCCGAGGCGTGGGAGAGCACGCGCTCCAACTGGCGCGTGCCGACCATGCCGGCTTCGTCAATCACCAGGATATCACGCGCTTTGAGCAGATCGCGGCCCTGTCCCCAGCTGTGTTCCATGCTGGCGATTGTTCTCGACGAGATGCCCGAACCGCTTGTGAGATTCTCGGCCGCAATGCCGGAAAGTGCCGCGCCTCGGACCTCAAAGCCCGCTGCCGCCCATGCCTGGCGCGCAACACCCAGCATCGCGCTCTTGCCCGTTCCGGCAAAACCGACAACGATTCCAAGACCGCGGTCATCTGTGATGTGATCCAGTGCATCGGTCTGCTCGTCAGAGAGAACAAGGCTACGATGCTTGGCATCCGCCAACGCCGTCGCACGATCCCGGTCACTCACAGCATGCTGCCGCTCGCCGGCCATGCGTTCTGCCGCGCGATGCAGGCGCTGTTCCGTTTCGATCATTTGCCGGGTGGTGAAGCGATCGGCACCGCGTCCGTCCTTGCCGAGTTCGACCAGATCGGGTGCGTTGCCGATGGCTGCCGCCACCGTGTTGAACTGCTCCATCCCGTCGCTGTGTCGGTGCGAGAACTTCGCAATGTCTTTTCGGGTGAAGGTCGATTGCTGATGCGTGAGGGCATCCAGCGCCACGGATGGATCGGCAATAATGCGATCGCCATTGTTGCGCGCGATCTGGCGGTGCAGTTCGGCGCGATCCGCTTCAATGCCGGCAGCGTCAAGGCCACCGCCCTCGATGCGTTGCGCCGGTGCACCAATCTGGGTTTGCGGCTCAAGGGCAATGCCCTGGGCTTCCAGACTGCGATGGTCGATGCGGGCGTCTATGTCGAGTTCGGCAAGCCGCTCATTGGCAAGCTCGGCCCATCGCTCGCGCCAGCGCTCGACCAGCTCAGTGCTGTTCCAGTCGCGGACTTTCGGACCAAAGCCGTTCTCGTCCACCGACCGCATGGTCAGCATGACATGAGCATGAGGTTTTGGACTGCCATCCTCTGCCCTGTCCCAATGCACATTGAGATCGGCGACCATGCCCCGGCTGACAAACTCGGCCTGCACGAAGTCGCGCGCCAGTCCGATGCCTTGCGCGTGGCTTAGTTCGCGTGGAAGGGCAAACTCCACCTCGCGGGCAAGCTGCGCATCCTTCCTCACCTCGAAAGCCTCGACGTCGTTCCACAGCCGTTCGCGGTCGCTCCAGGCGCCCAGTGCATTCTCTGGCAAGATCACCTCGGAATGGACGACACCGCGCTTAGCCGAAAAGTCATGGCTGCGTTCGATGCGCTCGTCGCGCAGCCGCGAGGCCGAGCGGTAGGCGGCCGACGCCACGGCACTTGAGCCAGCTTTGCGGCCAATGACCTTGACGTGAAGATGATAGATCGCCATCGCGACCAGATCATTTGCACGGCAAAGCGAACGTCGGCACGACGTATAAGCGCGCCCTCCCTCGAAAAAATCTCGGGAGCGACCAGCCCGTCCCGGGCTGTCTCGGCAACCCTGAAGCCTTCAGGCAAGTGCTCGTCTATCATCGCCGCATTGACGTCAGATGGAGACGGCCATGCGTAAACCACGGGATTTCGACGCGGAACTGAAGGCACTGGAAGAAAAGGCGCGGGAACTCAAAACGCGAAAAGTGCAGCAACTCGGCGAACTGGTCATCTCGACCGGAGCCGATGCGCTCACCGCCGATGAACTGGCGGGCGCATTGGTCGCCATCGCCGAGGCGAAGGATGCCGGAAAAAGGGAGGCATGGGCGAAGCGCGGGGCCGCTTTCTTTCAAGGGCGGGCGCGGCGATCTGGGTCAGCGCTTAACCGCGACAACGGCAGCGCTCAAACGCAACCGGGCGGCGCGCAGTCGCCATCAGGCGACGCGGGCGCGGCATGACATGCGCATATGGCAGGTCGAGCGCCGCAAGCGCACGCGCCATCTGATCGAACTCGGCGGTCTCGTCATCAAGGCCGGGATCGTCGACCTGACCGGCGATGATCGTGCCACCATCTATGGCGCGCTGCTCTGGATGGCCGACAAGCTCAAAAGCGATCAAGGGGCACAGGCGCGGTCGCTCTGGGCAGCAAAGGGAAAGCAGGCGTTCGAGAATGAATGAAGTACATCAGCATCGCCAAATGACAGGGCCCGTTTGGCCGCCATTGAGACAGGCGGGCGCAAGGTCCTCGAACAGACGTGGGGCTCCTTATCGACCATTGAGCGACCCGCAACGGCAGATACCGATGTCTTGGTACTCGTCCACCAATGTCCAACAATAACTCTGGATCAGCGTTTCGCGTTGCGCGTCTGCCTAAAGCTTGCTCAGGCCCTCGCCGTTCAGCTGACGCACAGCTTCCATGACAACCCCGTGAAAGTCGTGCGACTCCCTCGCTGGGCCGGCAAAGCTGGCGCTTACCAGTTGGGCCATCAGTACGCGCAACACGGGACCCGATATCCATGCCGACAAGAATCGATGCTAGTGAAGCGCGCCGGTGGTTTGCCGAAGACCTGCGTGTCTCGTCACCTGTCTTGCACAATCCTGCGGTCATCGAGGCCTTCGCAAAGGTTCCGCGCGAACATTACCTTGGCAACGGGCATGCCGTATCCATTCGCGATTGCAAATCGGAGCGAGCCATACCAGCCCTTCAGCCGCACTTCATGAGATTTACCATGACGTTCTGGTCTCGCTTGACGAAAGACGCGGACTAACAGCGGCTTGCCGTCGCTTTGGGCCTTGGTTTTCGACCATCTGAACACCGCTCCCGGCCAGACCGTGCTTCAGGTGGGCGCCGGTGCCGGCTATTTCACCGCCATCCTCGCTGAGCTGACGGATTCTGGAGGACGCGTGATCGCCTATGAGATCGACGAAGAATTCGCGCGGCGCGCGCAAAGCAATCTTGCTCATTATGCCCAGGTCGAAGTGGTATCCGGTGATGCACCGCAGGCGGTTGATCTGCCGGACCTCGATGTCGTTATCGCCTTTGCCGGAGTAACGCACGTGCCGGAACGGTGACTTTCGAACTTGTCCGACGCTGGCCGGATGGCGCTGCCGTTCACGGGTCAAAACCAAGGAGGTTTCATGATGCTTCTGGAAAGGGCTGGCGATACGTTCCCTGTACGATCACTTGTGCCATGCGGGTTTTACCCCTGCAGCGGAGCCGGGCGCAGTGAGGAAGAAAAGGTCGCGCTCAAGGCTGCGCGAGGCAAGGTCACCCGTCTCGCGTAATATCACCTAGGGCGACCAGCAAATGGCATCGAGAACGCTTGGCTGGTGACCGACATATACTGGTTTCGAAAACCTAGCGATCGATATCAATCTCGCGTGTCGCCGTTGCAGCGTGCGACACGGCTTTCGACGAGCGATCTATGCCGTCGGGAGCAGTCCGAAGCATCACTATTGCGTCCTGAATTTCCCCGATCCGGGCGTGGGGATTGCGGCCGCGGTCCTGGCCGGCTGCAGCGTAGGCTGCCTCTTGTCCGACGACTGACCAGACCCGTCCCGTACAGCACCATCCGCCGAGACGTCTCCGACCAGCGACGCAAGTTCGGTCTCGTCGAGCGTCTCGGTCTCGAGCAGCCTGCGTGCCGCCCTTTCCAGCACGTCGCGCCGCTCGGTGAGGAGGCCGACGGTTCGTTCGAACGCGGCCGCCACAATGTCGCGTACTTCCGTGTCGATGGCGTCGGCGGCGGCTTCGCCGTAATCGTGCTCGCGCGGTCCGCCGGCGAGCGGGTTAGGGCTCAGGAAGGAGCGCGGGTCCTTTTCCAGCGCCACGTGCCCGAGTTTTGCCGACATGCCGTAACGCGTCACCATGGCGCGCGCTATGTCGGTTACCTTGGCAAGGTCATCGGCGGCTCCGGTGGACAAATGGCCGAATACGATCCATTCGGCCGCCCTGCCGCCGAGCAGCACCGCCATCTTGTTGTCCAGCTCCTCACGCGTCATCAGGAAGCGGTCCTCGGTCGGACGCTGGATAGTGTAGCCGAGCGCGCCGACGCCGCGTGGTATGATCGACACCTTGTGCACCGGGTCGACGCCAGGCAGCGCCATGGCTACCAGCGCATGACCCATTTCATGATAGGCGACGATCTCGCGCTCCTTCGGGTTCAGGAGCCGATTGCGTTTCTCCAGTCCCGCGACGATGCGTTCCACCGCATTGTTGAAATCGTCCATCGTTACCGCATCCGCCTTGCGGCGCGTGGCGAGCAACGTCGCCTCGTTCACAAGATTGGCCAGGTCAGCACCGGTGAACCCGGGCGTCAGCGCCGCCACTTTTTCCCCATCGACATCCCTCGCCAGCTTGGCCTTGCTCATGTGAACCTGCAGGATCTTTATGCGACCCTTCTTGTCGGGCCGGTCGACCAATACCTGGCGGTCGAAACGGCCGGCGCGCAGAAGTGCCGGGTCAAGGATTTCAGGACGGTTCGTCGCGGCCAGCAGCACGACGCCGATCTGCGGATCAAAACCGTCGAGTTCGACCAGAAGCTGGTTGAGCGTCTGCTCCTTTTCGTCGTGGCCGCCGACCGCGGTCCCGCGGGCGCGGCCAAGAGCGTCGAGCTCGTCGATGAATATGATGGCGGGAGCCTTGGATCGCGCCTGTTCGAAAAGATCGCGCACGCGCGCGGCCCCGACCCCTACGAACATCTCGACGAACTCCGAACCGGAGATCGAGAAGAACGGCACCTTGGCCTCGCCCGCGACGGCCTTGGCGAGGAGAGTCTTGCCGGTGCCTGGCGGTCCGACCAGCAGCACGCCTTTGGGCATGCGTCCTCCGAGGCGGCCGTATTCGCCCGGGTTCTTCAGAAAATCCACAATCTCTTGCAACTCGGCCTTGGCCTCGTCGACCCCCGCCACATCGTCGAACGTCACGCCGGTATTGGCTTCGACATAGATTCTGGCCTTGCTCCTGCCAATTTGCATCAAACCGCCGACGCCGCCGTCCATGCGTCTTAGAAGCAGCATCCACAGGCCAAAGAAGACGAGCACCGGCACAACCCAGGAAAGCAGGTCGCTCAGGAAGGTGCTTTCGACCTGGCCAGTCACAGTGACACCGTGTTCCTGCAGGTCACGGGCGAGGTCCGGCTCGACGCGTGTAGTGATAAACAGCGGCCTGCCGTTTTGCGGCTCCTTGAAGCGGCCCTGGATAAAGCGGTCCGAAACCTGCACCTCAGCGATCTTGCCGGCATTCAGAAGGGTCTCGAACTGGCTGTACGGTATCTGGGCGACGTGTTGCGTCGTGGCATAGATGTACTGGACGACCATCACGCCCACGAACGCCGCAATCCAGTACCAGATATTGAACTGCGTCTTTCTGTTGCTCATGTCCATGGCGGCCTCCACAGGGGAACGGATATAGGTCGCCCAGTCCGCGCGGCATCGGTGTAGGCCAGGTCCGGGGCAAAAAAGTGGGAGGCCCCAGACCGGCCGGCGACAATGGGTCTGTCACTGTCCTTTCCTATGCGGCATGCCCAGCGCACCTGTCATGCCGTTTTCCTCCGCCGGATAGACCCCCTTCAAAACGTCGTTGAAATGATGGCTGACGGCCGCATTGCACTCGCAGGCAAGCGAGCGCAGCCCTTCTGGACTGCGTACAGCAAGCCGGGAGCGCCGGGTTTCGATGACGCCGCGCTGCCTCAGGTCTCGAATGACCCGGCTCAGATAGGAGCGGCCGACCCCCAGCATTGTAGCAAGCTGTTCCTGCGTCACCGCAAGGTTTTCGGCTCCCGTCCGTTCTGTCACGGCCAACAGCCATCTTGCCGCGCGCTGTTCGATCGAATGCGCTGCGCTGCAGGCGACGGATTGGAATACCTGCGCCATCAGGCAATCAGCGTAGCGGGCAAACAGGTGACGCAATGTCAAGGAACGCAATTTGGCTTCTTCGAGATGTTGCAGGTCGATCCTGAAGAATGAATCGCCAAGTTGAACTTCGGCCCGCGCATACGCTGGAAGTCTGCCTTGGCTGACGATGCCGCCGACCGCTCCTTCACGTCCGATGAGCGCAGTCTCGATCGCTCGCCCGTCGCTCAACACGACGCGGTAGGAGACCAGGGCCGATCCGCAAGGGAAATAGGCGTAACGGACTGCATCGCCTGGCTCGTGCAGCAAAGTCCCGGCAGGCGCCGACCATTGTTCGAGCCTCGGTTGCAGGATCTCCCAGTCGTCGGCTCTGAGGGCCCGAAGCAGGTTGTTTCCGATCGGGTCTGATCGCTTTCGAGGGTTCTCCATCGCACTCCTCCGTTTCAAATGGCGGCGTTTACAACGACCGGCGCGAAGAAATGTTCACAAGTGCGCAGACGCGGCGGGCGCGGCTATCTACAAATTGCACGGGGGCGCTGATCCAGGCCTCACCGAGCGCAAGCCGTGGTGCATCGGCTTCCAGGCAGACCGACGGCTGCTGAGGGAAGAACGGCGGCTGGATTCCGCGGCGTGGCGCCTCGTGCACGTCGAAAACTGCAACTCCCTGCGGCAAGGCGTGAACATGAGCGTCAGTCATCGGTCCAATCCAGAGGCCAACGGCCTGCTTCGCCTGTATGTCGCCGGCGATGGGCCGGGCGCCCGTCGGGCGCTGGCAAGCCGTCTGAGGATAGTGGAGGAGTTGGCCGGCGGTATCGAAATCCAGGTCGTCGACGTCGTCGCGGATCCTGACGAGGCGGAAAGGGCCGGCATTCTAGCGACGCCGACGCTCTCGGATGAGTCAACCATCCCTCCACGACGGCTGATTGGCGACATCAGCAACATCGCTCAGGTTCTCGACTATTTCGGTTATCGCAAGAAGGACAGTGGCTATGACCACAGCTGAAGAGATCCTCATCGATCCCGCGCTCGAACGCGTCAGGACCGGTATCGAGGCTTTCGACGATCTTGTGATGGGCGGCCTGCCGCGCGGGCGCACCACCATCGTCGGAGGCACGCCCGGCAGTGGCAAGACTGTATTTGCGACGCAGTTTCTGGCCCACGGCATCACCGTGCTCGACGAGCCCGGCGTCTTCGTCACGTTCGAGGAATCGCCGGTCGAGATCGAGGTCAACATGGCTAGCTTCGGCTGGGACATCCGTCGCTGGCGCGAGATGAACAAGCTGGTCTTCGTCGACGCCAGCCCGCGTGACCACGACCAGATGGTTGTCGGCAATTTCGATCTGTCAGGCTTGCTGACGCGTGTCCTGCACGCTGCGCGAAACGCCGCGGCGAAGCGCATCGTGCTGGATTCCGTCACCCAGCTCTTCGACCACTTCGTCGCGGAGCAGACATCGGTCCGTCGGGAACTCCTTCGCATTGCGACAGCGCTAAAGAGGGATGGTTTGACGGTGCTAATGACCGCCGAACGCAACAGCGAGTATGGCGAGATCTCCCGCCACCGGATCGAGGAGTTTGTTGCCGACAACGTCGTAATCCTGCGCAACGCGCTCGACCGCGAGCGACGCAGGCGTACGATCGAAGTTCTCAAGATGCGGGGCAGCCGCCACGTGGAGGGCGAGGTGCCGATCACGCTTGTGGTGAAGCAAGGCATAGTGGCAGTGCCACTGTCTTCACTGCGGCTCGAGCAGCAATCCAGCACCAAGCGGGTGACGAGCGGCAATCCGCAACTCGACAGGATGTGTGGCGGTGGATTTTTCCGCGACAGCATCACCCTCGTCAGCGGTGCGACGGGCACCGGAAAGACCCTGCTGGTGACAAACTTTCTGGCAGGCGGCGCGGCGGCTGGCGAACGTGCCTTGCTGGTCGGCTACGAAGAGAGCCGCGGCCAGATGTTCCGCAATGCGCGCGGCTGGGGCGTCGACTTCGAGGCCATGGAGGCGGATGGCCGGCTGAAGGTCGTTTGCATTTACCCGGAAGCGCAGAACTTGCCGGACCACCTGTTGATGATCCGCGAGCTAATTGAAGAGTTCAAGCCTGACCGGATCGCTATCGACAGCCTGTCGGCATTGGAACGGATCGCACCAGAGACCGGTTTCCGGGAATTCCTAATCAGCCTCACTTCCTTCATCAAGAAACACGAGATCGCTGGCCTTTGCACGGCCACCAACAAATCGCTCGTCGGCGGCCAGAGTGCTAGCGAACAGCATATTTCAACCCTCACGGACTCGATCATCTTATTGCGGTACATCCAGGAAGGGGATTTCATGCATCGGGGGATCATGGTGCTGAAAATGCGCGGCAGCGAGCATGACAAGCAGATTCGGCGCTTCACAATCGACGGCACCGGCATGCATCTCGGTCAGCCCTTCGACGGCGCACCCGACGTGTTCGGCGACTCCGCCGCGTCTTGGCGTGAGGAGCGTTGAGATGGCGTGCGGCGCAGCCGAAATCTCCGACCAACACGGCGACGCAAATCTGACGGGCATCAGCCAACTCGACTTTCGACGGCTGATCGAAACCACGGCCGACGGGGTTCTGGTTGTCGATCTGTCGGGAACGGTGCTTTATGCAAATCCGGCGGCCGCCGCGATCTTCGGTTATCCGGCTGCCGATCTCGTCCACATCCCCCTCGGCCGGCCGGTCATATCGGGTGAAACCACGGAAATCACCGTCCACAGACCCAATCGAGCACCAGCCGAAGTGGAAATACGGACGGTTGAACTTAGCTGGGACGGTAGGCCGGCGCTGCTTGCCAGTCTTCGCGACGTCTCCGCGCAACGCGCGCAGCAGGAGCGTCGGCGTCAATCGCAAAAGCTCGAAGCGATCGGCCGGCTCGCTGCCGGCATCGTTCACGACATCAACAATCTGCTCGCGGTGTTCGAATCGGGGCTGCGACTGCTTCAGAAGCAGCTGCGCGAGAATCCTGCGAATCCGAACGCGGCGATGCTGATCGAAGAGTTGCTCAAACGAACGCAAAACGGCAGTGCGCTGACGCAGCAATTGCTCGCGTTCTCTCGCGCACAGTCGCTGTATCCGGAGACAATTGACCTGAATGGACGTATCGAAGCCGTCACGATGCTGCTGGAGCGGACGCTGGGGAACGGGATCAGCATCAGGCTTGAGCTGGATCCGGCACTTGGCCCCGTCGTTGTCGATGCCAATCAGCTAGACGTCGCCATCCTGAACCTGGCTGTGAATGCCAAGGACGCGATGGCCGGCCGGGGCACGCTGGCGATCGAGACCAGCGGTACTCCCGGCAACATCGAAGACGTGCCCGCTCCGGCTGCCTCTTTTGTTCGGGTCACGGTCAGCGATACGGGTTGCGGGATGAGCAAGGAGGTCCTGGCCCACGTGTTTGAGCCGTTCTTTACGACCAAGGCCGATGGCCGGGGAACCGGACTTGGGCTTAGCCAGGTTTACGGCTTCATCAAGCAGTCCGGGGGGCATGTTAGGATCGAGAGTGCGGTCGGCGAGGGAACAAGCGTTCATCTCTTTCTTCCCCGCGCGCCAAGCACAGGAAATGAGGAACTGCAAATGCAGGGCGAGATCAGGCTCAACACACGTCGGTGAAAAAAGCGGCCTGTGTTTCGGCTGCCGATGTACCTGGCCGCAACGCCTACAACGGCAGACCGCACCCGTAGCGGTTGAAAAAAGCGGGCCCGGATCTCCGGGCCCGCCAGAGATGCTGGTCAGGCCGTTGAAAGCGGACGGTCGCCGAAGAACCAGAGGCTTCCGGCAGCCAAGGCCGCTACGATCACTCCCACGACCACATGTACCCACATGGCCGTTGTCAGGGCCGAGAAACCGAGGGCCCAGGGCGAGATCAGCGTCCACAGCCCAACCACCAGGTTTGCCCATTCCTCATAGGCATGGAACGCAACCAGCGCACCCACGGCGATCAGGGCAATCACCGCACCGGCGATCCAGGCGTTCCAGGCCGCATAGGTTTCAGCCGCAAATCCAAAATACCAAGGCGACAGTACCAGCGCTATGCCGGCGATCACATTGACGATATCGATCGCCGGACGACTTTCAGTTTTCAGCCATTTCTCCATTGCTCATCCTCCTTTCCTGACATGGTGAGTGCGCCGCCCTCTGAGCGACGGCGGGTGCGGCAGCCATGGATTGACCTTAGCCACCGCGAAGCTTTCTTCGTCGGCCGGGCCGTACCCAGCCATCGCGCGGAACCGACCGGCCAGAACAAAGGACTTGATCTCGTCGAGCTGGAAGCGGTTGCCGGCGATCTCGCGCAGGGCGAGTTCGACGGGCGCCGTCGCTTCGTCGGTCAGGCGCTCAGCACCCCGGCTGAGCGCACGAGCGCGCCCCGCCACGGCGACGGCCAGTGCGAAACGGTTCGGCACCGTATTTTCACAATCGAGCACAGTCAGCCGATCCATGACGACCCTCACATTGCCTTCTGCTTCTGTTCAGGAATAGAAACGGCCAGGTTCGCTGCCGTAACTGGCTCCAGCGCGAGCAGGGCCAATTCCACTTCGTCCAGCCGCGTCGGACGCGCGTTTTCCGGCATCCCCTCGGCCGTGGCGAGATCGACCAGATACTCGTTCCACGCCCAGTTTCGCAGGATTGCGCGTTTCTCGTCGGCTGTCAGAAGAGGATCGACGACCACGTCCATCGGCGATGCATAAAGCGCCTCCGGGTCCGTCAGCGCCGGTCCATAATGCGGCGCCTGCGAAACTGCGCCGTGGCTGCTTTGCAGCAAAGCCAACTGGAGGCGGTTCCAGACAACGTCTGCGCCGGCCTGCAGCGGGTTGTCCGCGTCAGACGATTCGACACTGGACTTTTCGGCCGCCGGGCTTCCTTGAACAGCGTAGGCAAGCCCCTGCCGTTCGGCATAGTCGATGGCCGCCTGAGCCGTTGGAAAATCGAGCTCCACCTGGGTCAGCGTGTCACCACTTGCGGTGTAGCCCATCAGCGGTTCAATGACCGGCGCAGTACGCCGCTCGAACAACAGCCGCCACCCTTTCGGCCGCGCACGGCTTGAGGTCATGACTGAGCGGCAAGGCTTGTAGATCCGCGCGACGGCATCACGCGGGAACTCGGATCGCCCGAGCGACGGCGCTCGCCCGCGTTTCTCGTTTGCCGGTCCGAGATTTTCTACGACTGGTGTGACTTTTCTTTCTTGCTTCTGCATCACTCATCCCTCCCATTTTTGGCGAAGGATGCGCCGGAGGCAGCGGGCTGCCGCCTCCGACTTGGTCCATGCGTCAGTGGGTGATCGGGATGCGCTTCACCTTCGACTGCGCGTTCGGGTTCTTCGGCAGCGTCAGGATCAGGACGCCATTGGCAAAGGACGCCTTGACCTTGTCGTCCTCGACCTCGTAGCCGAGGGGTATGCGCCGCTCGAAGCGACCGTAGAAGCGCTCGGAGTAATCCTTCTCCTCGGTTTCCGACCGCTTTTCGCCACGCAGAGTCAGCACATCTTCGTCGAGCAGGACTTCGATGTCCTTCTCTTCCATGCCGGGAACCTCGGCGGTGACGCGAAGCTCGTTGTCCGACTCCGAAATCTCCACCTTCGGCCAGCCCCCATCGAAGGGCGAAAGCTGTCCCACAGCAGGCAAGCGCGTCTCGAAGCTCCTCAACATATCATCAAAGAGCCTGTTTACCTCGCGGTGAAGCGACAGGAACGGGTCGCCACCGCTATAGATGCTAGGGGCCTGGTTGTTGCTGTTGCGGCCCCACGGAATAAGGTCACGCACGTTCATGGTTATTCACCTCCACGTTCAACCGCGCGGCACCGGGCGATTACCGGTGCCTGTCGCTTCTGATTCACTCTGACTTCAGGCAGCGTTCTTTTCGGCGTCGATCTGCCGCGGCGCTGCCTTTGCCGGACTGCCTGCTAAGGCGATCCGGCGCGGTTTCATCTCTTCGGGAAGCTCGCGCTTGAGATCGATGTTCAGCAGCCCATTGTCCAAGCTGGCGCCGACGACTTGCACATGGTCGGCCAGTTCGAACCGACGCTCGAAGGCACGCCCGGCAATGCCGCGATAGAGATACTGGCCGTCATCATCGCTAGATTGCGACCCGCTCACAACCAGCAGGTTAGGTTGATGAGTGATAGTCAGCTGTTCCTGCGAGAAGCCGGCAACCGCCATGGTGATGCGATAGGCGTCCTCACCAGCCTTGGCGATGTCATAGGGCGGCCAATTGTCTATCGCAGTGACACGGCTCGCATTTTCCAGCATGTTCAAAATCCGGTCGAAGCCGATGCTGGACCGGAACAAAGGGGTGAAATCGAGGTTTGTCCTCATAGCCACATCCTCCTTCGAGCAACATGGATACAACGAGACGCCAAGAGCCTTGGCGCCTCCTGGACTTGTGCCGGCCCCATGTGGCGGCCGGTGATCAACATTTATAACAGTGATTTACACGTTCAAGGGGCCTATAGGAAAATTTTCAGCCAGATGAATGGTCGCTGAGAGAACACGTCTATCCCCGCCAGCGAATCCTCGCCGGCGGGCGGATGCCTCGGATGAAGAGCGTGGCTGCGCTCCACTCAAATCGACGGATGCTGCAAGACTGGTGACCGCAATGCTGTCGATCTCACGACCGCGACCGGTGCCGGGAAGCTTCTCCAACTGATCCAATTGGCGCAACGCATCCATGATGGCATCGAAGCTGACCGGTTCGGTTGCTCCCGGCGGCATGTGCAGCGCCGGCACCGATTCCACTGCACATGCGTCCGATGCCCATGACGAAAGGATTGCACGCTTCTCCTGGACGTCCAGCGTCACGTCGGTCAGCACGTCCTGGGGTCGCTCGAAATGCCGTGCCGGATGGAGTAACCGGTCAAGAAAAGCATCAGAGCCCACGGGCCCGATCGGGGGAAAACTCGTCGAAATGGCTCCTTCCATCGATAGTTCTCCGCTTTGAACAGTCTCCTCTGTTGACGTCATGTTTGGTGGCTCTCTCGCGATTTCCACCAGCTGAAATTTTGGAGAGTTTCGAGCAAATTTCAATGGCCCCGCAAGGCCACATCCCCGCAGTTCAGCCCACCATAAACATTTTTTCAAACCGGTGAAACAATCGGCGTGAATGTCAGTTCTTGGGTTCGCGCAGCAGCGCCAGGGCGGTCGGGCAGGAGAACCAATCATGTCTTACATTTCCGGGAAGCGACTTTGCATTGGCTTCGTCGCAGGAATTTTGATGCTCACGGCTGCCGGCTTTGCTCCCGTTTCAGCACAGGAAATTCCGAACGACTTCAGCGCAATCGTGCGTCAGAAACTGCCGGCCGTGGTCGCGATCACGACGAGGCAGATCATCCAGGACCAAACGATGCTCGACGACTTTCTCAACCCCTTCGACAGCCGCGGGCCTGCCCAGCCGCAGGTGCGAGAAGCTCTTGGCTCCGGCTTCGTGGTCAGTCCCGAGGGCTACATCGTCACCAACAATCATGTCGTGGCCGACTCCACCGAAATCCACGTCGTATTCTCCGATAGGGAGACTTCGCCCGCGCGACTTGTGGGCCGCGATCCAGCGACCGACATTGCGGTGCTGAAGGTCGATCCACGCCCCAACATGACGGCCACCGCCTGGGGTGACTCTGACGCAATGCAGCCGGGGGCCTGGACGATCGCGATTGGCAGTCCCTTCGGGCTCGGGGGAACCGTTACCGTCGGCGTTCTTTCCGCCCGCTCGCGCGACATCCAAGCCGGCCCTTACGACGATTTCCTTCAGACAGACGCCTCGATTAATAGAGGCAATTCCGGCGGCCCTCTGTTTAACGCGCGCGGCGAAGTGATCGGGGTCAACACGGCCATCGTCTCTCCGTCCGGCGGCAGCATAGGCATCGGGTTCGCCGTGCCCTCCCGAACTGCACGAAGCGTTGCTGATCAGCTGATCCGCACCGGCCGCATCGAGCGCGGGTTCATCGGAGTGCGTCTCCAGGAGGTGACGCCGCCGCTTGCCCAGTCACTTGGCATATCAAGCACCAAGGGAGCGCTGGTCGCCTCGGTCGAGCCCGGCAGTCCGGCGGAGAAGGCCGGCTTGCAATCGGGGGACGTGATCACCCGGTTCAACGGCAAAGATATCCAGGGCGTCCATGACTTGACATTGGCGGCAGCGAACGAAAAGCCAGGGTCGAAAGCGACGTTGACAAGGAACCGCGGCGGCTCCCAGCAGGAGGTGGAGCTCACTGTGGGTCAACGCAAGAACGAGGAGGTGCAGACCGGTGCAGTTCCGAGTCCGGAAGCGGCGGACCAACCGCTCGGATTGTCGCTCAGCCCCATTCCTGACGAAGCGCGTCAACAACTCGGTCTCCAGCCGGGTACGACCGGAGTCTTCATCCAGGAAGTGGCGCCAAATAGCCTCGCCGCGGAGAACGGCCTTCGGCCTGGGGACGTCATCATCTCGGCCAACAACCGCAACGTGACGCAGCCTTCTGATATCCAGCAAGAGTGGACCAAATCCCGCCAGCAGAAAAAGCCCATCTTGTTCCGCATCGAAAGGCAAGGACAATCGCTTTTCGTTGCAGTGGCCGTTTCCTGACGCGGCGCTGCGTCAGGCCAGCCACGGTGACGAAGAAGTGGCCTTGATGGCCGCCCTCACGGCTGCTCAAGGCAAGGTCGCGGTTAGAGGCTGACCAAATTCCGACAATCCCGGCTTAGTGAACGGCGAGAGAGGAGGTGTTCCGCTGCTCCCTTTGAGGTGAAACTGTAGAAGACGTCTTCGACACGTGACCAAGTCCCTACGACCTGGCCGTCCTTGTCAATTACGTCTTCGGGTCGCGGCTCCCCGTGCCCATCCAGCAAGACATTTCAAATGTTGAGGCATCGTCACGGCGTTCTTTCCAACGCTCGAATCGCGACGAGGTCGAATCGAGCAAAGATAATGCCTCGGGAGGCGACCTCTGGGTCCCTGTCACGAAGTGCATGTACGCAAAGCGACAACCAACTCGTAAGATGTTGCGCAATTGCACCGTCACGACATCTTAGTACCGGTGGACCCTACAGCCGTCGTCAAGAACTTCCGCATGGCATCCTTGCGCGCACTGTGATCGAGCGCATAATTTGCGCGCTCGAACTTCGCTCCATCGAGCAAAGCCTGAATGTAGCTAGCGACTGTGTCACCTGCCATTACGAGCGCAGTGTCTACCGTGTGGATGTAGCGGCTTGTGATCGTTCCGCGAGAATGTCCCACCAATGCAGCTATGGTCGACTCGGTAAAGCCGAGATCGTTTGCCACGCTCGCGAAGCTGTGACGAAGCACGTGGGGTGTCACGCTTTCAAGCGGTGTGTCTTTGACGAGCTTTTGCCATAGCTTGGGGAAGCCGACCAATGGCTTCCCTTCCTCCGTGCCAGGAAAAACAAAATCAGCCTCATCGCCGGACAATAGTGGCTTGAGCAACTCGACCACAGGCAGGCCGATAGCCCGAGTCGACGCACCTTCCTTGGAGTCCTCAAGCCTGATGCAACTGCGCTGAACATCGATCTCGCCCATTCGAAGATTGATGATCTCGCCTCGTCGACATCCTGTCATAGCGAGGGCTCGAACCATTTTCGTGGCCGTTGAAAACTGCGGGTCGAGAGCGGCGTCCGCGAGAATCTTGCCTAACGCTCTATACTCACGCTCGGTCAGGCGACGGTCACGGACGCGATCTTTTGGCTTACGAAAGCCGTGAACCGGATTCTTTTCGATGATCCCTTCTCTAACTGCATAGGAGAAGATGCTGCCGAGAAGACCGACGCCGCGCGAGCCGGTGCCAATGCCTCCGCGAACGATCGCTCGGCCACGCTTCTTCGTTTTGATGTCGGTTCGGGTCTTGCCGTTGGCAACGTCGCGCAGAAATTTGGCAATGTCTGCCATGGTGATCTCGGTCACTCTCCGGTTCCCGAGGAGCGGAAGGATGTGGCGCTTTATACGGCTACGGTCGATCTCCATAGTCGACGGCTTCTTGGGGCGACCGCCTTTGCCAGGTACAAGTCCGGCTTCACAATCAGCCAAATATCGGGTGCAAAGCTCTCTGACGGTAATCGTTTTGGCGTCGAGAAGTTTCGTTTCCGCAGGATTGTCGCCTTGCGCGATCCGACCGATCAATATGCGGGCCTCCTTTCGGGCCGCATCTGGTGCCCAGACCCCGTGGGGACCGATGGTGAATCGGCGGGTCCGACCTTTAGCTCGATATTGCACGAGGTAGCTGCGCTTACCGGATGAAAACACGCGCAGCCCAAAGCCAGGCAACTCATCATCCCAAAGGAAGTAGTCCGACTTTCCCGGTCCCGCTTGATCCACGGTTCGTTTGTTCAGCTTAGCCATCGCACACCTCAGGGTTCTGTCGAAGTGATCCCGCGGAAGCACCACGGAAGCACCCGGACGGAAACTCCGGCCTGCGGTAGGATACTGGCTTCGGTTTTTGGGTCGACAAAAAGTCAGTCGTCGTAGTAGCTTAGCGAACGATATCGTAGAAACAGAAGCTATTGAAAAGACTGGCTAAATCGGCCTCCGAAGGCAGAGGTCACAAGTTCGAATCTTGTCGGGTGCGCCAATTTCTCATTGCATAACAGGTAGTTAGCACTAGGCTTTGCTTAGCTGAAGTCGTTCGGGGTTGAGCGGCGTAAGCGCTGAGAACCGCGCTCGGCTGCGGCCTCGCCAGCCTCAATTCGGATTTGGCGGCGTCGCAACTTTGCCTCCCCGATCGAAACGCCTGGCAACCTCGCACATCCCGCTATGAGTGCCTGGACCCGAAACTCGTGATCAGGACGAGGATATCCGGTCGGCGGGCAAAGCGGCCAAGGAACCCGCCGCCGATCAGATCGTTTCGCGATATCTGGCCAGATCAACGGACCGAGGAGAGCTCGAAATTCGGCATGCTCGCAGTCGCGCGGTGCCGAATACCGGCCAGTTCCGCCAGTTTTAGGACTTTGGCTCAATGTTGCATGACGTCGACTATGTCCTGCGAAAACTCGATTGGCTGCGCGCCGAAGGCATCTGGCCCAACGGCTTGCGGTATCTTTGGACCGATGCATTCGGCGTCGTGCTCTATGTCTCGCTCTACACAGAAACTGGCGAAGAGCGCTGGCTGGGCGCGGCCGACCGGCTGGTGGCCGATGTCGAGCGTGTGCTCGGCCGCCGGCGCGGATTGAGGATCGGCGAGGCGGCGGATCGCGACGGCCAGTATTTCCATTATCTGGCGATGTGGCTGTTCGCCTTGGCGCGTCTCGGCGATCTGAAGCCGGAATACCGCAAGCGGGGCATTGCGCTGGCGCGTGACATTCACCCAGCCTTTGTGATCCCCGGCCGCGGCGTGATCTGGAAGATGCAGGAGGATCTGAGCAGTCCATATCCTGGCTACGGTCTCGGCAGCATGGATGCCTATGACGGTTACGTCTCTTACCGGATGCTCGGTGAGGACGCACTAGCGGTCGAGATCGCGCAAATGCGCGACCTGATGGAGCGGGATTGGCGCACCCTCGACATCGAGCAGGACCTCGGCCTGGGCATGATGCTGTGGCTCGCCCATTTCTTTCCCGACGAGCCGTGGGCAGAGGCGCAGACGAGGCGTTCGCTGCGAACGCTGGAAACGATGTGGGTCGACCCGCCCGGCTATTTCAGCCGCGCCCCATGGCTGGGCGATACCAAGTTCGCCTTTACCAATTACGGCGTTTCACTCGGCCTGCAGGCCGCCGGTATCTGGCCAGGGCGTATCGACAGGCTGAACGCCTTCTTCGAGGACTGGCGCTCGGGCGACGAATACGACCGCGAGGCGATCACTTGGGTGATGGCCTGCACCTCGCACCTTCCCGGTGCTTTTTTGGCCAGGGGTGGCGAGCGATCGAATGAAAGCGACGAACCCCGGGAACGTTCCTCCGCCGGCCCGGTTGTCGATGGAAGCGCATCGAGACGCGAGGGACGCGGTTGAAATGGCCATTCTCTTAGGAAAACCGGGAAGCTGTTGGGTTGCGGCAGCCACCGCCACGAACTTTCCCCGGTTCGAAGGTTCGCTCCGTGCGGACGCCGTTGTCGTGGGAGCCGGAATTGTCGGCCTGACGACGGCGCTTCGTCTTTGCGAAGCGGGCCAATCGGTGGTCGTCCTCGAAGGCCTGCGGACAGGCGGCCAGGTCACCGGCCGCTCGACGGCCAAGATCACCACGCAGCATGCCCTGATCTATCGTCATCTCATCGACACTGTCGGCCTGGAGTTGGCCCAGGACTACGCCGACGCGAATTCCGCTGGCGCCCAACAAATCCGCGATTGGGTCAACAACCACGCCATCGCCTGCGATCTCGAGAGCAAGGACGCCTATACCTACACGTGCAGTGAAAGCCGGCGCGCGGAGGTCGTGGCCGAGGCGGAGGCCGCGCGCCAGGTCGGGCTGGAGGCCGATCTCCTCGATCGCGCGCCGCTGCCTTTCGAAACGACCGCAGCATTACGGTTCCCCGACCAGGCGCAGTTCAATCCAACGATGTATCTGATTGGCTTGGCGGCAGCGGTGACAGCCCATGGTGGTCGTATTTTCGAAAACAGCCGCGCCACCTCGATCGACGAGGCAAGCCGCTGGCGCGTCGTCACCGATGGCGGCGCCGTTGATGCCGGGGACGTCATCGTGGCCACCAACATGACGGTGAAGAGTCCCGTCGGCATGGCGAACCGGACGCAACCGCGCTGCCACACCGCCATGGCCTTTCGGATCGATGATCCCCGCCCTGTCGACGGCATGTTCATCGGCATCGACGATCCGACGCATTCCATCCGCACGGGCCGTGACGCCGAAGGTCCACTGCTGGTCGCGCTCGGCCCCAAATTCAACACTGGCTGGGATGGCGACGTGGCGCGGCGGTTCATCGAACTGGAAAAATGGGCGAGAAAGAACCTTCCCGTCGGTGACGTTGCGTGGCGCTGGTGCAATGAGGACTATGACACGGCCGACAGGATCCCATACGCCGGCGAACCCGATCCCACCAAGGCGGCCGGCTTCCACATTGCCACGGGTTTCAACGCCTGGGGCATCACCAACGGAACGGTCGCGGGCACGATGATCGCCGACCTGATCTGCGGCCGCCCAAGCCGATGGCAACAACTCTACGATCCGGCGCGGCCCTATCCCGAGGACTTCCACAAGAATGGCCGCAGTCAATCGATCGTCTCGAGCACGCACGATATCGCGCCCGGCATGGGTGGCGTGATCGTCAGGGGAGACGAAAAGATTGCGGCGTGGAGAGACACCGAAGGAGCACTCCGGGCGGTTTCGGCGACCTGCACCCACAAAGGCTGCACCGTATCCTGGAATAATGCTGACCGCACCTGGGATTGTCCCTGCCACGGCTCGATCTTTGCCGCCGACGGCTCGGTCATCCACGGCCCCGCCCGAAAACCGCTTGCCCAGATTGCATTGTGAAAGCGGCAGCTGTGAAGGCGGCGACCAATGCCGCCGACCTCATGCTGGCCGTTCGTAGGTTCCGACCAACTCCGTCTCCTGCAATGCGTGTTTCTGGGCTTGCTTCCAAACTTGATGCACGCCCGCCTGTCCCGGTACGCCGAGGCTCGGCAATCGTTGCCGCGGTGCTCGACGTCTGGCATCAGTACGCGTCGGGTTCTGGACTGTCGGCAGCAGCGCCTAATAGCAATCGTTGAGCGGCACCCTCTTCGTCATCGTTGGGACGACGTGCCCGGCACTGATTCCATGCAAAGCAGTTCGCGGAACCCGTTGACGACGCACTCAAACGGGAACGCGATCTGACAGAAAGCGGCGCCAGCCGCCGAATGACGAGATGTCGGAAGCGCCCAGCAAGCCCACGGATTCCACCAGGAAGCCTTTGGCGCTGCTGCCGTCGTCAAGCTCTATGTTGCCAATGCCCAGCGGCGGCGGGATGGCGGCCACGAAGTGGCCGAAGGCCTCGGCAGGCAGCCGCCAGACCTCGACATCGATCGCAGTGCCGCCGCTCTCCACACGGACCAGTCCGGGCTTGGGCGTGGCTTGGCCGGCGAGCTGGTAAAGCTTGTATGAAGAAGCCGTCCTCATCGCCCGGCAGAACCGGGCGCCGGCCTGCTTGAGCTGGCCATTGAGCGGCATTCCCGAGAGGTGAGCGCCGACCACCACCAATTCGATCGTGCCGTCTTCGGCCAATGCGCCGACAGGCTGCACGCTCGGCTGCCCCCAACCGGTCGCGCCGAGTGTGAGACCGCTCGCGGCATGGAGATCGCGCGCGACGGACGCCACAAGGCCGTCCAGTCCGGCGGCCGCAAGCAGTGTCACGCTCATCGGCAGGCCGTCATCGCGCGTGCCGGTCGGCACGGCGATGCCGCACATGTCGAGCAGGTTGACGAAATTTGTGTAGGTGCCGAGCCGGCTGTTGATCTCGACCGGATCGGCGAGCACGGCGGCGGTGGTGTAATGCGTCGGCGCGGTCGGCACGCAGAACAGGTCGACCGAGGCGATGAGCGGGGCGAGCTTGGCCTTGTAGGCCTGCAAGGCATAGAGGCCGCGGAAGGCGTCCGCCGCCGACAGCTTCCTGGCGCCGCCGATGATCCTGCTCGTCACCGGATGCATAGCGGCTTCGTTGGCTTCCATGAAATCGCGGATCGCAGCATAGCGTTCGGCCACCCAGGCACCCTCATAGAGCAGGTTGGCGGTGGCGTAGAAATCGCCGAACGGGATTTCGATCAGCCGGCAGCCGAGCCGCGACAGCATGGCGAGCGAGGCCTCGAAGCCGCCCTGCATCGCCGCATCGCCGAAGAATTTCCGGTCGGCTCTTGCCGGGATGCCGACGCTCGGCACAGGCGGGCGCGCGGCGAGCGGCCGGACGGCGATGTCGCGCGAATAAGGATCGGCCGCATCGCGCGCCGCCGCGACGCAGAACACTGCATGGGCGTCGTCGACGGTCAGCGCGAACACCGACACGCAGTCGAGCGTGCGGCAGGCCGGAACGACGCCGCCCGTCGACAACGCACCGACGGTCGGCTTCAGCCCGACGATGTTGTTGAGGCCAGCCGGGATGCGGCCGGAGCCGGCGGTGTCGGTGCCAAGCGCGAAGGAGACGATGCCGCGCGCCGTCGCCACCGCCGACCCGGAGGAGGAGCCGCCCGGCACCAGCTCCGCGTCGATGGCGTTGCGCGGGATCGGCCAGGGCGTGCGCACACCAACGAGGCCGGTGGCGAACTGGTCGAGATTGGTCTTGCCCACGACCAGCGCGCCGGCGGCCTTGAGCCGCGCCACCACGGTGGCGTCCTTGTCGGGCCAGTAGGTGTATTGCGCGCAAGCCGCCGTCGTCGGCATGCCGGCGACGTCAATGTTGTCCTTGACGGCGAAGGGAATGCCCCACAGCGGTTTTGCCACCGGGTCGAACGGGCCGAGCGCTTCGGCCGCGGCAAGCAGATCCGCCCTGGCGGCGAGATGGATGAAGATGCCCGGATCGTCGGCAGCCTCGATGCGGGCATAAATCGCCGCGATCACATCGCCAACGCCGACACCTCCACGATAGGCGGCGCGCAGGCTCGCTATGTCGAAGTGGACATCACTCATTTCGTCTCCCCCAGAATGATCACCGGCAGGTCCCATTGGATCAGCACGACACAGCCGTCCTTCGTCCACACCGAATGCTCGGTTCCGACCGGATTGAGGATCACGCTGCCGGCAGGATAGTCGCCGTTCTCGTCGCTCTGGGTGCCTTCCAGCACGACGATGGTCTCCAGCCCGACATGGCGATGGCGCGGCACGCTGGCGCCCGGCCGGTATTTCAGGATCGCGACGGACGGCTCGACCGGCCCGCCCTGCAGCAGCCAGTGCACGCCGATGCCGTCGCGGAAAGACTCGAACGCCAGATCGCGCCAGCCGCCGTCGAGCAGGCCGGCAAAGGCAAGATTAGGCATTGGCAATTCCCTCGAGCACCTGGTCGGTCGTCGCCGTCCAGCCGACGATGGCGCCCTGCGCCCTGATCATGGCGATCGCCGCCGCCTTGAACTCGGGAAAATAACTTTCCGTGGCGTCCTCGGCGAGCAGGCACTCATAGCCGCGATCGTTGGCCTCGCGCATCGTCGTCTGCACGCAGACTTCGGTGGTGACGCCGGCAAAGACGAGCTGCTCGGCGCCGAGCCTTTTCAGGTCATCGCCGAAGGAGGTCGCATAGAAGGCGCCCTTGCCCGGCTTCTCGATAACGATCTCGCCGGGCAGCGGCGCAAGCTCGTCGAGGATCGCGGTGCCCGGCTCGCCGGCGATCAGCACGCGGCCCATCGGCCCGGCATCGCCGATACGAACCGACGGATTGCCGCGATTGCGCTTGGCCGGCGGCAGGTCGGAAAGGTCGGGCCGGTGGCACTCCATCGTGTGGATCACCGGAAGGCCTGCGGCGCGAAAGCCGTCGATCAATCGCTTCACCGTCGGCACGATCGCGGTCACCCGGCTGACGTCATTGCCGAGGCTGGCGCCGAAGCCGCCGGGCTCGGCGAAGTCGCGTTGCATGTCGATGACGACCAGCGCCATAGTCCGCGGCTTGAAAGCGAACGGAAATGGCTGCGCTGCGATTTCCGCCATTAGTGATGTCCCGCCATGTGCTCGCCGATGGTCTGGACACTGGCCTGCGCGATCGGCGTCTCGTAGACCAGCGCACCGTCCGACATGACGAAGATGCGGTCCGAGAGCTCGAGCAGTTCGTCGAGATCCTCCGACATCAGAAGCACGGCGGCACCGGCATTGCGCGCCTTCATGATGCGGGCGCGGATTTCGGCCACGGCCGAGAAGTCGAGGCCGAAGCATGGATTGGAGACGATCAGAAGGTCGACCTTGCCGGTGAGCTCGCGGGCAAGCACGGCGCGCTGCACATTGCCGCCCGACAGCGAGGCGATCGGCGAGGCAAGGGATGCGGTCTTGACCTTGAACTGCTCGACCAGCCTGGCGCTGAATGCCCTGATGGCGCCGGCACTGATCCAGCTCACCGGTTTGCCGTTGGCGTCGATGTCGAAGGTGCGGAAAGAAATGTTTTCGGCCACCGTCATTTTCGGCGCGCAGGCATTCTTCAGCGGCTCCTCGGGAATGAGCCGCACATTGAGAGCGCGCGCCTCGGCCCGCGTTGCCGCATAGGCGGCGCCGCGCACCATGACCTCGCCGGCATCGCGGGGGCGCTGCCCGGCCAACACTTCGAGCAATTCCTTCTGGCCGTTGCCGGAAATGCCGGCGATGCCGACAATCTCGCCGGAGCGCACGCCGAGATCCTCGATCCGGATCGACTTCAGCCCGGTGCGGTCCGGCGCCTTCAGTGCCTTGACCTTGAGCACGATCTCGGCGTCCGGCCTGGGCTCGGCGCGGCTGTCGAGGGCCGCGATCGGCTGGTCGCCGATCATCATCGCCGCCATGGCTTTGCGGTCGAGGTCGACGACGCGGCCAGTGCCGGTCAGCCTGCCCTTGCGCAGCACGCTGACGTCGTCGGCGAATGCCGTCACCTCATGGAATTTGTGCGAGATCATCAGCACCGTCAGGTCGCCGGCCCTGGTCATGGCGCGCACCAGGCCAAGCACTTCCTGCGCCTCGCCGGGGGTGAGCACGGAAGTCGGCTCGTCCAGCACCAGGAAGGAGCGGCCGAGATAAAGCTGCTTGACGATCTCCAGCTTCTGCTTCTCGCCGGCAGCGAGCTCGGCCACCTTGACGTCGAGCGGCAGCTTGAACGGCATTCGATCCATGAACGCGGCAAGCTCGCCGTGCTCCTTGCGCCAGTCGATCACGCCGGGAACCTTCTCACGCGAAATGACCAGATTCTCGGCGCCGGTCAGCGAGGGGACAAGCGTGAAATGCTGGTAGACCATGCCTAGGCCGAGCGCCGAGGCGTCCTTGGGGCTGGCGATCGCGACCTCGCGGCCGTCGACGAGGATGTCGCCGGCGGTCGGGTGATAAAAACCCATCATGCATTTGACCAGCGTCGACTTGCCGGCGCCGTTTTCGCCAAGCAGCGCGTGGAACGATCCGGCCGGCACCTTGATGGAGACGTCGCCCAACGCCGTGAAGGCGCCGAAACGCATGGTCATGCCGATGGTCTCGACGCCGACGGCCTTGTTGCCGGTGATCGCGCTCATCCTGGTTTCCTTACGGCAGCTGGGCGACGAAGGACGCCGAGCTCGACACCGCGCCGAAGACGCCGCCCTGCATCTTGATCATCTTGATCGCGGCAAGATGATTGCCGTAGTCGGTCGCGCCGCAGCAGTCCTCCAGCATCACGCATTCGAAGCCGCGGTCGTTGGCCTCGCGCATGGTGGTGTGCACGCAGACATCGGTGGTAATGCCGGTCAGCACAATGTTTTCGATGCCGCGCTGGTTGAGGATCAGCTCCAGGTCGGTGGCGCAGAAGGAGCCCTTGCCGGGCTTGTCGATGATCGGCTCGCCGTCGATCGGGTAGAGGTCGGGGATAATGTCCCAACCCGGCTCGCCGCGCACCAGGATGCGCCCGCAGGGGCCGGGGTCGCCAATGCCGGCATTGATGCGGCGCGAGCGCCAACGCTTGTTGGCGGGCAGGTCGGCGAGGTCGGGCCGGTGGCCCTCGCGGGTGTGGATAATGGTGTAGCCTTTCGCGCGCATGGCCGACAGCACGGACTTGATCGGCTCGATCGGCGCGCGCACCAGCGACAGGTCGTATCCCATATGATCGACATAGCCGCCCGGCCCGCAGAAATCGGTCTGCATGTCGATGACGATCAACGCCGTATTGTCGGGGCGAAGCTCGCCATTATAGGGCCATGGATACGGGTCGGCGTCGATATAGCGCTGGGTGATTTCGGCTCTGGCGTTCATGGCAAAAACTCCAGCTATCTGGTGATCGACAATTCGCCCGGCGCGCCCGCTAGCGAGCGTGTCGGCGACGAGGTGGCGATCATGATGATGAGGGTGAGGATGTAGGGGGCGGCGTAGAACAAATAGTAGCCTTGCGTGACGCCGACCGACTGCAGCGCCGGTCCGAGCGCTCCAGCGCCGCCGAACAGAAGCGCGGCGGCAAAGCAGCCGAGCGGATTCCAGCGCGCGAAGATGACCAGCGCCACCGCCATCAGCCCCTGACCGGACGAGATGCGCTCGGTCCAGCTGCCGGGATAGTAGAGCGACAGATAGGCGCCGCCGATGCCGGCCAAAGCGCCGCCGACGCCGGTGGCGATGAGGCGCACTGTGTTCGGGTTGAGGCCCATGGCGCGCGCGGCATCGGAACTGTCGCCGACGACGCGCACGATGAGGCCAGCGCGGGTATTGCGGAAGGCCCACCACAGGACCAGCGAAAGCACCGCACCGATCAGGAACAGGACGTTAACGTCGAGTGCCGCCTGCACCTGCGGAATGTCGGACCAGGCGCCGAAGGGAATGGCCGGAAGATTGGGCGCTTTCGGCTTGATGAACGGCTTGCCGAAGAAGAAGGCGAGCCCCGAGCCGAACAGCATCAGCGCGATGCCGATGGCAATGTCGTTGACTTTCGGGAACTTGCAGATCCAGCCATGGAACAGGCCGAAGCAAAGGCCGGCGGCCGCGGCGGCCAGCAGGCCGAGCCATGGCGAGCTGGTCATGACCGCGACCGCATATGCGGTCATGGCGCCGAAGACGAGCGTGCCTTCCAGCCCCAGATTGATGCGGCCGGAGCGCTCGGTGATGGCCTCGCCCAGCGAAACGAAGATAAAGGGCGTCGATACGCGGATCGCGCCGCCGAGGATGGCGAGCGGCACGCCGCAGAGGCCGATCCCGGTCGCATCCATCACGAGGCCCTCCGCCACAAATCGGGATTGAAGGCCTTGAAGCGGCCGTACAAGGTTTCGCTGAGCAGGATGACGATGAACAGCATGCCTTGCAGCACCAGCACGGTGGCGTCGGGCAGGTCCATGCGGCGCTGGATCAGACCGCCGGACGCGTCGATGCCGCCGAGCAGGATGGCAACCGGGATGATGGCCAGCGGGTTATGGCGGGCGAGGAAGGCGACAAGGATGCCGGTGTAGCCATAGCCGGCGGCGAGCGAACCGTTGGCGCTGCCTTGCACGGCTGCGACTTCCAGCATGCCGGCAAGACCGGCAAAGCCGCCCGCAAGCGCGGTAAAGCCGACGATGAGCGGTCCGACGGCCAGCCCCTGCACCTGCGCTGCCCTGACATTGCCGCCGGCAATGCGGGCGGCAAAGCCCCAGCGGGTCTTTTCGATCAGCACCCAGGAGAGCACGCAGGCGACGACGCCGACGGCAAGCCCCCAATGCACCTCCATGCCCGGAATGTTGCCGACGCGGTAGATGTCGGCGAGCGGCTGGGTCGAGGGCTTGTTGAGCGAGGCCGGGTCGCGCAGCGGCCCTTCCACCAGCTGGTTCATCAAGGCGATGGCGATGTAGGCCATCAGCAGGCTGGAAATGGTCTCGTTGACGGCCCGGTAGTGGCGGAGCGCGCCGACGGCACCGATCCAGATGCCGCCGGCGGCCAGGCCCGCCACGCCCATGGCAAGAATGACGATGAAGGAAGGCGCGCCGCTCAGCATCACGCCTATGGCAGCTGCGCTGACGCCACCGAGCACGATGGCGCCCTCGCCGCCGATGACGACGAGGCCGAGCCGCGCCGGCAGTGCCACGCACAGCGCCGCCAGCAGCAGCGGTGCGGCCCGCGACAGCGAATTCTGGATGGAGAACCACGAGCCGAAGCCGCCCCGCCACATGGTCTCGTAAAGCAGGACCGGGGACTTGCCGACCAGGGCGATGAACAGGCTGAACAGCACCATGCCGGCGACAAGTGCCGCGAGCGGAATGACGAAAGCCTCCGCCCGCCGCGCGATCCATTCCAGCGCCGCCGGATATCCCTTGGCGCCGAGCATGGCCGGCGCCTCCGCACTGCTGACCGTATCCGCCATCGTCCCCGTCTCCGCTCGGCTTCAGGCGGTCGAGCCGACGACGCCCTCGACGAGATAGTCCATGCTTTCGAGCTCGATGGCGGTCTCGACGAAGGCCTGGCCCTCCGTCGCCACGACGGCGCCCTTGTTGCTCTTCAGCGGGCCCTTGATGACGGAGAAGCCGCCCTTCATCATTTCGGCCAGGGTGGCGTCGAATTGCTTGCGGGCCGGCTCGCCGACGGCGGGACCGAGCGGGCTCATCTTGACGAAGCCGTCGGCCAGTCCACCGCGGGTGAAATTGGGTAGCGGCGTGCCGGCGATGAGATCGTCGACGAACATCTTGTAGACCTTGGCCCAGTTCCACTCGGCGCCGGTGAGGTATTTTTCCGGCGCCAGCGGGCTCTGGTTGGCGTGGTAGCCACAGACGAAGGCGCCGCGGCCCGCGGCCGTCTCGACCACCACTTTCGGGCTGTCGACATGGCAAGTGATGACGTCGGCGCCCTGGTCGACCAGCGCGTTGGTGGCTTCCGCTTCCTTCACCGCCAGCGACCATTCGCCGGTGAAGATGACCTGGCAGGTGATCGACGGATCGACCGAGCGCGCGCCGAGCAGGAAGGAGTTGATGTTGAGCAGCACCTGCGGAATGGGCTTGGCGGCGAGGAATCCTAGCTTCTTCGACTTCGATGTGTGGCCGGCGACGACGCCGTTCAGGTACTGGCCCATGCCGATATAGCCGAAATAGGAGCCGGCATTCATCGGGTGCTTCGCCTTGTCCCACATGCCGCCGCAATGGCGAAACTGCACGTCGGGGAATTTCGCGCACATGGCCAGCATGTGCGGATCGAAATAGCCGAAGGAGGTCGGGAAGATCAGCGAGGCGCCGTCGAGGTTGATCATCGATTCCATCGTCTTCTGGACGTCGACCGTCTCGGGAACGTTTTCCTCCTCGACGACGGAGATGCCTTCGATGCCCTTCAGCGCGGCCGCCCCCTCAGCATGCGCCTGGTTGTAGCCGTAGTCGTCCTTTGGGCCGACATAGATGAAGCCGACAGTGGCGGCGGCGGCGAAGGCACGGCTGATCGGAAAGGATGCCGAGGCCAGGCCGAGCGCGGCTCCCGCGGCTGAGGTCTTGAGCAGTTGGCGGCGGTTAAGCATGAATCTGTCGGTCATAGTGAATGCTCCCCTTTGGGACCCTTTTCCGGGTCGGTTAACATGCCGTCCAAGAAAGTGCATGCAACCGCCGTGCCAGTTTATGTCTTGGAATTTATCCAATAAAATCAGTTATCAGATCGGAGGCTTATGCCTATGCCGGAGGCAATTGCATGCACTTTTTGCCTTGAAAGTAGCCAATTTGACAGACAGATTAAAATAGAGGCATAGAGGGCATGCCTGAGTCGAAAGGCCAACGAGTCGGCCGACTCCACGAGAAGACGCGACGGAGGAAAATTGTCGGGGAAGCGCAGCTTGATCAGGTCGGGCACGACCGTGGATCAGATGGTTCGGGCGATCGGCGACCGGATCGTCACCGGCTACCTGCGTCCGGGCGAAAAGCTGGACGAGACCGCGCTCGCCGCTCGCTTCGACGTATCACGCACCCCTGTCAGGGAGGCGCTCGGCCAGCTCAGCGCCATGGGCCTGGTCGAGAGGCGGCCCAACAGAGGCGCTATCGTTGCCGTCGTGACGCAGGAACATCTCGCCTCGATGTTCGAGAGCATGGCCGAGCTGGAAGCGATCTGCGCGCGCTTCTCGGCCGAGCGCATGACCAGCAGCGAGCGTCGCGGGCTCGAGATCGAGCACCAGGCTTCGGCGCGGATGGTGCAGCTGGGCGCCGAGGAGGACTATGAGTATTTCAACACCGAGTTTCATAGCCGGCTTTATCGTGGCGCCCACAATGCGCATATCCACGAACTCACCGTGATGACCCGCAGCCGGTTGGCACCCTTCCGCCGCGCCCAGTTCATGCTGCCCGGACGGCTGGCCAAATCCTGGCAGGAACACGACCTGATCGTCACCGCAATCATGCGCGGAGACAGCATGGCTGCGGGCAAGGCCGCCAGGGACCATGTCTCGATCGTCAGCGAGGCGAGCGCGGTGTTCGCGGCTGACGATCGCAAGCCAAATCGGCGGGATGTGGCCTGAAAATTTCCGCACGGTCCGAAGAAGCGGTGCTGCTTCATTGACCAAGAATGCCCGCGACGGCCTTCAGCCGCGGGCATCGAGAGCGTTTTCGAGAAACCTGCAGTCAAATGTTGGCGAGCAATTCGTTGACGCGGCTTTCCATGTCGGCAAGCGCGGCATCGACGTCCTTCTGGCCGGTGATTGCAGCGCTCATCTCTTCGCCCACGATGTCCTGGATCGCGAACTGGCGCTGTACCGCAGACGGCAGCGGCCTGCCGAGATCGGCGACCGCGGCGATGGTATTGCGATGCGGCAGCGCCTTGAAAGCGTCCGAGGCGATGATGGCTTTGTAGGCCGGCAGGTGGCCGGTGCGCGACCAATCGAAGTCATGGTCGGCGAAGAACTTCAGGAACTTGCCGATAGCCGCGGTCTGTTCGGGTGTGCGGTCCTTCTGCGAGACTGCCCAGGTGTGGCCATCGGCATATTGCGCATGGGCGCCGGCAAATAGCTGCGGATACGGGTAGACTGCATAGCCGCCCTTGTTGAGGGCCGTGCCCTTGGTTTCGGACTGGGCGTTGTTGTCGCCGACGACCCACGTGCCATTGAGCTGCACGCCACCTCCACCGGCAAGGAAGGCGTTGATGGCGCCGCCATAGTCGAGGTCCTTGGTAGTGTAGTCCTTGTCGAAGATCGCCTTGTACATCTCGACGACCTTCTTGGCTTCCGGCGTGTTCAGCTTCACATGCTTTGGATCGGCGAAGAAATCGGAATTCTGCTGGAAGAGATAGGTGTAGAGATTGCGCGTGTAGAGCGCGGTCTCATTGGCCAGGTTCTGAACGAAGTAGGGCTTGCCGGTCTTCTGCTTGAACTGTTCGGCCTGGGCGAGCAGCTCCTCGGGCGACGTCGGAAGGATCGGCGTGCCGTCGGCAGTGACGAGGCCAGCCTGTTTGAAGAGATCCATGTTGATGTGATAGAGCATCGTCCAGCTGTCGATCGGCAGGCCATAGATCTTGCCGTCCTTAGTGGCGCCGTTGCGCGCCGCGTCCGTGAAGGAATCGGGTGTGACGCCGACGGACTTCAACAGATCGTCAAGCGGCATCAACAGCCCCTTGGACTGGTAATCCGAAAGCGCGGATTCATGAATCGTGACGATGTCGGGAGCCTCGCCCGAAGCGAACTGCGCGGTCAGCTGGTCATAGCCCGGCCATTCCACAGTGCTGACGCTGACGTGGACATCGGGGTTGTCGGCGTTGAACTTGTTGATCAGCGAGGTGATGATGCCGCATTCGCCTACTGCCTTGGCGACATCGGTGTTGGTGCCGAAATCGGCATCGCAGGCACCGAAAAAGCGCTGCACGGTCAATTCCGTCGCTGCAAGGCTCGGGCTTGCGAGCATCAGCACGCCTGCCGAGACCGCTGCAAACAGGACTTTCTTCATTTTCATATCAGTTCCTCCTACTGAGTCTGCGCCACTCCACGCTGGACTGGCTTCATGCTTCGATCGCTACGACGCCCGCCGTCAGGCAATCTCGTCATCGCACCGCGGCGCCCGAGACGGCCGTGACGATGTATTTCTGGAAAAACAGGTAGACGATCAGGATCGGCGCGCCGGCGAACACCGCCTGCGCCATCAAGAAGCCGATGCCTTCGGACTGGGCGAAATTGGTCTGTGTCGAGGCCATGCCGACCGTCAGCGTGTACATATCCTTCTTGGTTGCCGAGATCAGCGGCCACAAGTAGTCGTTCCACGCGCCGAGGAAGGTGAAGATGCCCAGTGTTGCCTGGGCGGGCACCGTGAGCGGCAAAAGAACCTTCCAGAACGTCCTGAACCGGCTGGCATTGTCCAGCATGGCGGCTTCGTCCAGCTCCTTCGGGATGGCCTTGAAATACTGGGTCATCAGGAAGACGCCGAAAGAAGCCGACAGGCCCGGGAGAATGAGCCCGTGATAAGTGTTGTGGAAGTTCAGCATGCTGAAGATCTGATGGCGGGCGACAAGCACGGCCTGTTCCGGAACCGCCAGGCCGAAGAGGACGATCACGAACAGGGCGTTTCGGCCGGGGAAATTCAGCCGTGCAAAGCCATAGCCGGCAAGCGATGACAGGATCAGCGTTCCGAGCGTCAATCCTCCGGAGACGATGATGCTGTTGAGCACCCAGACGAACACCGACGAGGTGCCGATGGTGTTGATGTAGTTCTTGAGCGTATAGGGCGCCTGAAACACCGAATTCGGATTTGCCATCAGCTCGGCATTTTCCTTGAGCGACAGGCCGATAACCCACAGGACCGGCGCGACCATGACCAGGGAAAGCAGGATGACCAGAGCCAGCAACACGCGGTCGCCGAATGTGCGTCCCTTGATGGAAATGGCTGGAGCCCTCATGTCTGACCTGCCTTGTTGCGCGTGACCAGGTACTGGGCCATGGCCGCCATCAGGATGAGGATGAACAGGACCTCCGAAGCCGCGGCGCCCATGCCGAGATCCCAGCGGCGGAACGCGGTGTCATAGATGTAGAGCACGATCGGCTTAGTCAGGTTGTTCGGACCGCCGCGTGTCATCAGCCAGGCCTGGCCGAACAGCTGGAACTGCAGCACGATCTGGACGATGACCACCAGGACGAAGGTGCGTTTGATCGACGGCAGCGTAATCGAGCGTAACGTCTGCCAGCGATTGGCATTGTCCAGGGCTGCCGCTTCGTAAATATCCTGCGGAATCTGCTGGAGGGCGGAGAGAAAGAGCATCATCGGCAGGCCGATGCACCACCAGACGGTGGCAATGGCGATGCCGATCATCGCCAGGCTAGGATCGGAAATGAAAGCCGGGGCGGTTGCGCCGAACCATCCGTAGATCGTCGACAGAAGGCCGACATTCGGAATGAACACGATGCGCCAGATCAGCGTGACGATCGTGACCGACAGCACGGAGGAAGAAAAGAACAGGGTCCGCAGCACCGCGGCGGTGCGCGTGCGCCGGTTGAGGCAAAGCGCGAGAAAAAGACCGATCAGCGCCAGGGTCGGCACCGTCAGAAGCACGAAGTAGAAGGTATTCCAGACCGATTGCAGGAACACCTTGTCGTGAAACAGCCTGATATAGTTGCCGAAACCGACGAAGTTTCCGGATGAGAACGTGTCGGCCTTGTGGAAGCTCAGCCACATTCCCCAGAACAGCGGGACCAGCAGGAGCGTCGTGAAGAAGAACAGGAATGGCGCCACGAAAATGAAGTTTCGCCATTGCGGCGCGTAGATATCGATGCTTGCAGCTCTGGCGCCGGCGGCCGGAGGCGCGTTGCGCGGCGTCGCCCGTCGGTCGTCCATGTCAGACCTCCCTCGCGTGCCAGGCGCGACCGGTCTCGCCGAACAGATGCGATTTCCGGCCGTCGAATGCGAGCCCGACCTTGTCGCCGACCGCGACGCGGCTGTTGCCGACATCCGAGCCGACGATCTGCTGGCCGTCGCCAAGCCGGGCGTAGACCAAGGTGCGTTCGCCGAGCCGCTCAAGCACATCGACCACGCCATCGGCATTGCCCTGCCCGGCGGGAACGATGCGCACGTCTTCCGAACGGATGCCGAAAGTGTATTTGCCATCGATCATCTGGTCGGAGGCGATCTCGGTCTGAACCGATATGCCGTCCGCAAACCTGGCCGTGGCGTTCCGGCTCGATCTGTCGAGCGTCGCCTCGACAAAATTCATTGCCGGCGCGCCGACGAAGCCTGCGACGAATTTGGTCGCGGGGCGGTCGTAGATTTCCATGGGAGAGCCGATCTGCTCGATCTTGCGATTGTTCATGACGACAATACGGTCGGCGAGCGTCATCGCCTCAACCTGGTCGTGGGTGACGAAGATCATCGTCGATTGCAGGCGCTGGTGCAGTTGGGCAAGCTCGATGCGGGTACGGGTCCGCAATGCCGCATCGAGATTGGAGAGCGGCTCGTCGAACAGGAAGGCCTTCGGCTCCTTGACGATCGCACGGCCGATGGCGACGCGCTGCCGCTGGCCGCCGGAGAGCTGGCCCGGCTTGCGCTCGAGCAGGTGCTCCATCTCGAGGATGCGGGCGCTCTCCTTTATGCGCGCATCGATGACGTCGCGCGGCATGCCGATATTTTCGAGTCCGAATGCCATGTTGTCGCGCACGCTCATATGCGGATAAAGCGCATAGGACTGGAACACCATGGCAATGCCGCGCTTGCCCGGCGGCAGATGATCGATACGTTCGTTGTTGATGGCTATCTCGCCGGTATCGACAGTTTCGAGGCCCGCGATCATGCGCAGAAGCGTCGATTTCCCGCAGCCGGAGGGTCCGAGAAAGACGATGAATTCGCGTGCCTTGATGGACAGAGACAGATCATCCAGCACCGTCATGGCGCCGAAATGCTTGCTCACATTCCTGATCTCGATATCGGCCGTCACGTCGAGGCTCCTCCTCCTCAGCCCATGCACGACGATGCGCCTGAAGTCAGAGCTTCAGGCGGACCATCTGGTAGGAATAGGGCGGCAGCGGCAGGCTCAGTTTGCCGCCCACCACCGACGCGCCGGTCCCCTTCCTGGGGCCGACATTGCTTGGGTTCTGCGCCGAATTGACGGCTTTCAGATCAGCATGCGTCATCAGCTGATGGTCGACGATCTCAGCCGCGCCGAAGCCCGCTATGTCGATCGCGGTTTCGATTTCCTGGCTCGAATGGCGGTTGACGGCAAAGAAGGTGACATGCCCGGTTTCCGTGTCATGCACGCCGGCGACGTCGACATATGAAACATCGCCGGCGACGGTGGAGCTGTAGGTCGGGCTTTCCACCTTGAGATCCAGCGCATTGCCGCGGCCGTAGATCGAGGCATAGAGATAAGGATAGAAGATCGTCTGACGCCATGCCGGGCCGTTGGGAACGGTCATGATCGGCGCGATGACGTTGACCAGTTGCGCCAGGCACGCGATCTTGACCACGTCGGAACGACGGATGAAGGTGTTGAGGATCAGGCCGACCTGCAGCACGTCCTCGAAATTGTAAATGTCTTCGAGCAATGGCGGGGCGAAGGGCCAACCCTCATTGCCGCCAAGGATCTTCTTGTCCTGCTCCTTGGAATGGTACCAGACGTTCCATTCGTCGAACGAGATGTAGACCTGCTTCTTGGAGCGCTTCTTGGCCTTGATATAATCGATGACGCCGGCGACCGAGACGATGTAGGCGTCGAGCTTCTCGCTCATGGCTAGATAGTTCGGCGCGTCGTTGGCTTCATTGTCGAAATACATGTGCAGCGAGATGTAATCCACCTCGTTGTAAGTATGATCGAGAACGGTCGCTTCCCATTCCGGATATGTCGGCATCTTGGCATTTGACGAGCCGCAGACCACGAGCTCGAGCGACTTGGAGAAGGCACGCATCGCCTTGGCGGTCTCGTGGGCCAGGCGGCCATACTCGTCGGCGGTCTTGTGGCCGATCTGCCAGGGGCCGTCCATCTCGTTGCCAAGACACCAGAGCTTGACGTCAAAGGGCTCCTTGCGGCCATTGGCGATGCGCTTGTCGCTCCACTCGCTGCCGCCGGGATGATTGGTGTATTCCAGAAGGTTGCGGGCTTCATCGAGCCCACGCGAGCCGAGATTGACGGCAAGCATCATCTCGGTGTTCGCCGAGGCGCACCAGTCGGCAAATTCATGCAGGCCGACTTCATTGCTTTCCGACGTGTGCCAGGCAAGGTCGAGGCGCACCGGGCGCCCTTCCTTGGGGCCGACGCCATCTTCCCAATTGTAAGCGGATACGAAATTGCCGCCGGGATAGCGGACGATCGGAACCTTGAGCTCCCGGACAAGATCGATGACGTCGCGACGCATGCCGTTGTCATCCGCCGTCGCATGGCCGGGCTCATAGATGCCGGTATAGACCGCCCGCCCAAGATGCTCGATGAAGGACCCATAGAGCCTGGGATCGATCTTCGAGACGATATAACGCGGATGCGCCGTAACGGCCGCCTTCATGCATTTCCTCCGAAAATATCATAAATGATGATTTAAATCACCTTATTAGATATCAAAGGGGAAACAGCATCCGTTCGTCAAGCGAAAAACCGCCAAAAGTCTGACAATTGACCGGCAGCCTCAGTCGAAAATGAAGTCAAATATCTGAAATCACTGCACTATTTTTGAGACCCGATTTCATGATATCAACCGGTTTTGATCCTCAGCAGAATGTCCTGATCGTAATTTCCAAATCCCTTGCCGAAAATATTGATTCCGCCGGGACGCTCGGCGTCGTCCTTGACGCCAATACGAACCCGGATTGAGTGATGGCCCTTGAGATCGAGGGCGGCGAGGCTGGTCTCAGAAATCCTGACACCGTCGACATAGGTTCCGTCAGCGGAAACCCGCCAGTTCTTCAGCTTGCCATATTGCGAGCCCTTGAGCTTCCACCAGGAGGGCGTGAAAACGCCGCGCTTGTCGCCGAAATCGCCAGGTGACGTCCAGGTGCCGACGTCGACGCCATTGATCGTCAGCGTGATGTCGGAGGGCCAGTCGGCGCTGGTGCCCGGCACTTCCGAGGACAGTTCCACCACCAGCTCGAGCTCGGTAATCTCGGTATTGGCGAGCTTGGCATTGTTGGGGAACTGATATTCGACATAGCCGCGCGTGAACCACAACAGACCGGCCTTCATACGGTCAGGATCCAGGAAAGTGTTGGGCACATCGAGCAGGCCGATGATCCCGTCCGGCGAACAGAGACCGCAGGGCGCGGTGACCTCGAATCCGGTGTAAAGCCCGATCGGCATCGACACTTCGATCGCGTCGTTCTTGACCGCACGATACTCGCTCTTGAAGACCACGAGCACTTCCTCGGCGGTCGGATAGCAGATCTTCTGGCTGCCTTTCTTCGCCTTCTGGTTCTCGGTGCGGATCAGGCCCGCATCCTCGAGCACCTGGATATTGGTCGAGACCGTCGACTGCGGCAGCGACAGCACGGAGGCGATTTCGTTGACATTCATCGGCCCCTTCTCATGCAGCAGCCTCAGCATGGAAATGCGCGCCGAAGAGGCAAGGCCCTTAAGGACGGCCATGCCCTCCTCAGGGTCGATCACCAGAAAATTGCGACTCAATGGATTGCCAGCCTATGCGATTTGCACCCGAAATCAGCTTGTATATCGGGATAATTGATTCAATCAATGCGGCGGCGGCACTCCATGCACCTTTTTGGTTGAGCGGCCGCGAAGAGGCCATTTGTTCCTCGGCAGGCTTGCCGCCTCGTGCGACCTAGCCAAGCAGGACGTCGGGTGCGCCATTTACCGGCGCCGCGAAACCCTCACTCCAGCGTCTCGCGGATCGCCTGCGCCAGCCGCTCCACCCCGTCCCGCGTCTGCGCGGCATCACACGCCGCATAGCCCAGCACCAGGCCTTGCGTCGGGGCCGTGTTCTGGAAATATTTCGACAGCGGCGAGACGTTGATCGCCCTTTTTGCTGCGGCCTGGCTGACCTTGATGTCGTCGATGCCCTCTCTCAGATAGCCCACCACCTGGATGCCGGCTTCGGCGGGGGACAGCGTGATCTCATCGCGCAGGCGCTCGGTCACGATGTCGCGAAAAAGCTGGCGGCGCTGGGCGTAGATGCGGCGCATGCGCTTCAGATGCCGGCTCATATGGCCTTCGGTGATGAAGTCGGCCAAGGCGGCCTGCAGCAGCAGCGGCGCGAACTGGCCGGTGGTGGAGAGCGCGTTGACGATGCGGCCGGCAAGCTCCGGCGGAAGCACCATGAAGCCGAGGCGCAGCGCCGGGAACAGCAGCTTGGCGAAGGTGCCGACATAAATGACGCGGCCGGAACGGTCCATGCTCTGGATCGCCGGCACGGGCCTCCCTTGAAAGCGGTATTCGCCGTCGAAATCGTCCTCGATCACCCAGGCGTTCGCGGTCTCGGCGATGTCGAGCAGGCGCAGCCGCTCCTCCATGCGCATGGTGATGCCGAGCGGATGCTGGCAGGCCGGCGTCACATAGATGAGACGGGGCGAGAAATCCGGGGCATCGAGACGCCAGCCGCGCTCCTGGTCGACAGGGATGGGCAGGATCCTTGCGCCGGCCACGGTGAAGGCGGCCTTGGCGCCGTAATAGCCGGGCTCCTCCATCCACACCGTGTCATCGGGGTCAAGCAGCAGGCGGGCCAAAAGATCGAAGGCGGCCTGCGCGCCGGTGGTGATGACGATCTGCTCGGGACGACAGCGCACGCCGCGCGCGGAATAGAGATAGCCGGCGATCGCTTCCTTCAGCGCTGGATGGCCGGTTACGTCATAGGTGCCGAACAGCGTCTCGCCGCCATGGCTGGCGCGGCGCGCAACCAGGCGGCCCCAGACGCCGAAGGGAAAGCTCTGCGCATCCGGCATGCCGGGGTGGAAGGCGACATGCCCCGGCCTGCCGTGATGATAGGGTTGGCTGAGCAGCTGCTGGCCGCGCAGCGAGGGTGATCGCAGCGGGGCGGGCGGCTCCTCGCGCGGCGACTCGCGCGGGCCCTCGGGCAGGTCGACGATGACCGGGCGGGCGCCCTGGCGGTTGGCGAGATAGCCTTCGGTGACGAGCTGGTCGTAGGCGGCGACGATGGTGTTGCGGCCAAGGCCGAGCTCGGCGGCCAGGGCGCGGGTGGAGGGAAGCTCCGAGCCGGGGGGAAGCGCGCGGTTGCGGATGATGGCGACGAGGCCGTGATAGAGCTGGCGCGAAAGGTGCTCGGGGCTCGAGCGGTTGACGGCCAGCATGTCGAGCGGGAAGGCCTGGGGTTTGGGGTGGGAGCGCATCGTTTATCCCCACCCATGGATGCAATGGCAATGGCGTGCCGCGACACGCTTGTGCTGCAAGGCCGAGTTCCTTCGCCCCCCTCTCTGTCCTGCCGGACATCTCCCCCTCAAGGGGGGAGATTGGCAGTTCAGGCGCCTCGCTTTTCTTTGCGGCGTCGGCGATTGGCGAAAGCCGGCGCGACATCCGATCTCCCCCCTTGAGGGGGAGATGGCCGGCAGGCCAGAGAGGGGGGCCTCGCGCCGACGATCAATGATTTCGAGGTAGCCCATCTACCCATCCTGCCACACCCGCCTCTCCGCACAAACTGGTTCCTTCATTTTCCGGAAAACTGGCCCTCGCGATGGAGACAGAGCGGCGTAGACTTCGCTCAATGACGTCGGGGTAAGACGTCGACAGGGACATGTAAGACGGGGACGTCTGAGGCGCGGCACTGGGAGGGCGTCGTGCCGAACGAACGGCAGGGTTTCGCCCCGCCGCCGGCAACCGCAGCATCTCCTCCCGAGACAGGACACCCCGCAGCCATCATGGCTGCGGGGCGGAAAGCGAGCAATGACGACAGTTCGACTTGGCATCAACCCGATCACCTGGACCAATGACGACGTGCCGGAACTGGGCGGCGACACGCCGCTCGAGACCTGCCTCAGCGAGACAGCGGAAGCCGGCTATGCCGGCACCGAGCTTGGCGGCAAGTTCCCGCGCGAGAGCCGTGCGCTGAGGCCCATCCTCGACCATTACGGGCTGGCGCTGGTCTCCGGCTGGTATGACGGGCGCATCTGCGAGAAGGAGGTGGACGAGGAATTCGAGGCGATCCGGCCGCATCTGACGCTGCTTCGCGACCTCGGCGCCAGGCGCGTCGTCTATGCCGACACCTCGCGCGGCCGGCACGGCGCCATCCACGACCCGATCTCGCAGCGGCCGAAGCTGATGGACGGGGAATGGAAGGCCTATGGCGCCAAGATCACCCGGCTCGCCGAGCGGTTTTCCGATTTCGGCGTCGGCATGGCCTTCCACCATCACATGGGCACGATCGTCGAGACCGACGCGGAAATCGACAGGCTGATGCATACAACCGGCGAGGCGGTCGGCCTGCTCTACGATACCGGGCACTGCGCCTTTTCGGGCGGCGACCCGGAGCAGTTGCTGCGCCGGCATGTGGAGCGCGTCGTGCATGTCCATTGCAAGGATGTGCGCCCGGCCATCTTAAAGAAAGCGCGCGAGGCCGACATGAGCTTCATGGGCGCGGTGATGGAAGGCATCTTCACCGTGCCGGGCGACGGCGCGATCGACTATCCGACGCTCTTAAAGATACTCGCCGACCAGGGCTATTCCGGCTGGCTGGTTGTGGAAGCCGAGCAGGATCCGGCCAAGGCGCATCCCTTGACCTATGCGACGATGGGGTATCGGAATCTGAAGAGGCTGGCCGAGGGCGCGGGCTTCTACGTCCACGAGCGCAAGGCCTGAAGAAAGCATGAGGCGCCGGGGAGGGAAATGAGCTCGGTTCTGTACCAGAAGGTGGTCAAGAGCTTTGGCGCGCTCAACGTGCTGCGATCGCTCGACCTTGCGGTGCCGGACCACAAATTCCTTGCCCTGCTCGGCCCGTCGGGCTGCGGCAAGACGACGGCGCTGCGCATCCTGGCTGGGCTCGACATGCCGACCGCCGGCAAGGTCTTTATCGGCGAACGCGACGTCACCCGGCTGCAGCCGCGCGACCGCGACATCGCCATGGTCTTCCAGAGCTACGCGCTTTATCCGCAGATGACGGTCGCCGAAAATATCGGCTATCCGCTGTGGATACGCGGCACGCCCGAAGCCGGGCGAAAGGCCAAGATCGGCGAGGTCGCCGCCGTGCTCGAGATCGGCCATCTGCTCGACCGCCGTCCGCGCCAGCTCTCGGGCGGACAACGCCAGCGCGTCGCGCTGGCCCGCGCCATCGTGCGCGACCCGGCGGCCTTCCTGATGGACGAGCCGCTGTCCAATCTCGACGCAAGACTGCGGCTCACCATGCGCGGCGAGATCAAGCGGCTCTGCCAGCGCCTCAGCGCCACCACCATCTATGTCACCCACGACCAGGTCGAAGCCCTGACGATGGCCGACTTCGTCGCCGTCATGCATGGCGGCGAGCTGCAGCAGATGGCGCCGCCCATCGAGATATACGACCGCCCGGCAAACCGCTTCGTCGCCACCTTCGTCGGCAACCCGCCGATGAACATTCTGCCGGCAGCGCTTTGCGAGCAAGGCATCATCGTGGCCGGCAAGGTCGTCCCACTGGACGCCGCGCGGCTTGCTGCCTGCCGCGCCGCCTCCGTCGCCGAAATCGGCCTCCGGCCGGAGGACTGCAGCGCTGCCGGCGTCGGCACGCCCGATGCCCTGCCCGGCGAAATCTACGTCGTCGAACCGATGGGCAACGAGACGCTGGTCAATGTCCGCCTCGAAGGCGGCAACGTCTCGGTCCGGGCCGGCCGCGATTTCAGGGGCGTGGTGGGTGAAAGCATCGGCGTCGCCTTCGACCCGGCGAACGCCTGTTTCTTCAATTCGGACGGCCTGACAGCCGTCCACAGGGTCAACAACAATGGGAGAGTGACATGATGCATTCAAGCAGACTTACTCGCCGCTCCGTCATCAAGGGTGGGCTTGGCCTGGCCTTAGCGACCACCGCCCTCACCACGCTTGGCCTGCCGATGCCTGCCCGCGCCGCCGGAAAGAAGGTGATCATCGGCGCCTTCGCCGATGGCGGCCTGACGCCGTTCAAGGAAAAGATCATCCCGCTGGCCAAGGAGCAGGGCTTCGACATCCAGTTCCTCGAGGACGAATACGGGGTGACGCTCGAGAAGTGGTTCGCCGACGCCCAAAGCGGCGCCGGCCAATACGACCTCTACCTGCTCGACGACCCATGGGTGCCGCAGTTCGGCGCCGCCAACGTGCTCGAGGACCTTGGCGCTGGAGGCATCGATGGGTCGGACAAGGACTGGATCGGCGCGATGATCGACATGGGCTATTGGCCGCCGCAGAAGGGGCCGCGCGTCAAGGGCTTCGAGAACGCCAAGCCGACGTTGATCTGCGTGCCCTTCGTCGGTGACCTGCAGACGCTGACCTGTCGCAACGACGTCTTCACCGGCGGTGCGCCCAAGACCTGGGACGAGGTGATCGCCAAGGGCAAGGAAGGCGTCGCGGCCGGCAAGATCAAATACCCGGTCGTCTTCCGCGGCGTTTCCGGCAACCCGATCGTCACCAGCTGGTATCCGGTCTTCCTGTCGTTCGGCGGCTCCTTCTTCGACGACAAGTGGAACCCGATCTTCAATTCGGCCGAAGGCAAGGCCTCGGCCGATTTCTTCGTCGGCACGATGAAGCAGAACGCGCCGAGCGGGGTGGTCGAGTTCGACTCCGACCAAGAGGGCGCGGCGATCCTCGGCGGGGAGGCAGGGGCGATCATCCAATATTCGGGCAACGCATTGAAGGCGGACGACCCCGCCCAGACCAAGGTGGCCGGCAAGCTCGATTTCGGCGTTGTGCCGAAGCAGGAAAAGGCGATCGCCCAGATGGGCATCTTCATCGCCGGCGTGCCGAAATCGGCGCCCAACAAGGCGAATTCGATCGAGTTCCTGAAGTGGTACGTCAGCGCCGAAACACAGGCCAAGCTCTCGGAGGCGGGCTCGATCCCGGTCAAGCGCAGCGCCTTCGGCATCGCCAAGCCCGGCAACCGTCTGATACCGGTCGCCCTGCAGCAGCTCGACGCCGGCGCGCTGCCGCGGCCGCGCACCCCCGACTGGGCGAAGGTCGAGGAACTGCTCGGCATCGAGCTCAACAAGGCTTTGCAGGCCGGCTCCGGCGGCGGTGCGGCCCTGGACACGGCGGCCAAGCAGGTCAAGGACTATCTGACCACGGCCGGGTACTACTGATGCAAACCGGCATGCAGGCATGCAAATATCGCCTGCAGGGGGCGGGGCTCGACCTCGCCCTCCCCTATCTCATGCTGGCGCCGGGCCTGACGATCGTGCTCGGCGTGCTCGTCTACCCGCTCTGGGACGGGCTGCGCGCCAGCACCAGGGCGTACCGCTACGGCTCGCCGGTCTCCCATGTCGGCTTCCGGAACTATGTGCAGCTTTGGAGCGACGCACAGTTCCTGAATTCGCTGTGGGTCACCGTCAAGTTCGTGGCGCTGTCGGTTTCGATCGAGGCGGTGCTGGGCTTCGCGCTTGCCTTGTTCTGCCTGCACGAATTCCGCGGCATTCGGCTGCTCAGGACGGTGCTGATCATTCCCATGGTGATCACGCCGGTCGTCGTCGCCATCCTGTTCAGGCTGATCTACGCCAGCGACGCCGGCATGCTGACGGCGCTCTCGGAGGCCATGGGCGGCGGCGGGGTCCAGATCCTCGGAAACCCGCTCAATGCCTTCATCGGCCTTGTCGTGCTCGACGTCTGGGAGTGGACGCCGCTGATGTTCCTGATCCTGCTCGCCGGCCTGCAGTCGCTGCCGCACGAGCCGTTCGAGGCGGCGCGCGTCGACGGCGCCGGGTCCTGGCGCGTCTTCGCCGATCTCACCTTCCCGATGATGCGGCCGGTGCTGGCGGTCGCCATCGTGCTCCGCACCATCGATGCCTTCGGCACCTTCGACCAGGTTTTCGTGCTGACCCGGGGCGGGCCGGGCGAAGCGACGAGGCTGATCTCGATCTATGGCTACGACACCGCTTTCAAATTCCAGCAGACCGGATACGCGGCGGCGCTGTTCGTGACGATCGGCCTCGTCGTGCTCGCGCTCGCCTTCAGCGCCATCAGGCTCCTGCGCAGGATCGACGCGTCATGAGCACCCGCCTGGCGCGCATCCTCACCACCATTTTCGTGCTGGCAGTGGTGCTGCTGCCGATCTACTGGCTGGTGTCCACCTCGCTCAAGTCCAACCGCGAGATCACGCAGGAAGGCACCCTCTATCCGCATGTGCCGACGCTCGACAATTACGTCAGACTGTTCACTGAAAAGCAGTTCGGCTCCTATCTGACGAACTCGGTGGTGGTCACCTTCTTCTCGGTCGCGATAGCGCTGGTCTTCGGCGCGATGGGCGCCTACGCGATCGCGAGGTTCCGCCTGCCATTCGCCGCGGAGCGCAAGATCGGTCTCTTCCTCCTGACACTGCGCATCATCCCGCCGGTGGTGATCCTGATACCCGTCTATCTCTTGATGCTGAGCCTCGGGCTGCTCGACAGCTGGCTCGGCCTGATCGCCACCTACACCGCCTTCAACGTCACCTTCTGCGTCTGGATGATGGAGAGCTTTTTCCGCGAGATCCCGGTCGACCTCGAGGAGGCGGCCATGGTGGACGGCGATTCACGCTTCGGCGCCTTCCGCCGCATCACGCTGCCATTGGCGGCACCAGGGCTCGCGGCCACCGCGATCTTCGCCGTGCTGGTCACCTTCAACGAATTCCTTTTCGCGCTGGCGCTGACCGCGACGCCGCGGGCGATGACCATGCCGCGCGGCACCGCCACACTCATCGGGCGCATCGATACCGACTGGGCCTCGATGGCGGCCGCCGGCGTCATCGGCGCGTTGCCGATCGTCTTCTTTGCACTCCTGGTGCAGCGGCATCTGGTGCGCGGGCTGACCATGGGCGCGGTGAAATGATTGCCGCTCGGATACACGAACCGGCCGGCAGCGCTGGAGCGGCCTGATGAGAAAGTCGAACGCATGATGGATGTTTGTCTGTTCGGGGTGGGGCTGATCGGCCGCGTGCATGCGAGCAATCTCGCGCGCCACCCGAAGGTGCGGCTGCGCTACGTCGTCGATCCCAATCGCGAGGCGGCCGAGAAGGTCGCCGCCGTAACCGGCGCCGAGATCATGGACACCGAAACCGTTATGAACGATCCGGTAGTGAAAATGGTGTTCATCGCCTCGGCCACGCGCACGCACGCGGAGCTTGCCATGGCAGCGGCGGCAAAGGGCAAGGCGATCTTCTGCGAGAAACCGATCGACCTCGACCTCAAGCGCACGGACGAGTGCCTGGCCGCTGTGGCGAAAGCCGGCGTGCCGTTCCAGATCGGCTTCAACCGCCGCTTCGATCCGAGCTTCCGGGCGCTGAAGGAGCGCCTCGACGATGGCGAGATCGGCGCCGTCGAGCAGGTCATCATCACCAGCCGCGATCCCGAACCGGAGACCGAGGAAGCGCTGGCCGGAGGCGGCGGCGTCTTTCGCGAGATGACCATCCACGATTTCGACATGGCGCGGAATATGCTTGGCGAAGAGCCTGTGGAGCTTTTCGCGACCGGCTCCTCGCTTGTTGCGCCGCAATACAGGAAGCTCGGCGACTACGACACCGCGATGTTCATCCTGCGAACGGCGTCCGGCCGGCAATGTCACATCAACAACAGCGTCAGGGCCGCCTACGGCTACGACCAGCGCATCGAGGTGCACGGCGCCGACGGCATGCTGCAGGCCGGCAACCGGCTGCCGACCTCTGTGGAAATGTACGGCGGCAAAGGTATATCGCGCGACAAGCCCTACTACTTCTTCGTCGAACGCTATGCGGAATCCTACGCCGCCGAGATCGATCACTTCATCACCTGTGTCGAGACGGGCAGGAGTCCGGCGGTCACGGCCAGCGATGGGCGCAAGGCCATGATCCTCTGCGAGGCAGCGCTAGCGTCGGCCCGGTCCGGCAGGTTCGAACCCGTAGAGCTGTGAGCGGATGGTCCAAAATAAGCGGGAGTTTCCGAAATGAAGATTGGCATGATCACCGACAGCCTCGGCAACCTGTCCTTCGACGAGATGCTGCGCGCCTCGGCCGATCTCGGACTGGAGACGCTGGAGTTCGCCTGCGGCAACTGGTCGTCGGCGCCGCACATCGATCTGACCGCCATGCTGGACAGCAAGACGACCCGAACCGAATTCGTCGCCAAGGTTCGCGACCACGGGCTGACGATCGCGGCGCTTAACTGCTCCGGCAACCCGCTGCATCCGGGACCGCAGGGCAAGCAGCATCGCCAAGTGACCGAGGACACGATCCGGCTGGCGAGCCTGATGGGCATCGACCGGGTGGTGATGATGTCCGGGCTGCCGGGCGGACCCGGCGACACCAATCCCAACTGGATCATCACCGACTGGCCGCCCGAATGCGCCGACATACAGCGCTACCAGTGGGACGATTGCATCATCCCGTATTGGCGCGATCTCATCGAATTTGCGAACAATCTGGGCATCAGGAAGCTTTGCCTGGAACTGCATGGGCATCAGGCCGTGTACAATGTTCAGACGCTGTTCCGGCTGCGCGATGCGGTCGGCGAGACGGTCGGCGCCAACTACGATCCGAGCCATCCGATGTGGATGGGCGCCGATCCCATTGCCGCCGTGCGCAAGCTTGGCTCGGCGATCTACTATGTCCACGCCAAGGACACACGCATCGAACCTATACCGGCGGCCATCGACGGCACGCTCGATGCGCGCCCGCCAAATCATTATGCCGAAAGGGCCTGGAATTACATCACGCTCGGCTACGGCCACGGCGAGACCTGGTGGCGGCAGTTCTGCACGGCGCTGAAGCAGGCCGGCTACGACGACGTGCTGTCGATCGAGCACGAGGACATGATGCTGTCACCAATGGAAGGCATGCGCAAATCCGTGGCGCTGCTGCGCAACGTCGCTATCAACCTGGCCTGAATGCTCAGATCCGATTTTGCATTGGCCGGCCGCCGTCGGCCGCCATACTGGCCCCAGCGCTCGGCTCGATCACCTCACATCGACCCAGCGCTGCTCCTGGAACGAGCGGGCCATGGCATGCACGGTGCGCTCGATCTCCAGCCCCTCGTCGAAGTCGATGATGCGGGCCGGCTTGCCGGCGATGCGCATCAGGAGCTCGCGGCATTCGATCATCTTGAGGTCGTTGAAGCCGAGGCCGTGGCCGGGCGCCGGCAGGAAGGAATCGTAGGGCTTGTGGTGCGGCGCGACCAGGACGGTGCGGTAGCCCTGCTCGGTCGGCCGGTCGGCGGTGACGTAGAGCTGGAACTCGTTCATCCGCTCCTGGTCGTAGAGGATCGAGCCCTTCGAGCCGAAGATCTGGATGGCGATGCGGCCCTTGCGGCCCCAGGCCGAGCGGTTAACCAGCAGCGAGCCGGCAACGCCGTTCTCGAGATGCATCAAGACGCTGGCGATGTCATATGTCTCGACCGCGCGGCGGGCGCCGGAAGCGGTCTTGCGGTCGGCATAGGGCTTGACCATGTCGCACATGACGCGGGAAACACGGCCGAACAGCGCCCTGATCAGCGACAGCGGATGCACGGCGAAATCGTCGAGCGCGCCATAGCCGGACGAAGCCTCGTGTTTCCAGAAGAACAGCGCCTCCGGATCGGCCATGAAATCCTCGTCCATCTCGATGCGCACGAGATTGACGTCGCCGATGATCTTTTCCTCGAGCAGCGCGCCGATATGGCGGATGGCGGGGTTCTGGATGTAGTTGTAGCCGAGCACGGCGACCCTGCCGGATTGCTTCGCGGCCTTCGCCATCGCCTCGGCCTCGGCGAAACTCGGCGCCATCGGCTTCTCGCACCACAGATGCTTGCCGGCTTCGAGGACGGCGATCGCCATTTCCGGGTGGAACTGGTTCGGCGTGGTCAGCGAGACGATCTCGACGTCCGGATCCTCGACCACGGCGCGCCAGTCGCCGGACCCTTTTGCGAAGCCGAACTCGGCAGCTTTGCGTTTGGCAAGCTCGTCATTCACCTCGCCCAGATGCACCAGCTTCGGCTTGTCGACATCGGGAAAGACCGTGCCCACCGCGTTCCAGGCGATGGCGTGGCACTTGCCCATGAAGCCAGTGCCGATGAGGCCCACTCCGACCATGTCGATTATCTCCAGGATAAAGGAAAGTATGCGTGGATGAATTAGTCTATTTTGATAAAGAATGGAATATCTAAATCATTTTTTATGGTGTTTTTGCGCGAACTCGCTATGATGAGGCAGGAGAGAGACAAACCTTATGAGCGTGGGCGGAGCGACGATGGACGAACGGGTGCCTCGCGATTTCGAAACGCTGCGCGCGACGATCCTGGACAGACGCGCGAGCCTGCCCAAGCGCATCGCGCAGATCGCCGCCTATGCGCTCGACAATCCCGACGACATCGCCTTCGGCACGGCGGCGAGCATCGCCGCCTCGGCCGGCGTGCAGCCCTCGACGCTGATCCGTTTTGCCCAGCAGCTCGGCTTCGACGGCTTCACCAGCCTGCAGCAGGTTTTCCGCGAGCGTCTGCGCGAGCGCAACTCCTCTTATGACGAGCGGCTGGCGGCGTTGCGCGCCAAGGCCGAGGAAGGCCGCGGGCACCGGGCGATCTTCGACGGCTTCGTCGCCGCCGCCAGCACCTCGCTGGGCGACATCTCACGTTCGCTCAACGATGCCCATTTCGAGGAGGCGGTGGCGCTTCTGGCGAAAGCCGAGACGATCTATGTGCTGGCCAAGCGCCGCTCCTATCCGGTGGCGTCCTACATCGCCTATGCGCTGGGCAAGCTCAAGATCCGCAACCAGCTGGTGGAATCGGCCGCGGGGCTGAACGCCGAGATGATCAGCTTCGCCACGCCGCGCGACGCCGTCATCGCCATCAGCTTCTCGCCCTACGCGCCGGCGACCATCGAGGAAACGCGCTCGATCGCCGAACAGGGCGTGCCGATCGTGGCGATCACCGACTCGTCGTTTTCGCCGCTGGCGCAATTCGCCAAGGTCTGGTTCGAGGTCGCCGAGGCCGATTTCGGCGGCTTCCGCTCGATCTCGGCGACGATGGCGCTGGCCATGGCGCTGACCGTCGCCGTCGGCGAGAAACGCCGCGAAGCCGGTCGCCGGCGCAAGAGCTGAGCCTCCCGGACGAGCGCTTTTCGGCTTGGGAATGCTCATTCCATATTGACTGTAGATTGGAATTAATATTTCATATTGACGACACCGCGCCGTCGCCGGCGCGCGCTGTCCAAAACGACGCTGCTCTGCACAACAAGGCCGATGGGAGGTTCGAATGGGCGAAGCCGTGGAAGGGACATACCCGCCGCTCGACGTCATCACCATCGGCCGCGCCTCGGTCGATCTCTATGGCCAGCAGATCGGCTCGCGGCTGGAGGACATCACCTCTTTCGCCAAGTCGGTCGGCGGCTGCCCGGCCAATATTTCCGTCGGCACGGCAAGGCTCGGCCTGCGCTCGGCGCTACTCACCCGCGTCGGCGACGAGCAGATGGGCCGCTTCATTCGCGAGCAGCTTCGGCGCGAAGGCGTCTCGGTCGACGGGCTGAAGACCGACAAGGAGAGGCTGACGGCGCTGGTGCTGCTCTCGGTCGAGAGCGAAGGCGTCTCGCCGATGATTTTCTATCGTTCGGACTGCGCCGACATGGCGCTGGCCGAGGAGGATATCGACGAGGCCTTCATCGCCTCGGCGCGCTCGGTGGTCGTCACCGGCACGCATTTCTCGCGGCCGAACTCCGATGCCGCGCAGCGCAAGGCGATCCGTCTGATGAAGGCCAAGGGTGGCAAGGTGGTGTTCGACATCGACTATCGCCCGAACCTCTGGGGCCTTGCCGGCCATGCCGAGGGCTTCGAGCGCTACGTCAAGTCGGACCGCGTCTCGGCGCAGCTGAAGACGGTGCTGCCCGATTGCGATCTCATCGTCGGCACCGAGGAAGAGATTATGATCGCTTCCGGCGCCGACGATTGCCTGAGCGCGCTGAAGACGATCCGCGCGCTGTCGCCGGCTACCATCGTGCTCAAGCGCGGCGCCAAGGGCTGCATCGTCTATGACGGGCCGATCAGCGACGACCTCGAGGACGGCATCGTCGGCAAGGGTTTTCCGATCGAGATCTACAATGTGCTCGGAGCCGGCGACGCCTTCATGTCGGGCTTCCTGCGCGGCTGGCTCGGCGGCGAAAGCTTCGCCACCGCCGCGACCTGGGCCAATGCCTGCGGCGCCTTCGCGGTGTCGCGCCTGCTCTGCGCGCCGGAATATCCGACCTTCGAGGAGCTGCAGTTCTTTTTGAAGCACGGCAGCAAGCATCTGGCGTTGCGCAAGGACGAGGCGATCAACCACGTCCACTGGGCAACGACGCGGCGGCGCGACATTCCCTCGCTGATGGCTTTGGCCTGCGACCATCGTGTGCAGTTGGAAGACGTTGCCGCCAAGGTCGGGGCCGACGTTGCGCGCATCCCCGATTTCAAGGTGCTCACCGTCAAGGCGGCGGCAAAGGTCGCCGCCGGCCGCGACGGTTATGGCATGCTGATCGACGAAAAATATGGCCGCGACGCCATGTTCGAATTCGCCCGCCATCCCTTCGCCTGGCTCGGCCGCCCGGTCGAATTGCCCGGGTCGCGGCCGCTGCGCTTCGAGTTTTCGCAGGACATCGGCTCGCAGCTCACCGAATGGCCGGTCGACCATTGCATCAAATGCCTGTGCTTCTATCACCCGGACGACCCGGAAGCGCTAAAGACCGAGCAGCAGCAGAAGCTGCGCGCGCTGTTCGAGGCGGCGCGGAAGGTCGGTCGCGAACTGCTGGTCGAGATCATCGCCGGCAAGCACGGCAAGCTTGACGACACCACCATTCCGAGCGCGCTGGAAGAGCTCTATGCGCTGGGCATCAAGCCGGACTGGTGGAAGCTCGAGCCGCAGGCTTCCGCAGGCGCCTGGGCGAAGATCGAACAGGTGATCGTCAGGAACGATCCTTGGTGCCGTGGCGTGGTGCTGCTCGGGCTGGAAGCGCCGCAGGACGAGCTGGTCGCGGCGTTTGCCGCCACCGCCAATGCGCCGATCGTCAAGGGCTTTGCCGTCGGCCGCACCATCTTTGTCAACGCCGCCGAACAATGGCTGGCCGGCAGGATGTCGGATGACGAGGCGATCGCCGACATGGCCGCGCGCTTCGAGCAGTTGACCGAGGCATGGCTTGCCGCTCGCGGCCGCAAAGCCGCATAACAAGACCGCTGAAGGACTGCGGAGGAGACATCATGAGCAAGACAATCCGCCTGACGACGGCGCAGGCGCTGACCCGCTTCCTCAGCCGGCAAATGACCGAGATCGACGGGAAGAAGGTGCCGATCTTCGGCGGCGTCTGGGCCATCTTCGGCCATGGCAATGTCGCCGGCATCGGCGAGGCGCTCTACCAGGTCCGCGACGAGCTGCCGACCTTCCGCGCCCATAACGAGCAGGCGATGGCTCACGCGGCGATCGCCTATGGCAAGGCGAATTTCCGCCGCCGCTTCATGGCCGCGACTAGCTCGATCGGTCCCGGCGCGCTCAACATGGTGACGGCGGCCGCACTCGCGCATGTAAACCGGTTGCCCGTCCTGTTTTTGCCGGGCGATGTCTTCGCCAACCGCCTGCCGGACCCGGTGCTGCAGCAGGCCGAGGATTTCTCCGACGGCACCGCTACCGTCAATGACTGCTTCCGCCCGGTATCGCGCTATTTCGACCGCATCACGCGGCCGGAGCAGATCATCCCGGCGCTGAACCGCGCCATGCAGGTGCTGACCGATCCGGCCGAATGCGGCCCGGTGACGCTCTCGCTCTGCCAGGATGTGCAGGCCGAAGCCTATGATTATCCCGAAAGCCTGTTCGCCGAGCGCGTCTGGACACCGCGCCGGCTGCGCCCGGACCGCAACGAGCTGGCGGCAGCCGTCGCGGCGCTGAAGGGCGCCAGGAAGCCGCTGGTGATCGCGGGTGGCGGGGTGCTGTATTCGCAAGCTTCGGACGAGCTCGCCAAGCTGGTGCAGGGCGCTGGCATTCCGGTCTGCGAGACCCAGGGCGGCAAATCCTCGTTGCCCGACGACCATCCGCTCAACATGGCGGCGGTCGGCGTTACCGGCACGTCGGCCGCCAACCGGCTGGCGGAGGAGGCCGATGTCGTGCTTGCGGTCGGCACCAGGCTGCAGGATTTCACCACCGGCTCCTGGGCGCTGTTCAAGAATGCCGGCCGCACCATCATCGGCCTGAACACGCAAGGTTTCGACGCCGGCAAGCATTGGGCACTGCCGCTGGTCGCCGACGCGGCCGAAGGGCTTGCCGAGCTGTCCGCCGCGCTGAAGGGCTGGAAAGCGCCGGCCGTTTGGACCGACAATGCATTGAATGGCAAGACGGAGTGGCAGGCCGCCGCCGCCAAGGTGACGGCGTCGACCAACGCCGCCTATCCGTCCGATGCGCAAGTGATCGGCGCCGTGCAGCGCGCCATGGGCTCGGGCGTCACGCTGCTGCATGCCGCGGGCGGTCTGCCCGGCGAATTGCACAAGCTCTGGCAGGCCGGCGCGCCGGGCTCCTACCATGCCGAATACGGCTTCTCGACCATGGGCTACGAGATCGCCGGCGGGCTCGGCGTCAAGATGGCGAAGCCCGACCAGGAGGTGGTCGTCATGGTCGGCGACGGCTCCTATCTGATGCTCAATTCCGAGATCGCCACTTCGGTGATGCTTGGCCTGAAGCTCACCATCGTTTTGCTCGACAATCGCGGCTATGGCTGCATCAACCGGCTGCAGATGGCGACCGGCGGCGCCAACTTCAACAACCTCTTGAAGGACGCCCGCCACGAGGTGATGCCTGACGTCGACTTCGCCGCGCACGCGGCAAGCTTAGGTGCCGTGGCCGAGAAGGTAGCGTCGATCGCCGAGCTGGAGACGGCACTGGCCAAGGCGAAGAAGAACGACAAGACGACGGTGCTGGTCATCGACACCGACCCGCTGGTCTCGACCGAGGCGGGCGGCCATTGGTGGGATGTCGCCGTGCCGGAAGTCTCGTCGCGACGCGAAGTCAATGCCGCGCGCAAGAAATACGAGGAAGCCGTGGGCAGCCGTCAGGGCTGAACCGGCTCGCAACGAACCGACATTGGAGTGACGACTTGAAAGCCAAACTGGGCATGTCCCCCATCGCATGGTGGAATGACGATCTCGTGGAATTGAGCGATGACGTGTCGCTGGAAGAATGCCTGCGCCAGTCGCGCTCGGCCGGCTTCACCGGTATGGAGATGGGCCGCCGCTTCCCCAATGATCCGAAGGTGATGCTGCCGATCCTGAAGGAGGCCGACGTCACGCTTTGCGGCGGCTGGTTCTCAGGCACGCTTGTCAACGAGGACATCTCCCGGAACAAGGACCGCATCCAGCCGATGATCGACCTGTTCAAGGCGGTCGATGCGCCCTGCATCGTCTATGGCGAGGTCGGCCGGTCCATCCAGGGCGACCGCTCCAAGCCTCTGGCCACCAAGCCGAAACTTTCCGCCGACGAGATGAAGGCTTATGGCCGGCGCGTCACCGAGTTCGGCGAGTGGTGCGCTGAGCAAGGCATGCCGCTCTCCTACCATCACCACATGGCGGCGGTGGTCGAGACCGAACCGGAGCTCGACGCCTTCATGCGCAACTCCGGCGAAGGCATTCCGCTGCTGCTCGATGCCGGCCATCTCGCCTTTGCCGGCGGCGACGTGCTGCGCGCCATTGACAATCACCACAAGCGCATCAACCACGTCCATGTGAAGGATGTTCGCATGGGCGTGATCGACAGGCTCGACCGCACGAAACAGTCCTTCCTCGACGCCGTGGCGCTCGGCGCCTTCACCGTGCCGGGCGACGGCTCACTCGACTTCGGGGCGATTGTCCAGCGTTTCGCCGATCATGGCTATGAAGGCTGGTTCGTGGTCGAGGCCGAGCAGGATCCGAAGAAGAACCCGCCGCTCAAGATGGCCCAGGTCGGCCACAAGGAACTTATGCGGGTGATGACGGCCGCCGGCTATACGGTCGAGACGCAGGGTTTTCCGGCCTGAGCAGTGGATTAGTCGGGGCGCCCGGTTTATCCGTTGTGCTTTGGGCAAATCCTGGATTGGCGCGATGAAAGACTATGAGCATCCCTTCTTCCGGCCGCTGTGGCGCCGTATCGCGGTCGTCGCGGTCTGCCTGGTCTGGTCGGTGATCGAATTCGCGTCCGGCACGCCGTTCTGGGGCGTCATCGCGCTGGGCTTCGCCGGCTATGCGGTGTGGCAGTTTTTCTATCTCTATAAGCCGATTGAGGAGAACAAGGCCGAACCCGGACCGAAGGAGTGACTAATTCATGGCTCAGAAGCGTCTACGGATCGGATACTGCGTGCATGGCGGATCGCATGCGTTGGCGATTAGCCGAAACGCCCCTCGCTTCGTCATCCTAGGGCGCAGCAAGGAGCGCAGCGACGTAGCGCAGACCCTAGGATCCATTCCGTGACTTCGAAGCAGCCGCTGCGGTACAGAATTCTGCTCCGCAGCGCCCTTCGATTGAGGTAACGGCATGGATTCTAGGGTCTCCGCGACGGAGCTGCGCTCCTGCTTCGCCCTAGAATGACGAAGTTTGGAGGCCTCGGCCAATCTCGAAGGTTGTGCTGGTTCTGTCAGCCGGCAAGATCTTTGATCCGCAACCAACGAAGGCCAACGGAATAGGAGAGACAAAAATGTCGAAACTGCTCGTCAAGGCCGACAAGGCCCACGGCCATGTCGCTCATGTCACGCCGCAAAGCGCCGGCTGGACCTATGTCGGTTTCGACCTGCATCGGCTTCGTCCGGGCGAGACGGTGTCCGGCAAAACCGGCGAGCGCGAGGTCTGCCTGGTGTTCGTCACCGGAAAGGGCAAGGCATCGGCCGGCGGCAAGGATCTCGGCCTGCTCGGCGAGCGCATGTCGCCCTTCGAAGGCAAGCCGTGGTCGGTCTATGTGCCGCAAGGCGCCGACTGGTCGGTGACCGCCGATACCGAGCTGGAACTCGCCGTCTGCTCGGCGCCTGGCCTCGGTGGCCGTCTGCCGGTGCGCGTCATCGGACCTGACGATCTCGGCCAGGAGGTGCGCGGCAAGGGCACCAACACGCGCTACGTCACCAACATCCTGCCCGAGGGCAAGCCGGCTGATTCGCTGCTGGTGGTCGAGGTGATCACGCCCGGCGGCCACACGTCGAGCTATCCGCCGCACAAGCACGACCAGGACAATCTGCCGGCCGAATCCTATCTCGAGGAGACCTATTATCACCGCCTCAACCCGCCGCAGGGCTTTGCCTTCCAACGCGTCTACACCGATGCCGACCGCAACGGCGTGCGCGAGCTGGACGAGGCGATGGCGATCGAGGACGGCGACGTCGTGCTGGTGCCCAAGGGCTATCATCCCTGCGCCGCCTGCCACGGCTACGATCTTTATTACCTCAACGTCATGGCCGGACCGAAGCGGACGTGGAAATTCCACAACGCGCCCGAGCATGAATGGCTGATGAAGGCCTGATCGACACGCCGGCAAAGCCGTTGGTCCAGCCCGGAAAAATCGTCGGCTAACGAGCTCCGTGCTGGACTTGCCTTCGAAAACCCACGAAAGCTTCGTCAATCCGTCATGGAAATCACCTATGGCAGCGGTTCCGGTGCATGTCGCCGCAAGCGCTCCGGCGTTTGGGCCACGACTTGCCAAGACAATGACTTGAAGCGCGTCGCATATTCCTTTGGGGCGCGCAGCGCGCTTGACGAGGAACGCCCATGCGCTACGCGATCTACTACACCCCGGGGCAGGACGAGAAGCTGGCGCGCATTGCCGCCAACTGGCTGGGCCGCGACCCGTTTGGCGCGGCGACGCGGCCGGTCGAGGCCGTAGGCGATCTGTCGGCCGCGGAAGTCGCTTTCCATACTGCCTCTGCCCGGCGCTACGGATTCCACGCGACCCTGAAAGCGCCGTTCCGGCTGGCGCCGGACGAGACGGAAGCCTCGCTGCGCGCCGCGCTCGACGCTTTCGCCGAGGCGACGCCGCCTGTGATCATCCCGCGTCTGGTCGTCGGCCAAATCGACGGCTTTTTCGCGCTGGTGCCGGAAGCGCAGTTCGCGCCGCTCAACGATTTCGCCGGCGAGGTGGTGCGCGCCTTCGATCCGTTCCGCGCGCCGCTGACCGAGGCCGAGATCGAGCGCCGCAGCCCCGATGCGCTGAAGCCGGACGAGTTTCGCAACCTTTGCCAATGGGGCTATCCTTACGTCTTTGACACGTTCCGCTTCCACATGACGCTGTCGGGGCGGGTCGGGCCACAGGAAAGCCCACGTCTTCGTGCAGCGATCGACGGCCTGTTCGCCGACGTGCTGCGGCAGCCCGTGCCGGTGGATGCGCTGACATTGTTCGTCGAAAGCGAGCCCGGCGCCCCGTTCATGGTGCTTTCCCATCATGCGCTTGGCCGCAGCCCCGCCCGCAAGACCGCATAGGACGGATCCGCGGAAACGCTGAACCGCCCTATCTTTTTGTTTACGCAATTCCGGACGGAAAACCGCAAAGCACTTTTCCTGGAATTGCTCTGAAACGACTGCTTGAGATAGGACCGCCCGAGATGACCGCCGAAACCGTTCTCACCAATGCCCGCATCGTGTTGCCCGACGAAATCGTCAAGGGCTCGCTGTTGTTGCGCGACGGCCTGATTGCCGCCGTCGAGCCCGGTGCCGTCCGCGCCGGCGAGGACATGGGCGGCGATTACATCATCCCGGGTCTCGTCGAGCTGCACACCGATCACCTCGAAGGTCATTACGCGCCGCGCCCGAAAGTGCGCTGGAACCCGATCGCCGCCGTGCTTGCCCATGACGCCCAGGTCGCGACCGCCGGCATCACCACGGTGCTCGACGCCCTGCGCGTCGGCATGGACGAGGATGCCGACCTGAAATCCGACGACGTTCGCAAGCTGGCCGACGCCATCGAGGACAGCGTGCGCCAGGATCGGCTCAGGGCCGACCATTTCATCCACCTGCGTTGCGAGGTCTCGGCGCCGGACTGCCTCGAGGCTTTCGCCAATTTCGAGACCGACGAGCGGGTTAAGCTCGCCTCGCTGATGGACCATGCGCCCGGACAGCGCCAGTTCGTCAACCTCGAGACCTATGCCTATTACTACCAGCGCAAGCTGAAGCTGACGGACCGCGACTTCCAGAAATTCTGCGAGAAGCGGATGGCCGAATCGGCCCGCAATTCCGGTCCGAACCGCGTCTTCATCTCGGCCGCCTGCCAGGAGCGCGGCATCGTGCTGGCGAGCCATGACGACGCGACCGCCGGCCATGTCGACGAGGCGATCGAGCAGGGCGTGCGCGTCGCCGAGTTCCCGACGACAGAAGAGGCGGCCAAGGCCTCGAAAGCCGCGGGCCTCGGGGTGCTGATGGGCGCGCCGAACGTCATGCGCGGCGCCTCGCATTCCGGCAATGTCTCGGCGCGCACGCTTGCCGCCGACGGCCTGCTGGACATCCTTTCATCCGACTACATCCCCTTCAGCCTGATCCAGTCGGCCTTCTTCCTCGGCGATGTCGTCGAGGGCATCTCGCTACCGCAGGCGGTCGCGATGGTCTCGAAGAACCCGGCCGAAGCGATCGGCCTCGCCGACCGCGGCGTCATCGAGCCCGGCCGCCGTGCCGACCTGGTGCGGGTGCGCGTGGACGACCATGTGCCGGTCGTTCGCACCGTGTGGCGTCAGGGCAGCCGGGTCGCATGATGGTCTCGGCCCTCATCGAGCGCGAGCTGGCCGACAGCCTGCCGATCCGCAACGGCGTCTTCGTCGCGGTGGTGGGGCCGAGCGGCGCCGGCAAGGACACGCTGATCGGCTACGCCAAGGCGCGCTTTGCCGGGGAGACGCGGCTGGAATTCGTGCGCCGTGTCATCACCAGGCCGAGCGACACGGCAAGCGAGGACCACGACACGCTGGCCGATGCCGCCTTTGCCGAGGCGGAGGCCGACGGCGCCTTCTCGCTGTGCTGGGACGCGCACGGCCTGCGCTATGGCCTGCCGGCCGATGTCGACTGGGCGGTCGCCAATGGTCATGTAGCCGTGGCGAATGTCTCCCGCGCGGTCATACCGGCGCTGCGCGAACGCTACGCCAACCTGGCCGTGGTCGAGATCACCGCCACGCCGGAGATCCTCGCCGAACGGCTCGCCGCGCGCGGCCGCGAATCGCGCGGCGAGGTGCTTGCCCGCCTGGCGCGCAGCACCAGCGTCAAGCTGACGGGACCGGACGTGACCTCGATCGACAACAGCGGCGACAAGGAAATCGCCGGCGAACGCTTCGCCGAGGTGCTGCGCAAGGCGATGGCGTTCTCGGATCTGTCGGACATGATCTAGCGCTTTCCCTTCTCCCCCTGTGGGAGAAGGTGGATCGGCGCGAAGCGCCGAGACGGATGAGGGGTGCTCCAGCTTGGCGGTGGCTTTCGCCTGGCAGCACCGTTGTGCCCAAACGCCAGCGCCTCGCTCCGTCCAGCACCCCTCATCCGGCCGCTTCGCGGCCACCTTCTCCCACAAGGGGAGAAGGGGGCGCAGCGCCTCACTTATTGAAGTTGGCGATGAACTGCGTGAACTGCGGCGTCGGCGGCCTGGCGAACATCTCCTTCGGTTCGCCGGCCGAGTCCACCTCGCCCTTGTGCAGGAACATCACCTTGCTCGACACGTCACGGGCAAAACCCATCTCGTGCGTGACGACCAGCATGGTGCGTCCTTCTTCGGCGAGCGAGCGCATAACGCGCAGCACCTCGCCGACCAGTTCCGGATCGAGCGCCGATGTCGGCTCGTCGAACAGCATCACCTTGGGATTCATCGCCAGCGCGCGGGCTATTGCCGCGCGCTGCTGCTGGCCGCCCGACATGTGGGGCGGATAGTAGTTGCGGCGCTCCCATATGCCGACGCGTTTCAGCAATGCCTCGGCCTGCTCCAGGCACTCGGCGCGCGGCCGCTTCAGCACATGCGTCGGCGCGGCGACGAGGTTTTCCAGCACGGTCATGTGCGACCACAGATTGAAGCTCTGGAACACCATGGCGAGGTTGGCGCGGATCCGCTCCACCTGGCGGATGTCGGCGGGCATCTGGTGGCCGTCGCGACCCCGCTTCATCTTGATGAGCTCGCCGTCGACCCGCACTTCGCCGGAATCCGGGGTCTCCAGGAGATTGATACAACGCAGCATCGTGCTCTTGCCGGACCCGGAGGAGCCGAGAATCGAGATGACGTCGCCCTTGTGGGCCTCGAGCGAAATGCCCTTGAGCACCTCATGATCGCCGAAGCACTTGCGCAGATCCTTTACGCTGATGGCGGGCGTCTCGTCGGAGGACGGCGCGGCTTTCGCGGCAGCGGCGACATTTGCCGACATCACAACACCTCCGGTACGGGTTTGACTTGCTGGCTCCGCTCGGGCGGGGGACGCAGATGCGGCGAAAGCCGGTGCTCGACCCAGGCAAACAGCCGGGCGATCGACAGGTTGAGAAGCAGGTAGATCACGCCGGCGCAGGTCAGCACCTCAATCGGCCGGAACGTGTCATGCTGGATCTTCTGCGCCGTTCCCATCATCTCCATGATGGTGACCACGGACGCCAGCGCGGTTGCCTTGGTCATGAGGATGATTTCCGTCGAATAGGCCGGCAACGCAAGCCGCAGCGCGATCGGCAGCGTGACGAGGCGGAAGCGAGTGAAGGCCGACATGCCGAACGCCTTGGCCGCCTCGATCTGGCCGACAGGCACCGCGCGCAGCGCGCCGCGGAAAATCTCGCTCTCATAGGCCGCAGTATTCAAGGCCATGGCGACGATCGTGCAATACATCGGATCGCGCAGGATTGGCCACAGGATCGGGCTGTGGCGCACGAAGTCGAACTGGGAGAGCCCGAAATAGACCAGATAGAGCTGCACCAGCAACGGCGAGCCGCGGAAGACGAAAACATAGGCGCGGGTGAAATACTCGCCCGATTTGTAGCCGGAAGCCCGCAGCCAGGTCAGGCCGGTGGCGATGATGAGCCCGAAGGCGATGCCGAAGAACCAGATCTCGAGCGTCAGCGGCAGCGCCTTCAGCACGCTCCACATGGTTGAAAGGTAGAAGTCGAAATCCACCGCCACCTCTTATTTCGGCCGTGTGAAGCTTCGGGAGGTGTAGCGCTCGGCTTTGTCGAAGATCGGCGTCGAGATCGAGGTCATCACCAGATAGAGGATGCCGGCGAGCGTGTAGAAAAGCAGCGAATGATGCGTCGAGCGCGCCGCCTTGTTGGCCGTCAGCATCAGCTCGGCGACGCCGGTGACCGAGATCAGCGCCGAGTCCTTGATGGTCAATTGCCAGACATTGCCCAGCCCCGGCACCGCGAGACGCAGGACCTGCGGCATGATCACGAGGCGAAAACGCAGCCAGGCCGACATGCCGTAGGCACGCGCCGCTTCCAGCTCGCCGCGATGGATCGCCAGGAACGAGCCGCGAAAAACCTCGGCCTGATAGGCGCCGGAAATGATGCCGACCGCGAGAACGCCGCCAAGGAAACTCGGCATGTTCAAGATATCGGCCGAGCCGATCGATCCGGTCGAGCGCGCCACGCCGGTCAGGACCTGGGTGCCGCCATAGTAGAACAGGTAGATGATCAGGAGTTCCGGTTCGCCGCGGAAGACGGTGGTGTAGCTCTCGCCGATGAACCTCAATCCGCCGCGATGCGAAAGCTTGGCCGCCGCCACCAGCGAGCCGAGCACGGCGCCGATCAGCATCGAGACGACGGTGACGGCGAGCGTCCAGGCGATGCCCCAGAGCAGTTGCACGCCCCAGCCGGCGGCCAACAGCTCATAGGCCGTCGAAACCTGATCCTTGAGATCGTTGAGAAACTCCACTTACGGCTCCTGCGGGCGCCGAGATAGGCATCGACGTATATGCTCAATGCAAAACGGGAGCAGCCTTGGCTGCTCCCGTTGCGACATTACTTGGTAATGTCGATCTTGAACCATTGCATGGAATATTTCGACACCGAGCCGTCATCGAGCGCGGCCTTGAGCGCCTTGTTGTAGATGTCCTGCAGGTCCTTGTCGCTCTTGCGGAAGGCCGCGCCGATGCCCGGCCCGAGGATCGGGCCACCCTTGAATTGCGGGCCGACGAATTCCAGGTCTTTCGCATCGGGCTTGGCCAGCGTGCCTAGGAAATAGGTGGTGTCGGCGAAGGCGACGTCGATGCGGCCCGCCATCAGGTCGAGGTCGTGCTCGTCGGTGGTCTTGTATTCATGGACGTTGGCGACATCCTTGAGATATTTGTCGGCGAAGGTCGCCTCCGTGGTCGAGACCTGCAGGCCGACATTCTTGCCGGTGAGCTCCTTGCGCAGCGTGTCGAGCGCCGCCTTGGATTCGGCGTCGTCCTTTGAGAGATCGATCATCTTGCCGGTGTTGGACATCTGCGCCAGCGGGCCGTTCTTGTCGGCCAGGAAAGCCACCGGCGACGACGCGTAGGGAATCGAGAAGTCGATGGTCTTCATGCGCTCTTCGGTGATCGACATGCCGTCCATGACGATGTCGAACTTGCCTGCCGTTAGCCCGGGAATGACGCCATCCCAATCCTGCGCGACGATGCTGCATTCCAGCTTCGCGCGGGCACAGACGTCGTTCAGGATGTCCACCTCGAAGCCGACGATCTTGCCGCTGGCATCGGTCTGGTTCCACGGGGCATAGGAGCCCTCCATCGCGACCGTCACGGTCTTCCAGTCCTTGGCCATAGCCAGGGTCGAGCAGGTCAGCGCCAGCGCGGCGAGCGCGATCCAACGTGATGATGTCACGGTAATTTCTCCCATATTTTGTTCTTGGAACCCTCAGATACCATTTGCTTAGCCCAGCCCCGATTCTGCGACAAGGGCTGTTTTCCGGTTCACGCGTTGTTGCAATTCGTCCGCGAATCGGGACCTGCCCACGGCTTCACCGCGAGCATCGATCCAATCGGAACCCGGTCCGGGTGTGGACGGAAGAGCGAGACTACTCCGCCGGCGCGCCGGCGACGCCCCGGCGAGACGCCTCCAGCATCCGGCGCCGGGCGCGGAAGACGCCCCATTGCTGGTCGACCAGCACGCCGATCAGGATCACGCCGCCCATCACCGCGAAGTTGAGCGAGGAAGGAATGCCGAGCAGGTTGACGAGGTTCTGCAACTCCTGCAGCAGCACGGTGCCGAGGACAGCACCGACCAGCGACCCTTCGCCGCCGCGCAGCGAGAAGCCGCCCAGCACCGCCGCGGCGATGGCATAAAGCTCATAGAACTGGCCGTGGCTCGCGGGCGAGATCGAGCGCGTGTACATGGCGAAATAGATCGCCGACAGCGCCGTCAGCACGCCGCAGATGACATAGGCGGCGATGATCACCCGGCCCGTGCGGATGCCGGAATATTTCGCCGCTTCCTCGTTCTTGCCGATCGCATAGAGATAGCGGCCGAAGACCGAGCGGTGCAGCACCACCCACATAACGATGGCGATGACGATCAGCGCGATGAAGCTGTTCGGCAGGCCGTAGGAGCGGCCCGCGGTCAGGAACTCGAGCGTCGGGAAGTTCTGCCCGAAGGCGAAGCCGGCCGTGCCGTCGGCGGTATAGAAGCGCGCCACGCCGCGATAGATGAGCAGGCCGCACAGCGTCACCACGAAGGGCTGCAGTTTCAGCCGCGTGATCAGCCAGCCATGCACGAAGCCGATGACGGCGCCGAGCACGAGGATCAGCACGAAGGCCAGCGGCCAGCTCACCTCGCGCACCGCGATGAAATCGATGAACAGCGTGCCGAGCAGGGCGATCACCGAGCCGACCGACAATTCGATGCCGCCGGTGATGATGACGAAGGCCTGGCCGATCGACAGGATGCCGAACAGAGCGACCAGGTTGGAAGTGTTGGCGAGATTGATCGCCGACAGGAAGCGCGGGTTGATGGCCGTCACCACCGCGCCGACCACCAGGATCAGGATCAGCAGGCCGAGATCTTTCTTGCTCATTGCGCTCCTCCCGCCGCCTGCAGCAGTTTCGGCTTCTTGCCGACCGCCAGCAAAAGCACGTTCTCCTGGCTGAAATCGTCCTTATCGAGGATGCCGGAGATCTGCCCCTCATGCATGACCGCGATGCGGTCCGACACGCCGATCACTTCTTCCATGTCGCTGGAAATCATCAGCACGGCGACGCCGGCATCGGCGAGCGCCCGCATCAGCCCGTAGATCTCCGCCTTGGCGCCGATGTCGATACCGCGCGTCGGCTCGTCCAGGATCATCACCTTGGGGTTCATCGCCAGCCATTTGGCCAGAACCACCTTCTGCTGGTTGCCGCCCGACAGCGTCCCAGTGCGGGTCAAGACCGACGGCGCCTTGATGCCGAGGTTCTTCTTCTGCTTTTCGGCCGTCGCGAGCTCGGCGCCGACCGAGACCAGCGAGCGCCTGGCATGGGCCGGCAGGTTGGGCAATGAAATGTTCTGCGCGATCGAGAGATCGAGCAATATGCCGGTGAGCTTGCGGTCCTCCGGCACGAGGAAGATGCCATTCGCCACCGCGTCGGCCGCCGATGTCACATTCAGCGGCTTGCCGTCGAGCGTGACGCTGCCGGCGAGCCGTTCGTCGATCCCGAACAGCACGCGCGCGAGCTCCGTGCGGCCGGAACCGACCAGGCCCGCAAGGCCGAGTATCTCGCCGCGTTTCAACTCCAGACTGACCGGCCGGTCCGGATAGGTGCTGGTGCGGATTGCATCCGCCGACAGGGCTACGCTGCCCGGAGCCCGCGCGGCCTCGCCGGCCTTCTCGCGCTCCTTCAGCATGCGGCCGATCATCAGCCTGACCATCTCGTCGTGATTGATGTGGCTCTTGGGAAGGGTGCCGGCCAGCGTGCCGTCGCGCAGCACCACGACGCGGTCGGCGACGCGCTCGATCTCATGCAGCCGGTGCGAGATGAAGATGACGCTGATGCCTTGCGCCTTCAGGCCCTTGATGACGTCGAGCAGCTTTTCGGTTTCCGCCATCGGCAGGCTGGAAGTAGGCTCGTCGAGGATGACAAGGCGCGCCTTGATCGACAGCGCCTTGGCGATCTCGACCATCTGCTGCTGCGCGAGCGACAGCGACGCCACCGGCGCGTCGGCCGAGAAATTGGCGCCGACGCGCTTTAGCAGCGGCGCCACCATCTCGCGCAGTTTCGCGCGGTCGACCAGCCTCAGCGGCCCGGCACGCAGCGGCTCGCGGCCGAAGAAGATGTTGGCGGCGACGTCGAGATTTTCGAAGAGGTTCAGTTCCTGGTGCACGAAGGCGATGCCGGAGCCGATGCTATGCTCGACGGTCAGCGCGTCATGCGCCGCGCCGTCGACGGTGATGGTGCCGCTGTCCGGCCGCGTCACGCCGCCGAGGATCTTCATCAGCGTCGATTTGCCGGCGCCGTTTTCGCCGACCAGGCCTATGACCTCGCCGGGCCGGACCTCCATCGAGAATCTGTCCAGCGCCACAACGCCCGGATAGGTCTTGCGCACGGCCTCGAGGCTCAGGAACGGAGCGGTGGTCGGTTGAGTGGAATCGGTAGAGGTCATCACGCCATAGTTTACCGCACGGGGCAACAGCCGGTGGCCACAGACTGACGGGCCTTGGCGGGTCCGTCAATACGAACGCCGGCTCAAGGCGAACCTTGAGCCGGCGCAACTGTGCTGAGCTTACTTGCCCTGCATCGCCTTGAGGTTGGCGGCGTAGGCGTCCACATCATCCTTGCCGATGATCTTGGTCGGGATGATGATCAGGTTGTTGGCCGGGATGCCCGACTTGTCGCCCTTGAGGTAGGAAGCCATCAGCTTCATGCCCTGATAGGCCCATTCGAACGGCTGCTGCACCACGGTCGCGGCGACGGTGCCTTCCTTGACGCCGCCCAGCGTGATCGGATCGTCATCGAAGCCGACGACGGTGATCTGGCCGAGCTTGCCGGCGTCGCGCAGCGCTTCATAGATGCGCGGCGTGTTGTAGGAGTAGAAGCCGACCATGCAGGTGATGTCGGGGCTGGCGACCAGCGCGTCCTCGACATTCTTCTTGGCACGCGCCTGGTCGATGTCGTCGCCGCGTACGTCGACCAGCTCGATCTTGCTGCCGGCGAGCCCGTCCTTCATGCCCTGGATGCGCTCCTTGGCGTTGTCGGCGCCGAGCAGGCCGACGAAGCCCAGGCACTTGCCGCCGTTGGGCATCGCCTTCTTGGCGATTTCGGCCGCCTGTTTGCCGGCATCGACGTTGGACGAGCCGATATAAGCGACGCGCTTGGTCTGCGGCGCATCCGAGTCGGTGGTGAACAGCGCGGTTTCCGACGCGATCTTGTTCAATCCGTCGGTCGAGGTCTTGGGATCGACGGCCGAGACCATGATGCCCTTGACGCCTGCCGTCACCAGATCATCCATCAGCCGCTGCTGGATGGCGACCGACGACTGTTCCGGATATTTGAGCTCGAGATTGTAGTCGGGCAGTTCGCCCTGCGCCTTCTTCACGCCGGCTTCCGCCGCCTTCCAGAAGTCTGACGCACCGTTGACGACGAAGGCCAGCGTCGGCTTGTCGTCGGCGCGCACGCTGGCGCTCACCGACAGGCCTAATGCCAAGGCCGCCGCGGCGACTGATGCGTTGCGTATCATGGATTTCATAGTTCAAACCTCCCTTGTAGAACTCTTCGCTGATGTCTCGGCTGCGGCGCGGATAACCCTCCTCCTCAAGGGTGTGGCGCAAAGGTCCGCCGACTTAAGAACGGTTCCGATCCGGCCGCGGTCGAGACACTAGACACTCATGTGGCATTCGTAAATAGTCCGATTTGTCTGACATTTTCGTGAGGATGGACACGCGCCCAAACCGGCGATCCCGCCGGCTTTCGAGCGAGCATCCTTCGCACTTTGCCGGCACCGAGCGGAAGCCCGGACGGTTACGACGAGTTGACAGTAGAACGCTTACAGCTATTAGTAAAGAGTATTAGTTTTGGGCTGAGGCGCGTGCTTTCGAAGCGGAGGAGACGCTGGTCGAAAGATGCGCCGAGAGTGAGGAGAGCACGTGCGCAAAAGCGTTCTATCGCACGGAAACCCGTAGGAATTGTCAGCGCTGCTGACCCTATCGGACTGATTTCGTCGCGACGCGGCGCGGCCGGCGATTTGCATGTCGCGCTTGATAATACTTATTATCAATAGTGTGTTTCAGATGAGCGTGCCGACCATCTTGCCGTTGCAATCGGCCTTTGCTTTGGAGCCGGCCGGGTTTGGGAACCGACCATGAGTGAACCGACGGAACTGCGGGATCCTCCCGGGGCTTCCAGGCGCCGCAAGCCGGCCGCCAAGCCCAAAGGACGTGTCACCATGACCGACATCGCGCGCGCCGCCGGCTGCTCGCAGGCGACGGTCTCGTTCGTGCTCAACAATTCGCCGGGCATCAGGCTGTCGCAACAGACACGCGACCGGGTGATCGAGGCGGCCAGAGCGCTGGGCTATTCGCCGCCGGTCTTTTCCGCGCTGCGGCCGCCGGTGACGCCCTTCGAGGGCCTGGATGGCGTCATCGGCTTCGCGGTCGACCAGCTCGCCACCAGCCCCGAGGCGGTGGTCGCCATCGAGGGTGCGCGGCAGGCCTCGTGGAACGCCGGCAACGTGCTTCTGGTGGCGCAGACCATGGGCGACGCGGTGATGGAGTCGCGCGCCATCCAGGCGCTGACGGGGCGCGGCATCACGGCATTGATCTATATGACCATCTTCACCCGCGAGATCGCCGCGCCGGATTTCCTCTACAGCCTCGAGATGCCGGTCATCCTGCTCAACTGCTACACCGCCGATTATGCCTTCCCGGCCGTGGTTCCCTCCGAGATCGCCGGCGGCCAGAGCGCGACGAGACACCTGATCGGCCATGGCCATCGCCGCATCGCCACCATCACCGGCGAGCCGTGGATGCAGGCCGCTCAGGATCGGCTCAAGGGCTATCGCCGCGCTCTAGCCACCGCCGACATCCCGTTCGACCCGGAACTGGTGGTGGAGGGCGACTGGTCGGCCAGCGCCGGCTATGCCGCGACGGTCAAGCTGCTCGGGCTCAAGGAACGACCGACCGCCATCTTCTGCCAGAACGACCGCACCGCGATCGGCTGCTACGAAGCGCTGAAGGAAGCCGGCCTGCATATCCCGCACGACATCTCCGTGGTCGGCTATGACGATGAGGAGATCGCCCGCCATCTGTTCCCGCCGCTGACGACCTCCATCCTGCCGCATCTGGCGATGGGCCAATGGGCGATCGAGCAACTGGAGACGCCGCCGACGCCCGGCCGCGGCCGCTATCCGATCACCAAGCTGGAGTGCCCGCTGGTGGAACGGGAGAGCGTGGCAGGCGTGAAGGGATAGGATGTCCCAGATCGCCACTTCAAGGCTTGGAACGTATTGACATTGTACTGACAATCGCTAGATATCTGACCCTGACACAGGAGGATTTCGATGGCGCAGCCCAGTCATGCTGGCAGCAATCGCAACGCAGTTCGCAAGGATGATATGATTCAGATCCGCGCTTCGGCCGAGACGAAGGCCATTCTCAACCGCGCCGCGAGCTTGCGCGGGCAAAAACTGTCGGAGTTCATGCTGGACAGTGCGCGCAAGCAGGCTGAGGAGACCATTCTGGACCAGCGTGCCTTCTTTCTCGATGCCGACGCGCATGAGAAATTTCTTGACCTGCTTGATGCTCCGAACAAGCCGTCGCAAGAGCTTCGCGCCCGCATGACGCGCAAGCCAGCCTGGGAGCGCTGATGCCCGCTGGGCAATCGCAAGGCCCGCGAGTCCGTGCTCCGGAACGGCTGACCATCATTCATGATGTCGCAGAATTTCGCAACGGCAGGCATCCCACCCTTGATGACTGGCTGCGAAACCGTGCCCTCGCCGGCGAGGGATTGTCTGCCCGAACCTATGTCGTCTGCGACGCGGGCACGAAAAATCGTGTCGTCGGTTACTACGCGATCTCCACGGCGATGGAAGAACGGGTCGCGCTGCCAAGCGCCAAGCTACGCCGGGGCATGCCTGAACAGGTTCCTTTGCTGCTGATAGGCCGTCTGGCGATCGATCAGGCGTTCCAGGGAATGGGCCTCGGGGGCGACCTGCTTTCCGATGCGCTGCGGCGTTGCCTCGCGGTTTCGGACATTGCCGGGGTTCGTGCCGTGGTGGCGCACGCCATCGACGACGACGCCGTTGGTTTCTACCAGCGTCACGGCTTCACTATTTCTCCGCTGGGCGAGCGCGTCATGCTGATGCCGATCGAGACGATACAGGCGCTGTTCTCGAAAACTTGAGGCGAGTTGCATGACGAGGAGATCGCCCGCCATCACTTCCCGCCGCTGACGACCTTGCCGCATCTGGCGATGGGCCAATGGGCGATCGAGCAGCTCGAAACGCCGCCGACGCCTGGCCGCGGCCGCTATCCCATCACCAAGCTGGAGTGCCCGCTGGTGGAACGGGACAGCGCGGGGAGTGTGTACCCGCACAATTCCGATGACCCGGCCCCGAGACCGGCCTATGATGAGTGAGCGTGTGTTCCTTCCCAACAGGAAAAACGCTCATGTGGCCGAACCGCCGTTTATGCGATCTTTTCAAGATCGAGCATCCGATCATCCAGGCGCCAATGGCGGGCTCGGCGACGCCGGAACTCGCCGCCGCGGTGAGCAATGCCGGTGGGCTGGGGTCGCTCGGATGCGCATCGATGCTGCCGGATGGCCTGCGCAACGTTGCGCGCCAGATGCGCGCCTTGACCGTGCGTCCCTTCAACCTCAACTTCTTTGTTTTTCCCAGACCCGACACCGGCGACACCGTGCTGACCCAGGTCATTGACAGGTTGCGGCCCTACTACGAGGAGCTGTCGCTCGAGGAACCCTCGCGGAGGCTTCCGCCGATCGGACCGGGTTTCGACGAAGAAAAGCTTGAACTGCTGCTCGAGATCCGCCCGCCGGTCGTGAGCTTTCATTTCGGCATTCCGGATGCGGCTGCCGTTGGCAGGCTGAAGCATGCCGGGATCGCAGTCATCGGCACCGCGACGAATGTCGCCGAGGCGCGCAAGCTTGCCGACGGCGGAGCCGACGCGGTCATCGCCCAGGGCTGGGAGGCGGGAGGTCACCGCGGTTCGCATGCTCCCAATGGTCCTGGCGACGGCGTTGGAACGATGGCGCTGGTTCCCCAGGTCGTCGATGCCGTCGGGCTCCCGGTCATTGCCGCGGGAGGCATCGCCGACGGCCGCGGCATAGCGGCCGCTTTCGCGCTTGGCGCCAGCGGCGTGCAGATCGGCACCGGCTTCCTGTCCTGCGACGAAGCCGGCACGGACGCACCGCGCCGCGCCCTGATCCGCGCGGCCACGGACATGGACACGATGGTCACCGATGTCTTCACCGGCCGCGCGGCGCGGGCGAGACGCACCCGCTACGCCCTGGAAATGGAGGAGAGCAGGGTTCCCCTTCCGGACTTCCCGCAAATGGTCGCGCTCAGCGCTCCGCTCGGCGGCGACAAGGATTTCGCCTTCCATCTCTATGGGCAAGCGGCGGCGCTGAACAGGGAGCTTCCGGCCGGACAACTGGTGCGAACGCTCGTGGCCGAAACGGGCGAAGTGTTCGACGCTCTCTCGACCGGCAAAACGACGCCTGCGTGAGCGAAGTCTCCGTCATCGCGGTCCCGACGAGCTTTTAACCCGCCCGTCGACGCTGGATTACGAAAAGATCAGCCGGCAAGTAGCGATGCCATACGGTCGCGATCGATGATGTTGGGATTCGGCGGCAAGGGACGACCGTCCAGTTCGGCCAGTTTTGCCGCGACATGCGGTCTGGCGACGACATCCTGCGGCAGCGAAACGCACATGGCGATCTCGATCACGCCGCGAAACACGTCGGCATCCTCGCTTGCGGCAGCGAAAAGCCGGGCCATGACCGGATTCGGCGGCGGAACAGGAAGGCCGTCGGCCAAGGCGTTCATCTCCGCGATCCGGGCACGGTCGGCGGCGATCTGGTTGCGATAGAACGGGCCGACCTGACGCTCGGTCTCGACATCGTATTCCCGCGAGAATTCGGCAGGGTCGCCGATGTGCCGGCAAGCGACGTTCCTGAGCACCTGCGCGTGCAGAAGGCCGACGCTCAACCCCCGCCCGGCGGACGGATTGGTGCAGGCCCAGGCGTCGGCCACAGCCGCAAACCCGGTGACGACAGGCCGGCCGTCGACGACAAACCGCCGGTAGCGGTCGAGAACGCCTGCCATCAGCAGGACGTGCGTGATCGGCTCGCCGTCAAGCCAATGGGCTTGCATCGGACATGCCGTTACGACACGGTGGAAGGTGGCGGTGTCGCGCAAAGCGCGCATGGCCTTGTTTCTCGCGGAGGTGAACAGGGTGACCGACCAGGTGTCGTTGTCGCCATCCAGCGTGAGAATCGAGAACAGCCCCATCGGAGTGAGCAGGCGGCCCTTTCGGCGCGGCCGCTGCTTGCCCGTGAAATAGCGAGTGAAATAGACGAAATTGCTGTCCTCGGCTTCCTCGCTCGGACTGCGGCCTCCGGCGGCAACGATCCATTCGCAGGCAGGGCTTCGCCGCCCCATCGCATCGATCACCAGATCGGCGCGAATCTCTTCGCCGGACGTGGTGCGGACGCCCGCAATATGCGGCACGCCGGGAATGGCTGAGGCGCCTGTGATCAGCTCGCGAACCTTGATCCCCCGCCGGACCGTCACATTGGGCGCAGCTTGCGCCATCTCGGCTACGGCCCACTCGATCACCGGCCGCCGGCCGGTAACGAAGCGCATGGCTTCGTCGCCCGGGCGGGGCGCCCTGTCCGTTATCGTCGGGGGCAACGATCGGGGGTCGAAGAAATCCATCCAGACGCAGCCGGCGCGCAGCAAAATATCCGTCAGCCCCGGCAACTCCTGATCGGCGACCATCCGGAAACGCGAGCTGAGGTTGTGGGGCTGCCTGAACTGCGCAACGCCGGGGCGCTCCCAGTCCCATCCTTGACTGGAACTCGAAGGCCGGTCCGCCGGATCAGCCTCGAGGACCGTCACGTCGTGACCATCGCGGCCAAGCATGGCCGCCGTGCACAACCCGATTACGCCTCCACCGCAAATCAGGATTTTGCTCACCCCGTCCCCCAATATCCGCGAGGGTTAGGCGCCATATTAGCTTCTGCGCACAGTCCCGGCAACGTGCCGGGCCGCCAGGCCCACCGCTTGTGTGCGGTCACGGAACGATCCGCTGCTTTGGCTGCTTGGCATGGCTTCCGTGGAAGTCTAGGTTGACTTCAACGAAGGGAGGGCGAGATGACATCAAGTTTCACCGTTCACGCGGCGTCGGGCTATGAGCAACTGATGGGGCGCTGGAGCCGCAGGCTCGCGCCCAAGTTCATCGATTTCGCCGGTCTGGCCGGCGGCGAAAAAGTCCTCGACGTGGGTTGCGGCACCGGCAGCCTGACCTTCGAGCTGGCGAAGTCAGGCGATCTCACCGATATCCAGGCCATCGACTTCTCGCCGGTCTTCGTCGCGGCGGCGAAGGACAGGAACACCGATCCGCGCGTCACCATCCAGCAGGCGGATGCCACCGCCTTGCCGTTCGCCGATGATGCGTTCGACCGCGCGCTGGCGCTGCTGGTGCTGCACTTCGTGCCGGAAGCCGGCAAGGCGGTGGCCGAGATGCGCCGCGTGACGCGGCCGGGCGGTGTGGTCGCGGCCGTGGTCTGGGACCATTACGGCGGCATGGCCGGCATGCGCATGATGATCGACACAGTTGCGGCGCTCAGCGAAAGCGGGCGTCAGCTGCGCAACCGCTATTGCTTCCAGCCAATGATGCAGCCGGGCGAGATGAAGCGGACCTTTGTCGAGCAGGGTCTCGTCGATGTCACCGAGGCCGAGCCGATGATCCGCATGGACTACGCGAATTTCGACGACTTCTGGGTGCCGATCGGCGCCGGCGAAGGCCCGCTCGGCAAATACATGACCACATTGGATGCAGCCGAGCGGGAGCGTGTCGAGGCCGCCGTCCGCGATGCCTATCAAGCCGGCCGGCCGGATGGCCCGCGATCCTTCGCCAATGTCGCCTGGGCCTGCCGCGGCATCGTTCCCTGAGACATAAGGCGGCAACGCGTCAGTTGCCGGCGGCCGCCGGGGCATTGATCTCCCAGCCGTCGACCCACACCTGCCGCAGCCGGTCGCCTTCGCCCTTGAACCATTGGCCGGCCGCCCGGCAATCCTCGATGCGGTCGCTGCGGAAATTGCGGATGGCCTGCCGCAACTCGCACCAGGCGACGATGTTGGCGGTTTCGGCATAGTAGATCAGGGCGACCGGGCGAATGATGCGGCCGGTCGGCCGTCCCGCCTCGTCGCGATAGGAGAGGCTTAGCTTCTCCTCGTCGCGGATGGCGCGGCGGACCAGAGCGAGGTCGACGGCTGAAGCGGAGGGTGCTGCAAAGCCCCAGGCATGGAGGGCGTTGGCGTCGAGCGTCTGCCGCAAAGGCTGCGGCACGGCGCCGGCGATCTTGGCGCCGACGCGTTTGGCGGCCTGCTTGAGCTCCTCGTCGCCGGTGCGCTCGAGCAGCGCCAAGGACAGCACGATCGCTTCCATCTCCTCGATGGAAAACATCAGCGGCGGCAGGTCGAAGCCAGGGCGCAGTATGTAGCCGATGCCGCGCCCGCCCTCGATGGGCACGCGCATCGCCTGCAGGGCCGCGATGTCGCGATAGACCGAGCGTACGGTGACTTCCAAATGCCCGGCGATCGTCGCCGCCGTCACCGGCTTCTTGGCCAGACGCAGGATCTGGATGATCTCGAACAGCCGCGAGGCCTTGCGCATTTCCTTGGCCCGATCAGAACGCAACTGACACATCCCCGTCAGTTGGAGTGACCTATAGAGTCGCCTACCCGCTTGAAAAGCAACAGATTCCTTTTCGCGCAAGCAGATAATGCGACAGGCAACTGACATGAGCTATGGCGAAAATCTCTGGCTGTTCTTCGTGCTTCTGTTCGGCATCATCGCCGTTCCGGGCATGGACATGCTGTTCGTGCTGGCCAATGCGCTGACCGGCGGCAGCAACAGGGGCTTGGCCGCCACCGCCGGCATTATGCTCGGAGGCGCCGTGCACACGCTGAACGGCGCGATCGGCGTCGGGCTGCTCATGCATTTCGTGCCGATCCTGTTCACGCCCCTGATGATCGCCGGCGCCGCCTACATGGCCTATATCGGCATTTCGCTGATGCGCAGCTCGATCACCGTCGGCGACAACGGACCAACGGGGAGCCGCTCGGCCTGGAAGGCGTTTCGCCGGGGCCTGGTCACCTGCCTGATCAATCCGAAGGCCTATCTCTTCATCCTCGCCGTCTATCCGCAATTCCTGAAGCCGGCCTACGGTCCGATCTGGATGCAGGCGACGATCATGGGATTGCTAACGGTCGCCACGCAAGCCGCGATCTATGGCGGGCTCGCCGTCACGGCGGGGCGCAGCAGGCAGATGCTTGTGGCCAATCCCCGCGCGACCGTTCTCGCCGGGCGCATGGCAGGGCTGCTGCTGTTTGCCGTTTCGATATTCACGGCCTGGGAAGGGTTGAGGGCGGCGTGATCGCCGCCCTCTCCATTTCGCTCAAGCCGCACCCTGCCGGCTGGCGAGCATTTCGCGCTTCACGGACCGCCGCCATTCGACGGCGCCGGCGAGGCCGTGCAGCACCGTTTCCGTGGTCGCCCAGTCGATGCAGCCGTCGGTGATGCTCTGGCCGTAGACGAGCGGCTTGCCGGGCACGACGTCCTGCCGGCCGGCGACGAGATTGCTCTCGATCATGACGCCGATGATGCGCTCGTCGCCCGCAGCGACCTGGCCCGCCACGTCATGCGCGACCTTCGGCTGGTTCTCCGGCTTCTTGGCGCTGTTGGCGTGGCTGACATCGATCATCAGCCGCGGCGCGACGCCGATGCGGCCAAGCTCGGCGGCAGCGGCGTCGATGCTTGCGGCATCATAGTTCGGCTGAATGCCGCCGCGCAGGATGACATGGCAATCCTCGTTGCCGGTGGTCGCCGCGATGGCGCTGCGGCCGCCCTTGGTCACCGCCATGAAATGATGCGGCTGGGCGGCGGACTTCACCGCCTCGCCGGCGATCCTGAGATTGCCGTCGGTGCCGTTCTTGAAGCCGACCGGGCAGGACAGGCCCGAGGCCAGCTCGCGATGGATCTGGCTTTCGGCGGTGCGCGCGCCGATCGCGCCCCAGGCGACGAGGTCGGCGATGTATTGCGGAATGGTCATGTCGAGGAACTCGGTCGCCGCCGGCAGGCCGAGATTGTTGACGGCCGACAGAACGTTGCGCGCCATGCGCAGCCCTTTTTCGATGTTGAAGCTGCCGTCGAGGTCGGGATCGTTGATCAGGCCCTTCCAGCCGACCGTGGTGCGCGGCTTTTCAAAATAGACGCGCATGACGATCTCGAGCCGGTCGGCCAGGGCCTCGCGCAGCGCCGCCAGACGGCTGGCATAGTCAACGGCCGCGACCGGATCGTGGATTGAACATGGGCCGACGATGACAAGCAGTCGATCGTCGGTCCCCGAGAGGATCGAATGGATGGCGTTGCGCGAGGCAGCGACGGTGCGCGTCGCGGTGAGCGAGCGCGGTATCTCGCGCATCACCTCGTCCGGCGTGCTCAAGGCTCTGATTTCGGTGACCCGGAGGTCGTCTGTGGTGGTCAACACGGCTTTCTGCTCCTGGTTTAGGAGACCTGCCGGCTGAAACAAAAAAGCCGCCAGGTCTGGCGGCTTGTCGGATTTTTTGATCTGGAGTTTTCAGATCGAGCGCAATCCTCCCGCCGCCAGCGAGCTGAAATAAAAGTACCAAAACGAGGCGGTCAGGTGGATCATGCGGCTGATATAATCGATGCGTGGGCGTTTGTCACGTGCCTGTTGAGGCTGGCAATTTCGGGTGGGGCCGAACCTTCGCGATTTCGTCATTCCAGGGCGAAGCAGGAGCGAAGCTCCGTCGCGAAGACCCTGGAATCCATGCCGTTACCTTGGCCGAAGAGCGCGGCGATGCATAATTCTGGACCGCAGCAACGCTCCGGAGTCGCGGCATGGATCCTCGGGTCTGCGCCGCGTCGCTTCGCTCCTTGCTCCGCCCGTGGATGACGAAGTGACCTGCGTCGCCGCCAGGCTCCCCTGCGACTACTCCCCGACCACGCCGGCTATGTTCTGATCATAGTCGACCAGCGAGCCGGTCATGACGCCCGCCTGCGGGCTCAGCATGTAGGTGATCAGCCGGGCAAGCTGCGCGGGCTTGACCAGCTGGCCCATGGGCTGCGCGGCCTCGGCCTTCTCCAACCAGTCATCCGACGCTCCGTGCCATTTTTTCTGGACGATCGCCTCGCCCTCGGTGTCCATCCATCCCGGCAGCACCGCATTGCAGCGGATGCGGTTCCGCCGATAAGCGCTCGCGACATTCTTGGTCAGCGTCATCAGCGCGCCCTTGCTGGTCGAATAGGGCGTCAGGAAGGACTGGCCGGCATGCGCCGACATCGACAGAACGTTGACGATCGAGCCCGGCGCTTTGCGCTCCAGGAGATGCGCGACGAGGCCCTGCATCAGGAAGAAGGGGCCGCGGACATTGGTGTCGAAGATCTGGTCGAAGAGTTCTTCCGATGTCTCGACCAGCGAGCCTCGCGCGGAAGTAGCGGCGGCGTTGACCAGCGCGTTCAGCGTTCCGAAATGCTTGATCGCGGTCTCGACGGCGCGCTTGCAGTCCGCAACCTTGGCGACATCGGCGCTGATGAAGATGGCGTCGACGTCGTTCTTCTTCAGCGCCGCGACCGCTCTGTCGCCCTTTTCCTGCGAGCGGCCGATCAGGGCCAGCGCGCGGCAGCCCTCATCGGCAAGCGCTTCCGCAACCGCGAAGCCGATGCCCTGCGCGCCGCCGGTGACGATGGCGCGCGTTTCTGAATTGCGACCGGCCAAACCGTTCATCGCTGTGCTCCTCAATCCGTATTCAAATTTCAATCGACGCGGATGGTCTTGCCCGTCTTGGCCGACTGCAAGGCCGCGTCGGCCAGCTTCAGCGCGATCAGCCCGTCCTTGCCGCTCGGCGCCGCCTTCTTGCCGGCAGTTGCCGCGGCGATGAAGGAGGCGATCTCGTTGGCATAGGCGTCGATGTAGCGGGTCATGAAGAAGTCGTGCAGCGGCGGACGGGTGTAGCCCTTGTCGTTGGCGAGCTCGATCGACACCGGCCGCTGGTTCTCGGCCGCGACCATGCCCTTGGAGCCGTGCACCTCGATGCGCTGGTCATAGCCATAGGTGGCTCGGCGCGAATTGGAAATGACGGCCTGCTTGCCGGAGGCGGTCTCGAGGATGACGCTGACCGAATCGAAATCGCCGGCTTCGCCGATTTTCTTGTCGACCAGCACCGAAGCATGCGCGCTCACCGCAACCGGCTCCTCGCCGAGCAGAAAGCGCGCCATGTCGAAGTCGTGGATGGTCATGTCGCGGAAAATGCCGCCGGAGCGGGCGATATAATCGAGCGGCGGGGCGCCCGGATCGCGCGAGGTGATGGTGACCATCTCGACCGTGCCGATGGCGCCGTCGTCGATCGCCTTGCGCACGGCGGCGAAATGCGGGTCGAAGCGGCGGTTGAAGCCGACCATCAGCGTGGCCTTGGTCTCCTCGACAACGGCCAGGCATTTTTCGACCCGCTCGACGGAGAGATCGATCGGCTTCTCGCAGAAGATCGCCTTGCCGGCCTTGGCGAAGCGCTCAATCAAGTCGGCGTGGGTGTCGGTCGGGGTGCAGATGATGACGGCGTCGATGTCCTTGGCCTGCTCGATGGCATCGATCGTGCGCACTTCGGCGCCGTAGGCGGAGGCGAGATCAGTCGCCGCTTTCTCGAAGGCATCCGCCACGGCAACCAGTTTTGCCTGCGGATTTGAGCCGACGGCGCGGGCATGCACCTTGCCGATACGACCGGCGCCGAGAAGAGCGAAGCGGAGAGTCATGGAATATCCTTCGAGATGATGTTAAAGGCTCGCCCGCGTCTGGTGGCGCGGACAATTGGTTGGTCCCGTCGCGGCGTCCGTCAGGCGGCCTGAAGCTCCGCCTGTCCGGTCTTGGCGCCGGTGATGTAGGCGACGATGTCGTTGCCGTCGGTGTCCTGCTTGCGCAAATTGGCGACGATGCGGCCGCGGCGGAAGACGACGATGCGGTCGACCAGGTCGAACACCTGGCGCATGTTGTGGCTGACCAGGATCAGTGGCTCGCCGTTTTCCTTCAGCGTACGGATGATGTTTTCGACCTGCGCGGTTTCCTGCACGCCGAGCGCCGCCGTCGGCTCGTCCATGATGATCAGCTTGGAGGCGAAGGTCGCGGTCCGGGCGATCGCGACGCATTGGCGCTGGCCGCCGGACATATGGCGGATGGTGCTGGACAGGTTCGGGATCTTCACCGCCGTGCGGACAAGCGCTGCCTCGGTCGCCTTGCGCATCGCCTTGCGGTCGAGAATCGAGAACGGCCCGAGGTTGAACAGCACCTTCTCGCGGCCGAGGAACAGGTTCGACGGCACGTCGAGATCGTCGGCCAGAGCGAGGTTCTGGAACACGGTCTCGATGCCCGCCTCGCGCGCCTCGATCGGGCCGGCGAAGTTCACTTCCTTGCCGTCGAACCAGATCTTGCCGTCGGTGCGCTGCTCGACGCCGGTGATCTGGCGCACGAAGGTCGATTTGCCGGCGCCGTTGTCGCCCATGATGGCGACATGCTCGCCCTTGCGCAGCTCGAAATTCGCCTCCTGCAGCGCGTGCACGCCGCCATAATGCTTGGTGAGGTTTTCGGTCTTCAGAACGATGTCGGACATGGTCAAGCTCCTATCGCGCGGCGGCGCTGGCGCCATTGATCGAGAACGACCGCGCCGACGATGATCACGCCCTTGACCATCTCCTGATAGTAGGCGTCGAGGCGCAGGAAGGTGAAGCCGGAAATGATGACGCCGAAGATCAGCGAGCCGATCACGGTGCCGATGATGGAGCCGCGGCCGCCCGACAACGAAACGCCGCCGATGACCGCCATGGCGATGGCGTCGAGCTCGTACATGACGCCCATGCCGGCCTGGGCGGTGAGGTTCTTGGAGCAGAGCACCACTGCGGCAAGCGAGGCGAGGATACCGGCGATGGCGTAGACCAGCACCTTGTGATTGGCGATCTTGATGCCCGACATGCGCGCGGCATCCTCGTTGGAGCCGATCGCATAGCAATGCTTGCCGTATTTCGTATAGCTCAGGATAAGCTGGAACAGGAGCGCCAGCGAGATGAAGATGACGACAGGCATCAGGCCCTTGCCGATGGCCGCGAAGCTGTCGGTCGGGAACGAGATCGGCTGGCCCTTCGACCACCATTTGGCGATACCGCGGGCGGTGACCATCATGCCGAGCGTGGCGATGAAAGGCGGAATGCGGGTATAGGCGATCAACAGGCCGTTGATCAGGCCGGCGATCAGTCCGCAGCCGATCGCGACCAGCACCGGCACGACGACCGGCAGGTCGGTCCAGCCATAATCGATGAACATCGCCTTGGGATTGGGATTGCCGTTGACGGTCGCAACCTGCGCGAAGCTCATGGCGATCATGGCGGTGGCGCCGACGATCGAGCCCGAGGACAGGTCAATGCCACCGCAGATGATGACCTGGGTGACGCCGATGGCGATGATGCCGACGATCGAGACCTGCAGGATGATGATCTGCAGGCGCTGCTCGTTGAAGAGGCCCGACACATTCTCGCGCGTGTTGAACAGGAAGCTGTCGCCGAGGAAGACGCGGCCGATCAGCTCGAAGGCGACGACGAGGATGACCAGCGCCAGGAACACGTTGAACTCGGCCGGCCATGGACGCTTCTTGGCGTCATAGCTCAACCCGCCAATGCCATGCGATGTCTGTGACACGTCTTCTTCCTCCGAATGACCGCGCCCCGTTCTCCCGCCCTGTCGGGCGGGAGAGGAACAGAGCGGCGCCGCTTCGCCAGCAGCCGATTTCAGCCAGTCCGATGCGTCGCGGCATCACCCCGCGGTTTGTCTTCACGCAATTCCGTACCGAAAACCGTTCCTGGAACTGCGCCGGCGCGCCTCAGTTCTTCTTCAAGAACTTGTCGATGTTCGCCGGAGTGACGAGCTGGAACGGGATATAGACTTTGTGTTCCACCTTTTCGCCCTTGGCGAGCTTCAGCGCCGCATCGAGCGCACCGGCGCCCTGGCCGGCAGCGTCCTGGAAGACCGTCACGTCGAGATCGCCTGCCTGCATAGCGGCTAACGCGTCCTGGGTGGCGTCGACGCCGCCGACGACCACCGACTTCATGTCGATATTGGCGGCCTTCATCGCCTGGATGGCGCCGATGGCGCTTTCGTCGTTGTTGGCTATAACGCCGTCGAACGCCTTGCCCGACGACAGCCAGTTGGTCATCAGGTTCTGCGCCTGGTCACGATCCCAGTTCGAGGTCTGCTTGTCGATGATCTTGATGAAGCTGCAGTCCGGCGTGGCGATGACTTCCTCGATGTCCTTGGTGCGCTGCACCGCGGCCTGGTTCGAGAGCTCGCCCATGATCACGTAGACATTGGCTTCCTTCTTGCCGGCTTCCTTGAACAGGCGGCAGGCTTCCTTGGTCTCGAGCGTGCCGGATTCCGCCTCGTTCGACGCGACGAAAGCCTGGTTGTCCGGCAGCTGGTCGACATTGACCGGCTGACGATTGACATAGACCAGCGGGACCTTGGCCGCGGCGGCCGCGTCCGACATTGCCTGGGTGGCCGAGGTGTCGACCGGATTGACGATGATGGCGTCGACGCCCGAGGCGGCGAAGTTCTTGATCTGGTCGAGCTGCTTGGCCACGTCGTTCTGCGCATCCTCGACCTGCAATTCGACACCGCTCATGCCCTTGGCCTGCGCGATCATGCCGTTGCGCAGCACGGTCAGGAAGTTGTCGTCGAACTTGGCCATCGAAACGCCGATCTTGGCGGCGAAGGCGGATGAGCACATCAGCGCCGAAAGCGCGACGCCCAAAAGCAGTTTCTTCATTTTATTCTCCTCCACTTGGTGTCCGGCTGCACCCATTTGAACCGGAATCCCCGGTTTGCCCGGGGAATCTCTCCCTGCGGCCATGCGGCGTCCCAACTCGACTGGAACGCCTCTTCCTCCATTCGCACTGGCGCTTCGGAACGAAAGAACCAAAAAGCCTAGTTAGTGAAATATTTATTCCATTTCGTTTTGGAAACGTCAAGGGCGATTCCGACGAGATTGGCCGGTTTTTCGGTCCCGATCGTCGAAACCCGAGCCCGAATCGAAGCAAATCGCCATGAAAGAATCCATCAGCCTGATGGATTCTTTCACATCGACCCATCGCAAACGCCGGGAATTGGCTGAAGCTGCCCCAACCTCGTCATTCTATGCGAACTATGGCGAAGGAAGGAGCGAATCGACGCGATGGGCGCTTCGGCCAATCTCCAACGCGTGCCGCCTGCCAACGCAAACGGGCGACCGATCAAAATTCCTGCGCTGGAGCTTCTAGATGTTTTCTGGCAGATAGATATCGAAGGGCAGGAAGGTCTGCCCCGGCGCATTGGCGGCGCCGCTTTCGATGGCATGGGCCATCAGTCCCAGGAGTTCCCGGCAGAGCGCGGCGAGCGGCGTCGAGATCACCATGGTGAGGATGTTGTCGGCAAGTGCTGCGCGCGAGACGGCGTTGATCTCGTTGCAGATGACGACCGGCATATCGGCCGGGTTTGCCGTTCTCAGCGCCGAGACGGCGCCTTCCATGCCGCCGCCGGCGACATAGCAACCGGCAAGATCGGGATGGCGCGCCAGGAGATCGAGCATGGCGTCATGCGTCACGTCATTCGCCTCGAGGTTGACCAGCGTCTCCATCACGGTGAAATCCGGCGCGTGCTCGCGGAAATAGGAGCGAAAGCCGATCTCGCGCAGCTCGTGGCCATGGAAGCGGTGGCTGCCGACGAAGAGAGCCACCTTGCCCGGCTTCCTGGCGGCCTTGGCGATCATCCATGCGGCGCTGCGTCCGACCTTGCGGTTGTCGAGACCGACATAGCCCTCGCGGATGCCGGCGGCAAAATCGGACAGCAGCGAGAACACCGGCTGCCCCCTCGCCTTCAGCGCCTCCACCACCGCCGTCAGCGTCGGGTGATCCGGGCCGACAACGGCGATGGCTCTCGACTTGGCCGCCAGCCTGCGCATCTGGCCCGCAATCTCATCGGGTGCCAGCGACGTGGCGAAGTCGATCGCGGCAGTGCCGCGGAAACGTTGCGACTGCGAAACCGCCAACTCGAGCTCCCTGGCAAAATCGCCATAGAAGACGTCATTGCCCCTCAGCAGCAGGAAGCCGAGCCGGTATTCCGGCAATTCCTGGCGCATGCGCTGCTTGATCAGCCCCGCCGCGTGGTAGCCGATCTCGGTGGCGGCCTCATACACCCGGCGCGCCGTCTCCTCGCGCACCGGCAGGCGGCTGTTCAGCACCCTGTCGACGGTGGCGACGCTGACGCCCGAGACGCGCGCGAGATCGCTAATGGTCGGCCGCTTTGCCATGAATGCTCCATTGCCTGTCCGACTCAGCATATCTCATTCTGATAGGAAATGATAGAAACTATCTTCCTGATGTTGAGACTATCATGGGCCGGCGGTATGGTGAAGTGGAAGCCGGCCATGAACGACCCGAGACCTGCTAAAACCGTTCGCCAGGCGTTGTTGGAGGAAGCTCAATGACTGCCATGACGTCTTCGTCGGCGTCGCCACGCGACTACAGCCTGACCGGCCGCGACGCCAAGCTCGCGGTCGAGAACGGGCTGGCGGCGGCCGAGTGGTACCATACCGAGATCCCGCGCAAGCAGATGAAGGAGCTGATGCAGCGCTCCGACCAGCCGGCGATCCGCGACACCATCATCTGGCTCGGCGCGCTTATCCTCAGCGGCGCGGGCGGCGCCTGGTTCTGGGGCAGCTGGTGGTGCGTGCCGTTCTTCTTCGTCTATGGCACGCTCTATGGCTCCTCGACCGATTCCCGCTGGCACGAATGCGGCCATGGCACGGCCTTCCGCACCCAGTGGATGAACGACGCCGTCTACCAACTCGCCTGCTTCATGATCATGCGCAATCCGGTGACATGGCGCTGGAGCCATACACGCCACCACACCGACACCATCATCGTCGGCCGCGACCCGGAGATCGCCGTCATGCGGCCGCCGGATCTGCTGCGCGTCGTCTTGAACTTCTTCGGCATTCTCGACGCATGGCATGCCATGACCGACATGCTGCGCAACGCCGCCGGCGTCATCAGCGCGGCGGAAAAGACCTACATCCCCGAACAGGAACAGCCGAAGGCCATCCGCGTCGCCCGCCTATGGCTCGCCATCTATATCGCGACCATCGCCCTGGCCCTCTACCTGCATTCCTGGCTGCCGCTGCTGCTGATCGGCCTGCCCCGCCTCTACGGCGCCTGGCATCACGTCATGACCGGACTGCTGCAGCATGGCGGGCTCGCCGACAATGTCATCGACCATCGGCTCAACAGCCGCACCGTCTACATGAACCCGGTCAGCCGCTTCATCTACTGGAACATGAACTACCATGTGGAGCACCACATGTTCCCGATGGTGCCCTACCACGCGCTGCCGAGGCTGCACGAGATGATCAAGCACGATCTGCCGGCGCCGACACCGTCGATCCTGGCCGGCTATCGCGAGATGATCCCGGCCTTCCTGCGCCAGCTGCGTAACGAGGATTATTTCCTTAAGCGCGCGCTGCCGCCGACGGCGAAGCCCTACCGGGAAGAGCTGCACAACGACAATCCGGTGGCGGCAGCGGCCGAATAGCGTAACCAACCGAATTTTCGCGGAGGACGAGATGAGCGACTGGGTCGAGGCCTGCGCGGCCGGGGACATCGATGAGGAGGACGTGATGCGGTTCGACCATGCCGGCCGCACCTTCGCCATCTACCGCAGCCCGGACGACGAATATTTCGCGACGGACGGGCTGTGCACGCATGAAAAGGTGCATCTGGCCGACGGGCTGGTCATGGACGACATCATCGAATGCCCGAAGCACAATGGCCGCTTCAATTACAAGACCGGCGATGCGCGCGGCGCGCCGGTCTGCGTCAACCTGAGGACCTATCCGGTCAAGGTCGACGCCGGCAAAGTTCTTGTTCAGGTCGGGTGACGCTGATGACGGGAGGAATGGTGGTCATCGGAGCCGGCGAATGCGGCGGGCGCGCCGCGCTCGCTTTGCGCGATCTCGGCTTCGAGGGGCCGGTGACGCTGGTCGGCGACGAGCCGCATCTGCCCTATGAGCGGCCGCCGCTGTCGAAGGAAGCGATGACCGGCGAGGCGCCTTCGATCAAGGCGATCGCCACCGACGCGCTTTTCGCCGAGCGCGCGATCCGCCACATCCATTCCGTCCGGGCCGTCGCGATCGATCGTGCCGCGCATGTCGTGCAACTGTCGGACGGATCCTCCCTGCCATACGAAAAACTTTTGCTGGCAACCGGATCCGTGCCGCGCACGCTGCCGATGCCGGGTCTCGGGGGGCGTTGCGTCTATCTCAGGACCTTCAACGATGCTTTGGCCATTCGCGCTCATCTCAGCGCCGGCAACCGCGTCGCCATCATCGGCGGCGGCTTCATTGGCCTCGAGCTTGCCGCCGCGGCGCGCAAGCTAGGCGCCGCCGTCACCGTCATCGAGGCGCAGCCGCGCATCCTGATGCGCGGCGTGCCGGCCGAGATCGCCGAGATCATCCACAAGGCGCATGAGGCCGAGGGCGTTGCGATCAGCACCGGCCAGGGGATAGCGGCGATTGCCGATGACGGCGCGGAGGTCAGCATCACGCTGGCCGACGGGCAGGCCATCGTCGCCGATCTCGCGGTGATCGGCATCGGCGCCGTGCCGGTGACCGCGCTTGCCGCTGAGGCGGGACTGGCGATCGACAACGGCATCGCAGTCGACGAGCAGTTGCGCACCGCCGACCCGGATATCTTCGCCGCGGGCGACTGCTGCTCGTTCCCGCTTGCCGTCTATGGCGGCCGGCGCGTGCGCCTCGAAGCCTGGCGCAACGCCCAGGAACAGGGCGCCTTGGCCGCGAAGAACATGCTGGGCGCCGAAGAGGCGCATGCCGCCGTGCCGTGGTCCTGGTCGGATCAGTATGGGCTGACCCTGCAGATCGCCGGGCTGTCGGACGAAGGCAAGAGTATCGTGCGGCGCGACCTCGACGACGGCGCCTTCATCCTGTTCCATCTGGCCGAGGATGGCAGGCTGGTGGCCGCCAGCGGCATCGGCCCCGGCAATGCGGTGGCGCGCGACATCCGGCTGGCGGAAATGCTGATTGCCAAGCGGGCGACCCCAGCCCCGGAAGCGCTCGGCTCGCAAGCGGTCAAGCTGAAGTCGCTGCTGGCGGCGTGAACTGCCTTGGTAATTGTTGAGCTCGGCGCTGGCCCTCATCTGCCTGCCGGCACCTTCTACCCGTAAAACGGGCTACGCTATGCACACGTACTCTGTGACTGGCGTGACTGGTCGACCTGAGGCTTGATTGCCACGTGGTTCCCCCAATCCGTCGCTGCTTCGCAGCGCCACCTTTCCCCCCTCCGGAG